>JAXJMO010000100.1:0-21081 GCA_036313175.1 Collinsella sp. | reverse complement strand
GCGGCACGTCAAAAGACCATACACCTACGGGCGAAGGACCACCAAACTGGGCTAGGCAGCCGGGCAGATCTTCTTGAAGAGCTCGATGACGTCGTCGAGCGTTGCCTCGCGCGGGTTACCCGGGAAGCAAGCGTCGGCCATGGCGTCCTTGGCCAGGACCTCGATCTCGTCAGCCTTCATGGCCTCGCAGACGTGCGGGATATTCACGTCGGCGGAAAGCTGCTTGACGGCGGCGATAGCGGCGTCGGCAGCCTCGTCGGTGCTCATGCCCGTGGTGTCAACACCCATGGCGACGGCAACCTTGGCCAGGCGCTCAGCGCAAACCGGCTTGTTGAACTCCATGGCGATCGGCAGCAGCATGGCGCAAGCGACGCCGTGCGGGGTGTCGTAGTGAGCAGACAGGGTGTGAGCCATTGCGTGGTCGATGCCCAGGCCAACGTTGGAGAAGCCCATGCCGGCGACATACTGGCCAAGGGCCATGCCCTCACGGCCGGAGCCGGGCTGGCCGGACTTGGCCTCGGCGACGGAGTCGCGCAGGTTCTCGCTGATCAGCTTAATGGCCTCAAAGTGGAACATGTCGGAAAGCTCCCAGGCGCCCTTGGTGGTGTAGCCCTCGATGGCGTGGGTCAGTGCGTCCATGCCAGTGGAAGCGGTCAGGCCGGCGGGCATGGAGGCCATCATGTCGGGATCGACGACGGCGACCTCGGGGGCGTCGTTGGTGTCGACGCACACGAACTTGCGGACCTTCTCGGGGTCGGTGATGACGTAGTTGATGGTCACCTCGGCGGCGGTACCGGCGGTCGTCGGCACAGCGATGGTGAACACGGCGTGGTTCTTAGTGGGAGCAACGCCCTCGAGGCTGCGGACATCGGCGAACTCGGGGTTGTTGATGATGATGCCGATGGCCTTAGCAGTGTCCATGGAGGAGCCGCCACCGATGGTCACGATAGCGTCAGCCTCGGCGGCCTTGAAGGCCTCGACGCCGTCCTTGACGTTCTGGATAGTGGGGTTGGGCTTAATCTCGGAGTAGAGGCTCCAAGCGATGCCGGCAGCGTCGAGCTCGTCGGTCACCTTAGCGGTAACGCCAAACTTGACCAGATCGGGGTCGGAGCAGACGAAGATCTTCTTGTAGCCGCGACGCTGGAGCTCGCCGGGGATCTCCTTGATGGCGCCGGAACCATGATAAGAGATGGTATTGAGAACGAAACGATTAGCCATTGATAGCCTCCCATCGTGTGCGGGGCATCCATTACGCCCCGCGCTATAAGTCCCATCCTAACGCTTTTGAAACAAAAAAACGCGTGAGAACGTCAAAAGTGTTAAAGCGTTTCAACAGATGATGAAAAATATTGCGGCAAAGGGACAACCCCTTTGCCGCATTCGGTTACTTTCGGCAGCCCTCTTTCCAAGCCTCGGCCGCAACCTTCCAGCGTAAGCGCAAGTCGCGCTCGCGGTCGATGAACATGATGGCAAACGCGACAAACAGCAGCAAGCTCGCCACGACGATGGCGTGCAGGCCCATGCGCTCAATACACCAGTTGCCCAACACGGCGCCAAACACAAAGGTAAAGATCACGCCAAAGTACAGCAGGCCGTTTTCCAAAAAGCCGCGCCTGTGGGTGATGATGTAATCGTCCACGTTTTGCAGCGCGTTGCGCAAGTTGCCGATGCACATGGTCGTAGCGATGCCGTGACCGTGGATCTTACGGAAGCTCTCGACCTGCATGCCGCAGGCAAACGAGGTGAGGCAGTTGGCGAGCAGGTTGAAATTGCCGCCCGGGATAAAGCTCACGCCCAGTAAGATGACGGCTTCAAAGAACACCGTCACCTGACGCCAGTGGATCACGCTGCCAAAACGCTCGTGTACCAGGTCGGCAAGCATAATGCCCACAGCAAACGAAACCACAGGGAAGAAGTAGCGCCCCGCAAGTGCCCAATTGCCCTCCGAGATGCTCACGCCCACGAGCAGGATGTTGCCCGTCTGCGCGTTGGCGAAAACATGGTCGCGCCCAATGTACGAATAAACGTCCATAAAGCCACCGGCGAGCGCCAAGATGATGCCCAGCTCAATAGACTCCGAAATCTGTTTGGCACGCTGCATCGTCGTGCATCCTCCTTGTTGACGACTCTCTCGTGCGTTGGCGGAAACATAGCCGCCGTTCATACTGTAACCCATTGACAACATGGCATGGGCGCGAGACGGGTTCTCCAACGCGCAGATACACAGTCTGGAAACAAACAGCGGGCGCGGCGCCGACACCCGCACCGACACGCCGATCCGCCAGCCCATGTACTCCACCAGTCTTTTTAGCGCCGTCCCAAAAAGACTGGTTACAATTACGTGCAGCATACTAACAACGGGAGGAATCGTGGCAAAAAAGCCCCAGGACGCTCAGCACAACCAGCACGGCAAGCATGCCCAGCGCGGCCAGCAGCAAAAGCGTGGTGGCAAGGCCCAGAGCGGCCACGCCACTCATACCCCGGCAGCGCCCGCCCGTCCCTGGCGCCCGGGCCGCGATAAGTTCCTCCCCGTCAGCCGCGCCGACATGGATGCGCGCGGCTGGGACCAGTGCGACTTCGTCTATATCTGCGGTGATGCCTACGTGGACCATCCGAGCTTTGGCATGGCTATCATCAGCCGCGTACTCGACGCGCACGGTTACAAAGTGGGCATCATCTGCCAGCCCGACTGGACCGACCCCGCCAGCATCACTGCGCTCGGCGAGCCGCGCCTGGGGTTTCTCGTCAGTGCCGGCAACATGGACTCCATGGTCAACCACTATTCGGTGACCAAGCACCGCCGCCACACCGACGCCTATACCCCCGGCGGCGAGGAAGGTCACCGCCCCAACCGTGCCGTCACGGTCTACGGCAATCTCATCCGCCAGACGTTCAAGGACGCCCCCATCATCATCGGCGGCATCGAGGCAAGCCTGCGCCGCCTGGCCCACTACGACTACTGGCAGGACAAGCTCAAGCGCTCGGTGCTGCTCGACTCGGGCGCCGACATCCTCATCTACGGCATGGGCGAGCACGCAATCGTCGAGATCGCCGACGCGCTCGACGCGGGGCTGCCCGTCGATCAGATCACCTATATCAACGGCACCGTTTACCGCACGGGTTCGCTCGACGAGGTCTACGACTACGACCTGCTGCCCAGCTGGGACGACCTTACCGCCGACAAGCTCAACTACGCCCGCAGCTTTAACGTGCAGCAGCAAAATATGGACCCTATCACCGGCCATCGCTTGGTAGAGCCATATCCCAACAGCGTGTACGTGGTGCAGAACCCGCCGTCGGCAACACTCACCACCGACGAGATGGACGAAGTTGCCGAACTCCCCTACGCACGCGATTGGCATCCCGACTACGACGCGGCAGGCGGCGTGCCGGCCTTTGCCGAGATCAAGTTTTCCATTAGCTCCAACCGCGGCTGTTTTGGCGAGTGCTCGTTTTGCGCGCTCACCTTCCACCAGGGCCGCGTGTTGCAGATGCGCAGCCACGACTCGATCATGCGCGAGGCCGAGCTGCTCACGCGCGATCCCGAGTTTAAGGGCTACATCAACGACGTGGGCGGACCGACGGCAAACTTTAGCCGCCCGGCCTGCGACAAGCAGCTCAAACACGGCGTGTGCAAGAACAAGCGCTGCCTGTGGCCGAACGTGTGCAAGAACATGGTGGTCGACGAGAGCGGCTACACGCAGCTGCTACGCGACCTGCGCCAGCTGCCGGGCGTCAAAAAGGTCTTCGTCCGCAGCGGCATCCGTTTTGACTACACTATGGCCGATGCCTCGGACGAGTTTTTGCGCGAGCTGCTGGAGCACCATGTCTCGGGCCAGCTACGCGTGGCGCCCGAGCATGTGAGCGACGCGGTGCTCTCCGTGATGGGCAAGCCGAGCCGCGCCGTCTACGATGCGTTCTGTCGTAAATTTGAACGCTTGAACCGCGAATACGGACTCAAGCAGTATGTGGTGCCGTATCTGATATCGAGCCATCCCGGCTCGACGATGAAGGAAGCCGTGGACCTCGCCGAGGCCGTGCGCGACATGGGCTACATGCCCGAGCAGGTGCAGGACTTCTACCCCACGCCGTCCACCATGTCGACGTGCATGTACTACACCGGCGTGGACCCGCGCACCATGCAGCCGATCTATGTGGCGCGCGACCCGCACGAGAAGGCCATGCAACGTGCGCTCATCCAGTATCGCAAGCCCGAGAACTACAAGCTCGTGCGCGAGGCGCTGGAAAAAGCCGGCCGCCGCGATCTGATTGGCTACACCAAGCATTGCCTGATTCGTCCCGTGCCGCCGCGCCCGGGCGAGACATCTGCCAACGGCGGGCATGGAACCGGCAAGAAGGGCGGCAAGCCGCACGGTGGCGCCGGCAAGGGTAGCAAGGGGCACAGCGGCATGTCGCGCGCACAGAACACTGCCGGTCGCAATCGCGCAGCCCAGGGGCGTCAGGGCGCCAACGGAGGCGGACGCCGCAACTAGGGCAGCGGTGCGTTCGCTGCATCCACCCCACACGCGTGGCGCAGCGAACGCATTGCCTCAACGAGGATGACGCCGGCGATAGCGACCGTAATTGCCACATCGAGCGGCGTGTTCACAAACCAGAGCAACGTCATGAGATACGACCCGGCATTAAAGGCAAAGTGCAGCAGAATCGTGTAGCGGAGCTTTCCGGTCGTCACGAGCACCCAGCCAAAAATGAGGCCGGCAGCGCCCGCATAGCAGCCCTGCACCCAGTTCATATGCATAAAGCCAAAGATGGCCGCCTGCAGCACGATTGCCGCGGCGATACCCCACGTGCTTGGGGCCGCCCAAGGCACCATGGCGCCATCCTGCGCGCTCGCACGACGCCGGCGCTTCCAAAGTGGGCGGCACTGCGGATTAAACGCTCGGAGCGAAAACTCAAAAATAATGCCGCGCACCAGCAGCTCTTCACAAAACGGGGCGCCGAGCACCGTGGTCAGGACGGCGAGATAGCTGGTGTCGCCCATGCCTGTTTCCTCGGCAAGCTCGCTGTAGTCGGCCGCGGCATCGGGCAACAACGACAGCGCGGCGTCGGTCACGTAGCCAACAACCACCTGCAGGGCCAGGCCGATCACGATAACGCAGGCGATGCGTTTCCACGCCCCACGCGCTCCCCCGCCGAGCGGGTGCTCGCTTTGCCGGCGTGCCATAAACGAACGCGGCCACAGATAACGCCACCACAGCAGCGCCATCAAAAACGATGCTGTCTGCGCGACGGCCTGAAGCAATTGAATGTCGAGGTCATCGATCGAAAAACCCATGAACACCGATGCGACGCCAAGGGCGGAAAACAAAACGACGCTCAGGGCAATATCGGCAGCGACGACGCCAAAACAGGCAAGCGCCCAAATCATCGCATTGAGCATGCCAACCTCCTCCCGACGACTAGTCATTGGGGACGTTCTTCAACGACTAGCTGTTGGGGACACTCTTTGCCAAAGGCCCCGCTGGGCGAGATGTCGAACGGGAAGGTGCCGCAGCGATTGAACGCGGCGATAAACATGCGGATGGCGTTGGACGGCGTGGTGCCCACGAGCTGGGTTGCCGCCGCGAAGGCTGCCTTCTCCTCGGGCAAGACCTTCGCGACTACGGGGGTCATGTGTTCTGCCATGGCGCTTCCTTTTTGAAACGACGGTAGTGCGGATAGATGCGGGCCACGCGGCTGGGCGACGGGCTGTGAAGGCAACCCGATTGGCCCGCATCCGGAGTTTGTTTCTGCGGCGTTGGTATTACTTTGTATTCCTAAGTATTACCCCGCAGATAGAATACCACACCCGACCCCATGGGGACGGAGGAAAACGAATCATTTTGTTGCTCAGTTAGTATTTAGAGCGTGATGATGTCCGAGATATCGAGGGCCTGAACGTCGACGACATCGTGCGTGGCGAGCAAGAGCGTGCGACCGTCGAGCAGGTCTAGCACGGCCTCGGCCGTCGCATCGCGCGCGGCGGCGTCCAGGCCGGTAAAGGGCTCATCCAGAATGACGGCACAGCCGCCACACAGCAGGGCTCGAGTGATCTCGACACGACGGCGCTGCCCGCCCGAAAGCTCGGCCGCGCGAGCATGCACGTCGATTCCCGGCACCAACCGGCGCAGCAAGGTCGTAGCGTTCGAAGCATCCACGCGCGCATCGGCACACACCAGCACGTTATCCAAAGCCGAGCTGCCCTCTACCAAGCGTGCATCCTGAAACACCATCGAGCACGGCGCGCACTCCCCCGCTGCCAACGAAAGCAGCGTCGACTTGCCCATGCCCGAAGCGCCCATCACGCAGATACGCCCACCCGCAGGCACGTTGAGCACCAGACCATCCAGCGCCGGCGCCCAGGGCGCACGATCGCCCACGGCAAGCGCAAGCTCCGCTGCGGCGCCATCGCTCGCAGCCCCCGCACGCCCGCGCAGTCCATGCCCATGCGCCCGCACGGCCGCGCGCCACGCCACGGGTCCCGAAACCCGCAGCAGCCACACCAGCACGCGCTCACACGCCCACGAGGCGGCAACGACCAGCACGGTCCACGCCAGCAAATCAGCCGTCTCAATCAAAAGCTTTGCCTGATAGATGCGCTCGCCCACGGTGCCCACCGCCATGCCGATCAGCTCGGCTGCCACGCCGGCCTTCCAGCTCATGCCGATCACGGCGCGGGCGCACGAAAGCACAAACGGCAGGACTTCGCGCCAGGTATGGGCGCAAAACAGGCGCCAGCCGCGCACGCCATGCAGACGGAACATCTGCTCCAGCGGTTTATTCACCTGTGCCAAGCCCTCGGCCAGCGAAAAATACACGCCCGGCAGCGCCATCAAAAAGACCGCGGCGATGCTCACGCGCGCCGATCCCAACCAAATAAGCAGCAGGACCACCACGCAGGCAACCGGCGTCGCCTTAACAAACGAAAGTGCCGGAGCCACCAGGCGCGCAAACGCCCGCAACCGTGACGAAATCCCGGCAAGCACGCCACCACACACCGCGGCAAGCGCCAGCCCGCCCAGTATCCGCGCGCCCGAGCCCACCAAAATCGCCCAGGTACCGCCATCGCACACCAGGCGCAGCAGCGCCAAGGCAACAGCACCCGGCCCCGGCAAGATCAGTGGCTGCGCCACCAGCGCCGCCGCGAAGACCCACGCGGCAAGCCAAAAGGCGGCGACGGCACCTGCTGCCGCCACCGCCTTCATACGCTCTGTCATGTGTCGAGCAAACGCACGCACGGGCTACTCCATGTAGTAGAAATCATCAGCCGGGAGCTTGCCGCCCACGGCACTCGCGTCCGCGTCGGACAGCACCCGCAGATACCCGCCAAGCGCCGCCTTCATATCCTTGCCCGTCTGGCACACAAGCATGCACCCGGGAATCGCCTTTTCGGCGATCTTGGCGTTGTCCACGATGCCGGCATCGACCACGGCCTGCGCCCAGTCTGCCGGCGCCGCATTGACAGCCTTAACGCTCGCCGCATGGCAGCTCAAGAACTCCGCCACGGCCTCGGGATGTTCCTCGGCAAACGCGCGGCGCACCACGGTCACGCCCGTCAGCAGGCGCGAACCCGTGTCACCTGCCAACTCGTCCCACACATCGGTCAGGCTTACCGGAGCCGACAGCCTGCCTTCGCTCTTGGCGATGGCAGCGGTCTTGAACGGCTCCGGCAGCACGCCCACGGCGGACGGGTCGGCAAGCAGGGCCGACAGCACCTCGGTGGGCTCGCTCTTAAACTCGAGCGCCACCTGGCCGGTCAGGCCCGCGCGCTCCAACAGGTAGTTCATGACGTACTCCGGCGTGGTACCCTTGCCCGTCATATAGACGGTATGGCCCGCCAGATCGCCAAACGAGGTCACACTCGCGTCGCCCGTCACCACGTTCAGCACGCCCAGCGTGTTGATGTCGATGACCTGCACCGCGCCCTCGGTCTTGTTATAAAGCACGCTCGCCACGTTGGCGGGCACCAGGGCAATGTCGATATCGCCCTGAATGACCTTGGGCACAATCTCATCGGCGGCGGTGTTGATCGCAAAGTCGAACTCATTGTCCGTCTCGCCATCGGCAGCCTGGTCCATAAACTGCACCAGACCGATCGAGGTCGGCCCCTTGAGCGAGGCGACGTGCACCTCGACCGGCTCGGCAGCGGCACCGTCAGCGGCAGACCCGGCAGCCGAGCCCGCGGCGGACCCGGCACCGGCAGCCCCGCCGCCACAGCCCGCGAGCGCAAGCGACAGGGCGCCCGCGGCGAGCGCCGAGGCAAACCCCCGGCGCGACATCTCAACATCAAACGCGCGCATCGCTAGCACGTCCCCTCGTTAGGCATCGTCCATGCGTGATGGTCGGTATGCAGCAGCTCCTCGGCCAGCGGCGAGAGCGGCTCGCCCAAGAACTCGCGGTAGCACGCCTGGACATCGGGATTCTCGTGCGAGAAGCGAATGTCCGCAGCGGCATCCAGACCCCACAGCACCTGACCGCGCTCGGCTGCCAGCTCGCAGCCGTCGTGGATGGGCTGACCGCCGCCACCGACGCAGCCGCCCGGGCATGCCATGACCTCAACGAAGTCATAGCTCACGCGGCCGTCGCGAATCGCGTCGAGCAGACGGGCGGCGTTGCCTAGCCCGTGCGCCACGGCGACGCGCACCTTGGTGCCATCGATACCGGCCACGGCCTCCTTCCAGCCGTCCAGGCCGCGCACATCGGTAAAGAAGTCGGCGTCGGGGTTCTTGCCCGTCACCAGGTAATAGGCCGAGCGCACGGCAGCCTCCATCACGCCGCCCGTGGCGCCAAAGATCACACCTGCGCCCGTGCCAAAGCCCAGCGGCGTGTCGAGCGGCTCCTCAACCAGCGTGTCGACGCTCACGTGGTTCGCGCGGATCATACGTACCATCTCGCGCACCGTCAGCGCAACGTCCACATCGGGCGTGCCGTCCTCGCCCACCATGCTCGGCAGCGCGCACTCGGCCTTCTTGGCCGTGCACGGCATCACGGACACCACAAACAGACGCTCGGGCTCCACGCCCAGCACCTTGGCGTAGTAGGTCTTGGCGATGGCGCCAAACATCTGCTGCGGCGACTTTGACGTAGACAGGCTGTCGACAAACTCGGGGTAACGCGCCTTCACAAAGCGCACCCAGCCCGGGCAGCAGCTCGTGAACATGGGCCAGCCACGGCTGTCGCCCTCGCCCTTGGCGGCCTTACCCAGGCGCTCGAGCAGCTCGGAGCCCTCCTCCATAATGGTGAGGTCGGCCGAGAAATCGGTGTCGAACACGTACTCAAAGCCAACGCGGCGCAGCGCACAGGCCAAGCGCTCAACGGTGGCCTCCTCGCGAGATATGCCGAGTTCCTCTCCCCAGGCGCTACGCACGGCCGGCGCAATCTGCACCAGCACGATCTTGTCGGGATCGGCGATGGCGTCGAACACGGTCTCGGTATCGTCACGCTCGCGCAGGGCACCCGTCGGGCAATGCGTGATGCACTGGCCGCACGCGACGCAATCGGTCTTGCCGATCGGCGCACGCCCGCGGGTGCCCACGGCGGTATGCGTGGCGCGGTTGGTCAGGTCCCAAATCCCTAAGCCCTGCACGCTCTCGCACACCTTGATGCAGCGCATGCATTTAATGCACTTGTCGTTATCGCGAATGATGGGGAAATCGAAGTCCCAGCTCTCGCGCGCCAGATGCTGCTCGTACGGCAGATAGAAGATGCCCAGGTCGTTGGCGATGGTCTGCAGGTTGCAGTTACCACTGCGCACGCAGCTCGTGCAGCGCGAGTCGTGCTGGGACAGCAGCAGTTGCACGTTGGTGCGACGCGCCTCGCGGGCTTTGGGGCTGTTGGTGTGGACCACCATGCCGTCGAGCACGTAGTTGTTGCAGGCGGCAACCAGCTGGTCGCAGCCCTCAACCTCGACCACGCACACGCGGCAACCGCCAATCTCGTTTAGATCGCGTAGGTAGCACAGGGTGGGAATCTGGATGCCGACGGACTTGGCCGCGTCCAGGATCGTGGTGTGCTCGGGCACCACGACCTCGCAATTATCGATAGTGAGCTTGACCATGTTGAGTGCTCCGCTTTCGGTGTTGTCGCTGACAGTGGTTTTGTTGAGCCCTACCATTCCAGGTTTCTCCCTCCGCGGAACGCGCCAAAGCCAAAGTGGTCGCAACGCAGGCAGCGGCTTGCCTCCTGGCGTGCCTCCTCCTCGGTAAGGCCCTGCTCGACCAGATTCCAATCGTGGATGCGCTCGCCGGCCTCGCGCTCGCCCAGCTCGCAGCGGCCGCACTCGTGCTTGCCCTTAAACTGCACGGTCGGCAGCTCAACGTCGAGCTTGATCTTGTGGTCAAAGCCCAGATAGCGATCGATATTTGCCGAAGCAACGCGGCCGGCGTTGATGGCCCGGATGACGGTGGCGGGACCGGTCTGGCAGTCGCCGCCGCTAAAGAGGCCATCGAAGTTGGGCACGGCGCCATCCGAATCGGTGACCACGCAGCCCCACCTGCAGGCGATGCCCATGTCCTCAAACGGCTTGGAGTCGATGTCCTGGCCGATGGCCACAAACACGCGCTCGCAGGGAATGACGCGCTCGGGTGTGGCGGCGGCACGCGGGGCCGGACGCCCACGACGGGGCTCGCCGATAATCTGCGGCTGCACGCGCAGACCGCTCACGCGACCTTCCTCGCCCATCTCGATAGCGAGCGGTGCGGTGAGCTCAAGAACCTCGCAGCCCTCGGCCTGGGCGCCGGCAATCTCGGCATCCTGCGCCGTCATGTCGCAGATGCGACGGCGGTAGACGATGCTTACTTTTTCGGCGCCGCAACGCACGGCAGAGCGAGCCACGTCCATGGCCACGTTGCCGCCGCCGATGACGCACACGCGCTGGCCGCTCAGGTCGGGCAGCTCGTCGTCGCCGATGGCGCGCAGCATCTTGACGGCCGACTCCACACCGAGCGCCTCTTCGCCCGGAAGGCCGAGCTTCTTATCACTGTGGGCACCAATGGCCAGGTAGACGGCATCGGACTCGTCGCGCAGGCGGGCAAGTTCCTCGCCATTGACGGAGTGGTCGAGTTCCACGTCGATGCCGGCGCTCAAAATCCAGTCGATCTCGGCCTGCAGGCGCTCGCGCGGCAGACGGTAGCTGGGAATGCCATAGCGCAGCATGCCGCCCAGGTGGTGGCGCTGCTCAAAGATCGTCACCTTATGGCCCATCACGGCCAGGTAGTAGGCGCAGGAAAGGCCAGCCGGGCCGCCGCCAATCACGGCGATGCGCTTGCCGGTGTTGTCAGCCACGCTGGGCTTGTAATCGTTGAGGTCACTGTGCTCAACGGCAAAACGCTTAAGGGCGAGGATGTTCATGGGATCGTCGACCATGCCGCGACGGCAGTGCATCTCGCAGGGATGCTCGCACACCAGGCCGCAAACAAGCGGCAGCGGATTGTTCTTGCGGATGACCTTGACGGCATCGGCATAGCGGCCGGCCTCGACAAGCGAAATGTACCCGGGAATGTCGACGTGCGCCGGGCAGCCCGAGACGCACGGGACGCGGGCCTCGCGGTCAAAGCCACAGGAGTGCTCGCGAATGTGGTGCTCAAAATCGTCGTGGAAGCCACGAATGGCCGTGAGTGCCATGGCGCCAGCTTCGTAGCCGATGGCGCAGTCGCTCGAAAGGTAGATGGTGCGGGCCGTGCGCTCAATCAGGTTGAGCGTGGACTCGTCGGCGCGGCCTTCGAGCGCATCGGCGAGCAGGTCGCTCAGTGCGCTCAGGCCCACGCGGCAGGGCGTGCACTTGCCGCAGCTCTGGGTGGAGCACAGGTTGACGAGCGCCGCCGTAAACTCGACGGGGCACGGGGCGAGCGAACTCACCGCCAGACGACGTCCGAGTGCATCGTGCAGGTCGTCCATGACGGCCTGAGCGTGGCTGCGTTCCATTACGTGCAGTCGTGCCATAAGATCCCCTCTCATGCGGCAGCCCGGAGGCGAGGCCGGGCGAAATTGCTACACGCACAACACTGACCTATAAAGTTGTTAGGCCTCCACGCAGTTCGGCAGGCGGTATGAAATGTCACCCTCGGCGGTGAAAAAGAACATTACCGCAGATAAATGCCATATTTGATAAAACGCGTTACCAAATGACAATGCCCCGCCCACGCAATCACGTGGACGGGGCATTGATCATGGTATGCGGCCAGCGACCCTGCTGCTTTTATTTAAGCTCAGGCCAGTAACCCTTGTTGGCCTCGATCATGTCGTCGAGAACTTCCTTGGCGACCTTCATCGAAGGTACGGTCTTGTTCAGCGTAAAGGCCTTGAGCGCCTTCTCATACGAACCCTCGATCGTAGCCTCGACCACGAGCTTCTCGGAGTTCAGCTGCTGCATCATGAGGCCCTGCTGGAACAGAGGAATGTTGTCGCGGCTGATGACCTCGGGGCCGTTCTTGCCAATGTAGGCAGGCAGCTCGACCATAGCGTCGTAGGGCATGTTGGGGATAGCGCCCTTGTTCTCGCAAATGACCAGGAAGCGCTGCTTGGTGTCGTTCTTCAGAGCGATAGCCAGGTCGGCAATCCAGTCGCCGTGGCTGCCCGCATAGAACGTGCTCTCGTCGATCTCGCCCGTCTTCTCGTAGTGATCGATGCCGTCGAAGAGGTTCTTCTCGCGCGTCTCCTCAACCTCGTTAGCACGGGTGCGCTCGGGGTTGGAATGCTCGACGAACTCCTTCTGCTGCAGGTAGTAGTTCAGATACGTGTTGGGCAGGTACTCCGGGAAGCACTCCATAATCTCGTACTCGCCCTTCCAGACGTAGTACCAGCTGCCCTTGGTGTGACGGTTCTGCTCGGGATGCTCGTCGGTGGCCTCCTCGGGCTTCTTTGCCATGAGCGAGCCCATGCCCTTGAGGTAGGAGTCGGGCAGCAGGATCTGGTGCTCCTTGATGTACTCGCGCAGCTGCGGGAGCACCTCCTCGCCCTTGTGGCGGATCGAGGTGAACCAACCAAAGTGGTTGAGGCCAAAGTAATCGTACTCGACATCCTTCTTGTCGATATCGAGCGCGGCGCAAACCACGTCGATGATCGCGATCGGCATGTCGCAGATGTTGATGATGCGAGCGTTGGGACGCAGCACACGGCAGCCCTCGGAGACGATGGCAGCAGGGTTGGAGTAGTTGAGAATCCAGTAATCCTTCTTGGCGTACTTCTCAACGTCATCGATCAGCTCGACCATGGGGAAGATGGTGCGCATGCCGTAGGCAAGGCCGCCGCAACCGCAAGTCTCCTGGCCCACGCAGCCGTGACGCAGCGGAATCTTCTCGTCCTGCTCGCGCATGGCGTAGCCGCCCACGCGCATCTGGGCAAACACGAAGCTCGCGTCGGTAAAAGCCGTCTTTTTGTCGGTGGTCACCGTGAGCTTGATGTCCAGGCCGAGGTCCTCGTGCAAAATCCAGTCCACGAGCACGCCGACCTTGCGCTGGCGCTCCTCGTTGATGTCGTACAGACGAATCTCGTCAACGTCGAGCTCGTCCTTGCGCAGGGCGATGGACTTGACGATGCCGGGGGTAAAGGTGGATCCGCCACCACACAGAGTAATGATCATTGTTTACTGCTCCTTCTCAATTGCGTTTTCGACCTTGTCGCGCATCTCGGCGACCTTCATGCCAAAGATGATCTGGATATTATTGCCGTTGCGGTTGATGCCGCTGTTGGGCACGTGGTTGATGAGGTCCTCATTGATGAGGTCCGGGTTCTTAACGTTCACGCGGAGACGCGTAAAGCAGTTCTCGAGCTCCTCGATGTTGTCCTTGCCGCCAAGACCTGCGACCAGGTCGGCAATACCTGCATCGACGCCCTCTGCGGGAGCCGCGGCAACGGCGCCCTGCTTCACTGCGACAGACGCGGCGGCCTCGCCCTCGGCAACGGACTCGGCGAGCTCGGACTCCTCCTCGCGGCCAGGCGTGTGGAGGTTGAGCTTCTTGATAAGGAAGGTGAAGAGGAAGAAGTACAGCGCGGCGTTGACGACTCCAAGCACCAGCATAACCGGCCAGTTGGTCTTATCGACGCCCAGGACCAGGTTGGAGACCACGATGTTGATGATGCCGCCTGCAGTCGAAGCGGGCACGGAGAGGACCTTGAGCAGGACCAGGAAGATGCCGGAAAGAACCGAGTGAACGACAAAGAGCACGGGAGCGGCAAAGACAAAGAGGAAGTCCATGGGCTCGGTCACGCAGGAGAGCACGGCGGTGATGATCAGCGGGATGATAACGGCCTTGGTCTTATCCTTGTTCCCCTTGTAGGCGGTGACGATAAAGGCGAGGCCGATGCCGATGTAGGGCCACAGATTGTTGAAGGTGTAGCTGTTGAAGTAGGTGCTATCGGAGAAGGGCTGACCCGTCATTGCCATCTCGGCAACACGGATGGGATAGGCGCCGGCGATAACCTGACCACCCAGCGTAAGGGTGCCACCCACATCGGAGAACTGGAACGGGGTGTAGATGAGGTGGTGCAGACCGGTGGGAACGAGCAGTTTGTTGAGCATGCCGTAGATAAACAGGCCGATGTTGCCCGACTCCTTAATGATGCCGGCAACGGAGGAGATGGCACCCTGAACCGGAGGCCAAACGATGCAGAAGCCAGCGCCCATGATCCAGGAAATGATGATCATGATCAGGAACGGGAAGCGAACGCCCGAGAACATCGAAAGGGCAATGGGGAACTGCTTGTTCGAGTACTTGTTGAACACGGCGCCGGTGATGCAACCGAGAATGATGCCGCCGAACACGCCGGTATCGAGCACCTGGATGCCCATAACGGTGGCCTGGCCGGTTCCGGTAAGGCCGAGCATGCCGCTCGCATCGGCAAGAGAGCCGGTGGCGTTGAGCACGATGTTGTTAGCCTGCAGGAACAGGAAGAACGACATCAGGGCGATCAGCGAAGCATGGCCCTTGTTCTTCTTTGCCATGGCGCCGGCGATGCCCACGCAGAACAGAATCGAGAGGTTGTTGATGATAAACATCAGCGACTGGTAGACAACGGCGCCCACAAGCTGGAACGGACCGGAGCCCAGTACGGGGACCAAAGCGCAAATGGTCTTGTTGGTCAGAATGATGCCCACAATGAGCAGGATGCCGGCAACCGAGAGATACATCATCGGCTGGACGATCGACTTCGCGAACACCTCCAACGGCGCTTTGAAATTGAACTTCTTTTTTGCGGTCATAGCGGTACTCCCCTTCCTTTTCCGCAAATTAAGACAGATGTGCCCTGGACAAGACCGTGAGCCTTGCCTTATATCAATCGATGTGTGGGCACGTTATGCCTAGAGACCAGGTTCTCCAAGCAGGTTAACAATGTGATATGCGAGATAGCTCTTCTCGGCATCGGTAACGACAACGTTATAGGTAGACGACAAGTGGGCGGCTATGGCGTCCGCGCACGAGAATGCGCACGGATACGCCGTTTCATCGATTCGGAACAGCGCGTCGCCATTGATTTGCCCGGCCGTGGGGTCAAGCGCCCGCTGTGCGAAAAACTGCAGGTGGCGGACGAAACGCTCATAGGGCAACGAGGTGTCATCGAGGGTCGTAGCATAGCGCTCGGAAACAATCGCGAGCACGTCGCGAACAAGCTGGACCGAAACAATCAAACGGTCGGAGCGTTGCGGCATGGTGGCGTTGACGATATGCAAGGTAATGAAACCCTGCTCTTCTTCGCTCATCTGGATGCCCATATACTCCTTGATAATCTGCAGCGCACGGCCCGCAAGTGCATACTCCTTGCGATAGAACTGCTGGATCTCGAGCAGCAACGGATTCTCACAGGAGACGCCCTTGCGCTCACGCTCCAAAGCAAGGCTGATATGGTCTGCGAGAGCAATGAGAATCTTGTCGTTGATATCAACATTGAGCTCTCGACGGAGCATCTGAACAATGTCCTCGGCAATCACGAGGTTGACGGTGGGGATGGACTCCAAAAGATGTGCCAAGCGGTCAATCGTACGCGAGTCCTGAGAAGTTCCCTCCTGCAACGCGTAGGTCTTTTCGATCGACGCCTCGTCGATGGCATCGCCGGCATGACGGCCAAAGCAGAGGCCTCGACCGATGACGATGAGCTCGGAGCCATCGTCCGAAGTGACCATTGCGACGTTGTTGTTAAAAACTCGCTTGATAACCACGGTACCCACCACAAAAATTTACTCGGAAAGCCAGATGACAGGCTCTTTAGCAGCAACAGGGCCGGAAGCATGCTCACGAAGAGTCGAGTTCTCCGAGCGCTCGCACACGATAACGAAGACCGTGGGATCGAAGCCGGCGGCGCGGACCGCGTCGAAATCGACCTCGACGAGGGGCTGGCCCGCGTCGACATGGTCACCCTGGGCAACAAGCGCGTGGAAGCCCTTGCCCTCAAGCTTAACAGTATCGATTCCGATATGCAGCATCACCTGAGCAGAGCTGTCGTCGGACATGATGCCCAGCGCGTGCTCAGTCGGAAACAGCGCCGCGACGGTGCCGGAAACAGGAGCGCACACCGTTCCCTCTTGGGGAACCACGGCAACGCCATCGCCCACGGCACGGCTGCTAAAAGCAGGGTCATTGGTATTTTCCAGATGAACAAGCTCGCCGGAAACGGGAGCGAGGATTTCGAACTCGGAAGCCGCAGTCGTCTGCTCATCCGAACCGCCCATCAGGCGAGAAAAGAAACCCATGGTGGCATGTCCCTTCATAAATATAGCCCAACCAAAATCAATCGAATGCGCCCCTTGAGACGCACGCGATCAAAGACTTTGGTTAGGCCCACGTCCAAGGGACTCGGTAACCTTCCGCATTTCTTTTCACTGAGGTTATTGTAGACAAGCCCAAAGCCGGAACAATCATTATGACCGGCGAACGGTATTTTTTCTCCGATAAACGGTATTTATGCGGCACTTAGGGACGTTCCTTTTCTGCCGGCACCCAGGGACACTCCTTGCTCTGGTGCAATGGGGTCAGGTTTGTTTGCACCAACTTGGTGCAGATTAACCTGACCCCAATGCACCAATCTCGCTTGCGTTAGATGAAGATCTCACATTCCCTGCGCTCGACGCAAGCCTTGCTCAGCATCTGGGTAACGGCGGCAAGTTTGTTAGGGTCAAGTTTGCGAGCATTCTGCGAGCATACGGAGACGCAACGCATGCAGGAGATGCACGCCTCGCCATCCACCTGCCTTGGATCGTCCTTGTCGATAGCTCGAACAGGGCACAACGCAGCGCAAGCACCGCAGGAGACGCAATCCTCCGTTGCATGGGGCACCATACTGTGGCCTCCAGCTTGCTTATAAGGACGATTGCCGGGAATAGAGGGCTCGGACGCAGCCCCGTCCAGTAGCTTTTGCCGGATCCGCTGCGCAAACTCTGAAAGTTGCGCCACATCCTGCGCATCCGGTCGCCCAGCAGCAAACTGACGAGCAACGGAATGCTCAGCAATGGCAGAAACCGCTGCAACCACCCTAAATCCGGCACGCTTCGCAACGTCTTCCAGCTCAATAAGCGTATCCTCAAACGCGCGGTTGCCGTATACACAAACCAAAACAGCCCGAGCCCCGTTGCCGCGCACCATACCCAACCGGTCAGCCACCACAGCCGGGATTCTACCGGCATACGCCGGCACAGAGATTACGGCCACGTTGTCCTCAGTCATCGAGACGGCGCTGAAATCTAGCCCGCTATCGGTCAGATCGACGGTAACGGTATTCTTGTCCAGCGCCCCGGCCACAAGGCCAGACACCTTCCGCGTTCCACCAGTCGGACTAAACACAATTTCGAATACGCTCATCGAGGCACCCTCCCCCTACGCCTGGCAACGCGTCAAGCCGTTTTTACATTCAGACAGAGTATACGGCGCATAAGGGAGCTCCCCGTTTTGGTGCGCCAGGCAGCCCGATACACCAACCCATACTGCCCGCCTTTTCGGTTTGCATAATTCCCGGTACAGATTGCATATATTTATTGATTACCGCCAGGTTCTCCTGAGGTACCCCATCCCAGCACGTGCAAAAAACGGAGTATTCTGCAGCGCGCTCGCGCCAGCAATACTCCGAGCGGGCAAACCTTTAGGGCGCTGCATCATTTTGGGTTCCGACAAAGCGAGAATGACGTACCTTTGCTTCGAAAAACGGCGAAATCTAACTCAAAACGCTCATAGGCTATATCTGAAGGCCACCGTTGGCAATACCGAATCGTATGCAGCCAACTAGAGCTGCTGAATACTCCAAAAAATGCACGGCGCACCCCATGGGACCCATTGCTGCATGGCAGAAAATAGGTCCTCGGCATCCCTCAGATGCAATCCCGCGAAAATCACGTTTGAATTACCGATAGGCACGGCAAACAAAAGGGCCCGAGCGTTGTTTGCTCGGGCCCTTTTGTTTGTCTCACGCTAGCGTGCGATGCGTATGTTACTTGTGCTTGCCGCCGCCGTCACCGGGGCGACGGGAGCTGCCGCCGCGCTTGCCGCCACGATTGTTACCATAGCTGCCACGGTTATCGCGACCGCCGGCACGACCGCCGCGCGAGCCGGCCTGGTTGCCGCCACGCCCGCCACGATAGCCGCCACGGCGCTCCTCGCGGGTGTCGTCGTAGTTGCGCCAGTCATCGCGACGATCGCGGCTGGCACGCGGGTCGCGACGATCGCGCGACTCATTCGAACGACCGGCGCCGCTGCGGCCGCCGTTGCCACGAGCGCCCTCGCGACGCTCACCACCGCGGGCGCCCTCGCGGCCTCCGCGCTCGTCAAAGCGCTTGCCGCCGCGGGGCTCGCCGCCGCGGGTACCACGCTCGTCACGCGAACCACGGCCTTCGCCGCCACGGCGCTCATCGCGCCCGCCGCGCTCGCCATCGCGACCGGAGCGACGACGGTCACCCGAGCCGCGCTTGCCGCCGCGCGAACCACGGCCTTCGTCCTCGCGCTCAACACGACGACGACCGCCACGGTCCTCGTCCTCACGACGGCGGCGGTGCGCCTCGCCCTGGAACTGCTTGGCGCGACGCTCGGCACGGTTGCCGCGCGGGCCCTGCTCAACAGCACCGCCGCGCTCCTCGGCAGCCACCTCGCGAGCCACGCTCTCAATGGCCTCGTCCACGCGAGCCTGAACGCCCTCGCGCACGCGGGTCTTGCCGCCACGCTTGGGACGACTCGGACGCTCGCCGTCGCCGCGGCGCTCGTCGCGACCGCGGTTGGAACGACCGGCCACATCGCCGTAGTCATCGCCGTTGCGCTTGCCGTCGCGACGCGCCTGCTCGAGCTTCTTCTTGCTCTTGGACTTGCCGCGCTTGGTCTTCTTCTTCACCTTAAAGGCCGCGGGGTCGCGCTCGGGGTCAACCGCGGGCGGGTTGGGGCCCACATGCAGGTCGCCGGCCTCGTAGATGTCGGCCGTCTTGTCCATGAGCTTCTCGATCTCGTAGAACTCATCGACGTCCTGCTCGGTCACAAACGTGATGGCCCAGCCCAGCTCGCCGGCGCGGCCCGTGCGGCCGATGCGATGGATGTAGTCGGTCGGCTCGGCCGGCACGTCAAAGTTCACGACGTAGCGCACATCGCTAATGTCGATGCCGCGGGCGAGGACATCGGTCGCCACCAGCACGTCGACGGTGCCGTCGCGGAAGGCCGAAAGCGCGCGCTCGCGCTGGGCCTGGCTGCGGTTGCCGTGGATCGCGGCGGCCTTGATGCCCTTGCGCTCCAGACGACGGCAGCAGCTGTCGGCGCGGTGCTTGGTGCGCATAAAGACGATAGTGCGCTCCGGGCCCTCCTTTTTGAGGAACTCGGGCAGCAGGTTGTTCTTGGCCTCGATGGACACTGGGAACACAAACTGGTCGACGGTGTCGGCGGTCGACGTGGCGGGCGCGATCTCCACGCGGGCCGGGTCGCTCACCAGGTCGGTGATCTCGCCCACGGCCTCCTCGTCGAGCGTGGCCGAGAACAGCAGCGTCTGGCGCTCGGCCGGCGTCTCGCGCACAATGCGGCGGACGGCGGGCAAAAAGCCAATGTCGAGCATGCGGTCGGCCTCGTCGAGCACCAGGACCTTAACCTCGTCCAGGTGGCAGGCACCCTGCTCGATCAGATCGACCAGACGGCCCGGCGTGGCGACCAAGATATCGCAGCCGTACTTGAGGGCAGCAGTCTGCGGCTTGTAGCTCACGCCGCCCACGACGGTCACGGCGACATGGCCCGTGACGTCGGCGATCTTGCTCGCGACCTCGTCGATCTGCTGTGCGAGCTCGCGCGTGGGAGTGATGACGAGCATCACGGGGCCGCGGCCGTTGCCCTCGGGCTTCTTGGCACCGCGACGGCGGTTGCGGCCGCCACGCTCGCGCACGGGTTTGGGAGGAGCGATGTGCTCCAGATTGTTCATGGTCGGCAGCAAAAAGGCGGCCGTCTTGCCGGTGCCGGTCTGAGCGGCAGCAAGCAAGTCGCGGCCTTCGAGCACCACGGGGATCGAGCCGGCCTGCACGGGCGTCGGCGCCGTGTAGCCCAGGTTCTCGATAGCACGAAGCATCTCGTCGGAAAGGCCCAGCTCGTCAAAGGCGGGCAGACTCTCGGTAGCGGACTCGACGGCCTGGGCGGCATTTGCCTCATCGGCGGCATCGAAGGCAGCCTGGGTCATGGCCTCGCGGGCCTCGTCCAGAATCTCGGCGTCGGTGACGTCGGATACAGAATTACGCATATGTTGTTGTTCCTTATCTGCACGCGCAATGGGCACGGCACACGGCCGCGCGGGCGTGCTTGGTAGTGCGCTAATACATACAAAAACGGGTGCGCACAGAGAGGACGTTGCTCAGCACGCTGGCGATCGCTTTGGCAGCCCTATCACGCGCCGTCCAGACGCAGCAGCTCTAAGCGATGGAGCAGATTCGCCGCCGGTTAGTATACCCGTGCTTCGCATGCCCCCACGTAAACCACAGATGACGAGGCGGATGAGGCGGGCCCGCCTTGATTCTCATTTTCATTGCAACAGCCTCAGGACTCAGCGCAACGCGTTGCGCTGAGTCCTGAGGCGCGAATCCGGGTAGGCAACCCCAGAGGGGCCGGAATCCCCCGGCCCGCGATGGAGGGAGGCCGGCATGTCCAG
>JAXJMO010000099.1:0-61293 GCA_036313175.1 Collinsella sp. | reverse complement strand
TCACCGACTACGCCGCCTCCGGCCTGGTCCAGGACAACGACAAGCCCGGCACCAACGTCACGGGCGCTTCCGACCTCACCCCGGTCGCCGAGCAGCTCGAGATGATGCAGAAGGTCCTGCCCGACGTTAAAAAGGTCGGCCTGCTCTACTGCACCGCCGAGTCCAACTCCGACGTCCAGATCAAGGCCGCCAAGAAGGAGCTCGACAAGCTGGGCCTCGAGTACACCGATTTCACCGTCTCGAGCTCCAACGAGATTCAGTCCGTCGTCGAGTCTGCCGTGGGCAAGGTCGACGCGCTGTACTCCCCCACCGACAACACCATCGCCGCGGGCGCCTCGCAGGTGGGCCAGATCTGCAAGGAGAACAAGCTTCCCTTCGTGACTGGCGAGGAGGGCATGTGCATGGCCGGCGGCCTGTTCACCCTCTCCATCAATTACGAGGATCTGGGCTACGCCGCGGGCGAGATGGCCGTCAAGATTCTGAAGGGCGAGGCCAAGCCCGAAGACATGCCTATCAAGCACCTCTCGAGCAAGGACCTGGTCGTCGTCAAGAACGACGAGATGGCCGAGGCCCTGGGCATCGACCTTTCCGCTCTGGACGCGTAATGCTATACGCGGCATGCGTCTAGAGCCCGTGCTCGCGCTTTAGCTGCGTTATTCAATATCTGAGCCACAGGGGCGGGCGCTGTAGACCGGCGTCCGCCCTGCTTGTTTCAGGTAAAACAAAACGTCTGTCCGCAGCTCTTCTATGCATTGTTACCGCTATTATGGTGAATCACGTGTCCACCCTATCCTAGGAGGTATGAAGCATGCTCATTGCATTGCAGGGCGCCGTTTCGCAGGGCGTCCTCTGGGGCATTATGGTGCTTGGCGTGTTTATCACGTTCCGCCTGCTCGACATTCCCGATATGACCTGCGACGGCAGCTTTGCCCTCGGCGGCTGCGTCTGCGCTGTGCTCATCGTCAATAACAACGTCGACCCGCTGCTCGCCGTGCTGGCCGGTATGTGCGCCGGCGCCATCGCGGGTGCCGTCACGGGCATTTTGACCACCGTCTTTGAGATTCCCGCGATCCTCGCCGGAATCCTCACCCAGATCAGCCTGTGGTCCATCAACCTGCGCATCATGGGCAAGTCCAATACGCCAATTCTTGCCAAGGGCACCGTGTTCTCGGCCGTCAGCAATATGACCGGTCTGCCGCAGTCCACCGTTGCCATCATCTTGGGCATCCTGCTCGCCGTGGCTATCGTTGCCATCCTGTATTGGTTCTTTGGCACCGAGATCGGCTCGGCGCTGCGCGCCACCGGCAACAACGAGTACATGATCCGCGCTCTGGGCGTCAACACCAACTCCACCAAGATGATCGCCCTCGTGCTCTCCAACGCCCTCATCGGCCTTTCGGGCGCGCTTATCTGCCAGAGCCAGAAGTATGCCGACATTGGTATGGGCACCGGTGCCATCGTTATCGGTCTTGCCGCCATTGTTATCGGTGAGGTGCTCGGCCGTCTGCTGCCCGGCGGCCTCACGCAGTTTAGCGTCCGTCTTGCCTCCGCCGTCTTTGGCTCCGTGGTGTACTTCCTTATCCGCGCCATCGTGCTGCAGTTGGGCATGGACGCCAACGACATGAAGTTGCTCTCCGCCGTGATCGTCGCCGTGGCCCTGTGCGTGCCCGTGGTTTGGGAGCGCTATAAGCTCCGCAGCTCCTACACGAAGGGGGATGAGGCAGATGCTTAAGCTCTCGCACGTCAAGAAGACCTTTAACAAGGGCACCGTCACCGAGAAGCGCGCGCTCACCGGCGTCGACCTCACCCTAAATGACGGCGACTTTGTAACCGTGATCGGCGGCAACGGCGCCGGCAAGTCCACGCTGCTCAACATGATCGCCGGCGTGTACCCGCTCGATTCGGGCGTTATTGAGCTCGACGGCACCGACATCTCGCGCCTGAGCGAGTCGCAGCGCGCCAAGTACCTGGGCCGCGTGTTTCAGGACCCCATGCGCGGTACCGCTGCCGACATGCAGATCGCCGAGAACCTGGCCCTCGCCAAGCGTCGCGGCCAGCGTCGCGGCCTTTCGTGGGGCGTCACCAAGGCCGAGAAAGATGAGTACGTCGAGCTGCTCAAGCGCCTGGACCTTGGTCTGGACACGCGTCTCAACGCCAAGGTCGGCCTGCTCTCGGGTGGCCAGCGCCAGGCACTCACCCTGCTGATGGCCACGCTCACCAGGCCGCGCCTGCTGCTGCTCGACGAGCACACCGCGGCCCTCGACCCCAAGACGGCCTCTAAGGTGCTTAACCTGACCGAGGAGATCGTCGACGAGAACCACCTGACCACGCTCATGGTCACGCACAACATGAACGACGCCATCCGTCTGGGCAACCGTCTGATCATGATGCACGAAGGCCACGTGATCTACGACGTGGCGGGCAATGAGAAGAAGTCGCTCACCGTAGCCGACCTGCTGCAGAAGTTCGAGGAGGTCTCGGGCGGCGAGCTCGCCAACGACCGCATGCTGCTGAGCTAAAACCTGCCAAAAAGGGACAGGTTTATTTTGGTAGGTTTTATCTGCGCAAACGTCAAAACCGCCGCAAAGGGACAGACGCCCTTGCGGCGGTTTTCGCATATTATGTCGATAATCCGATATTCAACCAGACATTCTGGCTAAGGACTAAGGAAACTGCCATGAAAAGACTCCCCCGCCTTGCGTTAGCCGCCGCGTTGTTTGCCGGCGCGCTCGCAGGCATCCCAAGCCTCGCTTTCGCGGGGAACCTGCCCGCCGCTATTGACGGCTCTGTGACCGTCATGCACACCAACGACATCCACGGCAGCTACAAGTACAGCTACAACGAAAGCAAGGGCGCTGGCACTGTGGGCTTTGACGGACTGGCGGTTCTCTATAGCGCCCAGGGCAACGCCCCCGATCTTTTGCTCGATGCGGGCGACACCTTCCACGGACAGTCCTTCGCCACCATGAGCGAGGGCAAGAGCATCGCCGAGCTCATGGACACCTTCTATGCCGACGGCTACGACGCGACCACGCCAGGTAACCACGACTGGAGCTACGGCGCGGACAAACTCCGCACCATGACCGGCTACAGCACCACTGGCACGCCCTTCGCCATGCTCTGCGCGAACGCAAAGTCTACGAGCGGCGTATGGAGCTCGAGCATCACGAAGACGCTCGATCGCACCTGGGAGGATAGCGAAGATCACTCCACATTCGACTACAAAATCAAGGTCGGCGTCGTGGGCGCCATGGATGAGTCGCTGGGATCCTCGCTGCGCGCGGACCTGGTCGCGGGTACGTCGTTCTCGGGTGCCGCGAACGCCATCAATGCCGAGGCAGAGCAGCTGCGCAAGGAGGGCTGCGATGTTGTTGTGTGTATCGCGCACACGCTCGACGCCAAGACCTTTGCCACGCGACTCCGTGGCGTCGATGCCCTTATCGCAGGCCACGAGCACATCAACCTTAACGAGAAGGTGACGGGAGCCGACGGCAAGACGATCCACGTTGTCGAGGCAGGCAGCGCCTTTGCCGAGGTGGGGCTGCTTTCCATTCCGTACAAGTACGACACCAATGGCACCGAGACGACCGACGATGACACGGTCACGGTCCCTGCAGACGACAGCAACGAGAAGCTCTACACCGCCAAGAACGTCAACGACCTTTTGGCAGACCCCGACAAGGGCTCCGACTACCAAAGCTGCCTTGAAGCCGTCCGCAACAAGATCAAGCCGCTCGACGAGGCCTTTGAAAACGAATCGAACAAGGTGCTCGGCACATCCACCACCAACTATTTCTACGGCGAGGACGCCGCAGGCACGCATGGCTGGGAAATGGTGCGCACCACCGATTTCCGCCCCAGCAAGGAGGGCGACACCACCAAGGCCCAGACCATCGGCCACGTGATTTGCGGCTCCTATCTTGCCCTGACGGGCGCGGACCTCGCTATCGAAAACGCTGGCGGCATCCGCGGCGGCATCGCGGCGGGCAACGTGACCGCCGGCAACGTCATCGCCATCTCGCCCTACGGCAACACCGTGGAGACCTGGGCCATGACCGGCGCGGACTTCCTCGCAGCGCTCGAGCACTCGCTACAAATCAGCGACGATTGCAACGACAGCTACGGGCTTCAGCAGGCTTATGTGGCGGCCGGTCACACCGAGCAGGAGGCGCAAGACAAGTACAAGTGGCGCGATGACTCTGGCAGCGTTCTCTCCTTTGGCGGCATCAACGTGACGATTGATTGGACGCAGCCCGAGGGCAAGCGCATTGTGAGTGCCACACTCACCAAAGACGGCAGCACGCTCGACCCCGCCAAGACCTATACCGTCGCCACCAACAACTACATCATCACCAACACGACCGACTTCCCCACCTTCGCAAACGCCATTAAGCACACCGAGTGGGGTACCTGCGAGTCAGCCCTAAGGGCGCTGATTGGGCAGGACGGCTGGGAGAGCAAGATGGCCTCGCTCGCGGGCACCATCAGCTTTGGCGCTACTGCCGTGGACCCCACGCCCACACCGGCCCCGACACCTAAGCCCTCGCCTAAGACGGACACGACGGCCACGAAGGTCATCACCAAGAAGACGACCGGTAAGCTTGCCGCAACGGGAGACCGCACGCTGGCAGTAGTTGGCGCGTGCCTTATCGGCGGCATCATCGTCATCATGCTCGGCATTATCTGGAAGCGTCGACGCTAAGCTACACCGCCGGGCCTTACAGCCCCGCCGCGTAAACCTTATATCGAGCACAGAAGCCCGTCCGAATTTGATCGGACGGGCTTCTTGGTGGGTATCATGGTTGGACGATCATAAGGAGGTTTTCCCTACATGGATTTGTTTGAGCCGATTCTTCATTTCTTTGAGCAACGGTGGGTCCACAACATCATCTGGGCCGTCATCTTGGCGATAGGCACCGCCGTCGCCGCCAAGGTCGTATCCAAGACCCTGAATCATCTGCTTAACCGAGACGATAACCCGCTTCCGGCATCGAGTATCTTCATCAACATCGCGCGCGCCGTCATTTGGATGATCGGCGGCAGCTTTATCCTCGACAACTGCTTTGGCATTAACGCAAACGCGCTCGTCGCCGCTCTTGGCGTCGGCGGCATCGCCATCTCGCTCGGCTTTCAGGACACGCTGTCAAACCTTATCGGCGGCATGCAAGTGACCTTTATGGGCATCATCAAACCCGGCGACAATATCGAGGTCGGCGGCGTATCCGGCGTGGTCCAAGACATCACTTGGCGCCATACAACGATTGAGGATGCCTGTGGACAGACCATCATTGTGCCCAACTCCAACATCTCCAAGAACACGCTCGTGCATTTGATGCCCTTTGGGCGCGTGGCTGTGCCCGTTGCCGTAAAGGACACGTCCAAGTGGGCCTCGCTCGACGCACTGGCAAACGAGCTGACCAGCGCCACCAAGGCCGCCGTGCTTCCCATCTCGGGCTTTGACAAGGAGCCCTACGTGCTCTTTAGCGAAATCGGCGACTTTGGCATCAAAGGAAAGATCATCTTTATCGTCAGCGACGACAGCACTACTTTCACGGCAGCCGACGCCTGCATCCGCGCCATCGCCCCCATCATCGCCTAAACCACCGCAAAGGGGACAGGCATCTTTGTAGTGGTTTTCATTCGTGGTACCATGGTTCATATAGTTGTTTAAACGACTAAGGGAGCAACATCATGGAAGAGGCCTACCGTCAAGCACGCAAGCGCGGCGAGCAAGGACGTCGACGCGCCATTAGCCAAAGCGAGCATCCATACCTTACGGACCTCGACAGCTTGGTTGCTCAGCTCCCCTTAGGTCAGCGAGAGAGCGTCGGCCTGCGGGATATTCCGCTCGAAATGGTCGTCGGCACGGTCACCAAGGGCCGTCAGTCCGCCTTTTCATGCAACTTTATGCCCTTGTTGCCGTTTAACACCGAGTTCGCCCGCAAGTGGTCCAACCTCTACGACATCCAGGTAACCGAGGGCTATCGCGACCCCATCAGCGTCACCGAGTTTATGCATCGGTTCTATGTCCAGGAAGGCAACAAACGCGTCAGTGTCCTCAAATTCCTAGACGCCCCGACCGTTTCGGCTAAGGTCACCCGTCTTTACCCCGGCACATGGGATTCCGTCGAAAGCCGCCTGTACGGTGAGTTCTGCGCGTTTTGGCGCGTCTGCCCCCTATACGAAATCGAGTTCTCGCGTGAGGGAAGCTACGAAACGCTCGCTAAGATGCTCGGTCAGAACCTTATCGAAAAATGGCCGCAGAAAAAGGTCGACTACCTGCGCCACACCTTCCTGCTCTTTAAGCGCGCCTACCTTCGCGCAGGCGGCGACCACCTGGACATTACGCCTGCCGACGCCATGCTCGTGTACCTCAATGTGTACAACCAGGACCGCCTGCTGGATACGCCGACGGATATCGTCGTAAACCGCCTGTGCAAGATTTGGCGCGAGCTGGTCATTGCTGGCAAAAATGACGAGGACAAGGTCGATCTTGTCGAAGCACCGAGCGTCGACGAGGAAGAAACGCCCGCCAAGTCCACCGCTGGCGTGCTCAACTTCTTTATGGGCAAGACCGTCTACTCGACGGCCAACCCCCTGCGCATCGCCTTTATCCATGAGCTCCCCTGTGCGACGTCGAGCTGGGACAGCCTGCACGACCAAGGGCGTCAGTATCTCGATGAGCACTTTGGCGGTATCGTGCGCACCGAGGCGTTCGAGGACTGTCACGATCCGGATGTGTTCTACGCCGCCGTGGAAACGGCTGTCAAACATGGAGCAAACGTCATCTTCTCGACCTCGCACCGCCTGATGGAATACACGCTCAGGGCTGCCGTTGAGTATCCCCGGGTTCGGTTCCTCAACTGCTCTATCGGCCTTCCCCATCAAAGCGTCCGTTCGTACTTTGGCAAGATGTACGAGGCCAAGTTTCTGCTGGGCGCCCTTGCGGCCAGCATGGCGGACAACCACCGCATCGGTTACCACGCGTCGGTCTTTGCGTCGGGCGCGCTTAGCGAGATCAACGCCTTTGCCATCGGCGCCTCGCTGCTCGACCCCCGTGCGCAAATCATCCTGACCTGGGGCGATGTGCCCGCCGGAGGCCTTGCCGAGACCATGTGCCGCGAAGGTGTGAGCGTCATGACCGGCGCTGACATGTCAAAGTCGCTCGAAGACCCAACGGCCTACGGGCTTCACCGCTTGGTCGACGGCAAAGTCACCGGCATCGCCATGCCCGTATGGAACTGGGGCCGTTACTACGAGCTCATCGTTCGCAGCCTTCTTCACGGCACGTGGGACGAGACCAGCGACGACAACCAAGTGCGCGCCGTCAACTACTGGTATGGCATGAGCTCCGGCGTTATCGACATCCGTTACGCTCCGGGCCTACCCTACCAGACGCGCAAACTCGTGCAGTTGCTCCGCAACGGCATTGTCGAGGGATCCATCAACCCCTTTGGCGGCGAGCTCCACAGCCAGAACGGCGTGGTACAGATCGAAGGCTTCCCTCCGCTGCCGAGCACGCAGATTGTCGAGATGAATTGGCTGGCGGATAACGTGGTAGGCACCATTCCGCAGCTCGACGATGAGCCGAAGGTCCGCGCCCTATGAAAATCCTTGCCATAGCCGATACCGAAGAACGATGCCTATGGGAGTGCTTTCACAAGGAACGCTTTGAGGGCGTCGACCTGATTTTGTCCGCCGGCGATCTGGACCCGGACTATCTTGAGTTTTTGGTTACGGTCATCAACAAACCGCTCATCTACGTGCGCGGCAATCACGATGACCGCTACGCACGTCATGCACCGGGCGGATGTATCTGCGTAGAAGACAGCGTGTACACGTACCGAGGGATTCGCATTGCGGGCCTTGGCGGGTCCATGCGTTATCGCGACGGCGCCAACATGTACACCGAACGCGAGATGTCCAAGCGCATGCGTAAGCTGTCGCGTAAGGTTAGGATGGTCGGCGGGTGCGACATTCTGCTTACCCATGCACCCGCCGCCGGTATGGGTGATCTGGACGATCTGCCGCATCGAGGGTTCGAGTGCTTTAACACAGCACTCGAATCCTGGAATCCCGACTACATGGTGCACGGGCATGTGCACCAAAGCTACGGTTGCGATTTTCAGCGCGAGCGTCAGCATGTGTGTGGAACGACGATCATCAACGCCTGCGGCTATACACAGTTTGAGCTCGACCAGACGCGCTACCCCATCCGTGGCTGGCAGGCAGCCTGGCTCAATTCGCAAACCATGCGCCGGGAGCTCAAACGCCACGAGGCAATCGAGTCCTCAACCGCGAGAACACCCTGGTAACCACCTCAAAGGGGACACTGTCCCCTTTGAGGTGGTTTTGACGCGATAGCAAGAAACCCGGTCCTGCGCAAGGCAGAACCGGGTTTCTTTAGCAATGCTTGCTTTGCTCAAGCAGTAACTAGCAGTTACTCAGCCAGGAAGTCACGCTGGACAGCGGGATCGACCTTGACGCCAGGGCCCATGGTGGAAGACACGGAGATGGACTTGACGTACTTGCCCTTAGCAGAAGAGGGCTTGACGCGCAGGATCTCGGTGTACAGGGCAGCGTAGTTCTCGACGAGCTGCTGCTCAGAGAAGGACTTCTTGCCCAGGGGCACGTGGCAGATGCCGTAGCGGTCGGCGCGGTACTCAACGCGGCCAGCCTTGAGCTCGGAGACCATCTTGGCGACGTCCATGGTCACAGTGCCGAGCTTGGGGTTCGGCATGAGGCCACGGGGACCAAGGATCTTACCGATGCGGCCAACCTTGGCCATCATGTTCGGCGTAGCGATAGCGGCGTCGAAGTTGATCTCGCCCTTCTGAATCTGGGCGACGAGCTCGTCGGAACCGATGATGTCGGCGCCGGCAGCCTCAGCCTCGCGGGCCTTCTCGCCCTCGGCGAAGACGGCAACACGAACGGTCTTGCCGGTGCCGTGGGGCAGGGAGATGGAACCACGGATGTTCTGGTCAGCCTTACGAGTATCGATGCCCAGACGGAAGTGGGCCTCGACGGTCTCGTCGAACTTGGCGGTGTCGAGCTCCTTGATGAGCTTGGCAGCCTGAAGGGGGGTGTAGAGCGTGGCGCGGTCGATCTTCTCGGCAGCGGCGTTATAGCTCTTACCATGCTTAGCCATGTGCATTACCTCCTGTGGTTAAACGGGCGTGAGCCCTCCCACATCGTATCGTGTGCCCTATTGCACACATTTAACGGGCGCCCCGGTCGGAGCACCCGTCGTTACCATAAGAAATCGCTACTCAGCGATGGTGACGCCCATGGAACGGGCGGTACCGGCGATGATCTTCTTGGCAGCGTCAATGTCGTTGGCATTGAGGTCCGGCATCTTGATCTCGGCGATCTTGGTGAGCTGCTCCTGGGAGAGCTGACCAACCTTGTCAGCCTGGGGCTTAGCGGAACCAGACTTGAGGTTCAGCTCCTTCTTGATAAGGTGAGCCGCCGGCGGGGTCTTGGTGATGAAGGAGAAGGACTTGTCCTCGTAGACAGAGATCTCAACGGGGATGATGTCACCCTTCTTGTCCTGCGTCTCGGCGTTAAAGGCCTGGCAGAACTGCATGATGTTCACGCCAGCAGCGCCCAGGGCGGGGCCGACGGGAGGAGCGGGGTTTGCTGCACCAGCAGGAATCTGGAGCTTAATGACGTTGGCAACCTTCTTCTCAGCCATGGTCATTCCTTTCGAATCACGAGTGTGAAGTACTTGCTATATCGTAAGCACGCACGTGTTAGAAGCACTCCTGAGATGAGCAGTCACAGAAGAAGCACGCTCGCGCGAACGGACGAAAACTTAAGCGATGACAGCGACCTGGTTAAAGTCGAGCTCGACCGGCGTCTCGCGGCCAAAGATCATCAGCGTGACCTTGAGCTTGCCAGCCTCGGTGTTAACCTCGGAGACCTTGCCATCAAAGTCGGTAAGCGGGCCATCGGTGACGCGGACGGACGTACCGACCTCAATATCAACCGAGGTGCGCTTGGGCGAATCGCCCTTACCGGGACGACGAGTCATCTTGTTGTACTCGTCGCGGGAAAGCGGAGCGGGCTTGCCGTTGCCGCCTAGGAAACCGGTGACGCCAGGCGTGTTACGAACACACGTCCAAGCATCGTCATCCATCTCCATGCGGACCAGGACATAACCCGGGAAGATCTTGGAATCCTTGGTCTCACGCTTGCCACCCTCTTTAATCTCGGTGACGCGCTCCATAGGAATCTCGATATCAAAGATACGGTCCTGCATGCCCATAGTCTCGATGCGATGCTCGAGATCGGACTTAACGCGGTTCTCGTATCCAGAGTAAGTGTGAACGACGTACCAACGCTTAGACATGGTTTAGCCCCTCAATCCAGAGAACAGAGCAAGAGCCTCGCCAAAGCCAGCATCGAGCAGAGCGATGACGACGCCGACGACGATCAGAGAAGCGCAAACGACAACCGAGTAGTTCACGAGCTCCTTCTTATCGGGCCACGTGACACGCTTCATCTCGGACTTGACCGAAGCGAAATACTTCTTGGTGCGGGCGAAGAAACCAGGCTTCTCGTTCTTCTTGGACTTCGCAGCCTTCTCGTTCTTCTTGGCAACGGCCTTCTTGGCCTCAACCTTGGAGTTGGCGGCAGCTTTGTTGGCAGGTGCCGGCTGCTGAGCCTTCTTCTTGTTCTTCTTGTTGGCCATTTGGGTTACCTCCGCGCAATGCGCTTATACATGAGTAAACCGTAAGCCCCCAAGTGGGAGCTTACGGAATAATGACTGGCACGCCAGGAAGGACTCGAACCCTCAACACTCGGTTTTGGAGACCGATGCTCTACCAATTGAACTACTGGCGTATGTGACTAGAGACTAGCGAGTCTCTTTGTGCAGCGTGTGGTGACGGCACCAGGGGCAATACTTCTTGATCTCCATACGATCAGGCATGGTCGACTTGTTCTTGGTGGTCGTATAGTTGCGGCGCTTGCACTCAGTGCACGCAAGAGTAACTAGAGTACGCATGTATCCTGAACCTTTCATTTCCGCCCCGTACGGGCACGAGTTGTTACTTTATCAGCTCCACGTAAGTGCTGTCAATGAAAACCTCGAGTCAATTGGTTCTCGGTGGATCCATTCATATTTGGAACACATCAATGAAGCCATCGAGAGCTAATCGACGGTGCATCCAGGACCATTATCGATCCTCTCGACACCAGCAACGGCTCAATATCCATTGCAGAAAAGAACCCGGCACCCCTATAAGTGCCGGGTTCTCTAAGTCAGCTATATCAAAGAGCTAATTTACTCAATGATCGTGGAGACGATGCCCGAACCGACGGTGTGGCCACCCTCGCGGATAGCGAAGCGCAGGCCCTCCTCCATGGCGATCGGGTGGATGAGGTCGCCCTCGATGGTGATGTGGTCACCAGGCATAGCCATCTCGGTGCCCTCGGGGAGCTTGACCGTACCGGTAACGTCGGTGGTACGGAAGTAGAACTGAGGACGATAACCATCGAAGAACGGGGTGTGACGGCCGCCCTCCTCCTTGGTCAGAACGTAGATCTCGCCGGTGAACTTGGTGTGCGGGGTAACCGAACCGGGCTTGCAGAGAACCTGGCCGCGCTCGATGTCCTCACGCTTGATGCCGCGGAGCAGCAGACCGACGTTGTCGCCAGCCTCGCAGAAGTCCATGGACTTACGGAACATCTCGATACCGGTAACAACGGTGTTCTGGGTATCCTTGATGCCGACGATCTCGACGGGCTCGTTGAGCTTGAGCTCACCGCGCTCGACACGGCCAGTAGCAACGGTACCACGGCCGGAGATGGTCATAACGTCCTCAACGGCCATCAGGAACGGGAGGTCGTTGTTACGAGCAGGCGTCGGGATGTACTCGTCGACGGCCTTCATGAGCTCGCGAATGGCGTCCATCCACTTGGCGTCGCCCTCGAGAGCGCCCAGAGCGGAGCCACGGATGACGGGGATGTCGTCGCCGGGGAAATCGTACTCGGAGAGGAGCTCACGGGTCTCCATCTCGACGAGGTCGATGAGCTCGTCATCGTCGACCATGTCGCACTTGTTCAGGAAGACGACGATGTAGGGAACGCCGACCTGACGGGCGAGCAGGATGTGCTCGCGGGTCTGAGCCATGGGGCCGTCGGTAGCAGCGATGACCAGGATAGCGCCGTCCATCTGAGCAGCGCCGGAGATCATGTTCTTGACGTAGTCAGCGTGGCCCGGGCAGTCAACGTGAGCGTAGTGACGGGCAGCGGTCTCGTACTCAACGTGGGAGACGGAAATCGTAATGCCGCGCTCGCGCTCCTCGGGAGCCTTGTCGATGTTCTCGAACGCAGTAAAGTCAGCCTTGCAGCCCTCGGTCTCGGAGAGAACCTTGGTGATGGCAGCGGTCAGCGTGGTCTTGCCGTGGTCGACGTGACCAATGGTGCCGATGTTAACATGCGGCTTAGTGCGCTCAAACTTCTCTTTGGCCATAAAGCCCTCCTCTTAACAGGTCGTCCCCGGACGGGACTTTGCCTTTATACCATAGTGGCCTCTCAATATTCTATTGAGAAGCCACCGTGTTACCTATGGTAGCGGTGACTGGATTCGAACCAGTGACGCCACGGGTATGAACCGTGTGCTCTAACCAACTGAGCTACACCGCCGGATGGAGCCTGCAACCAGACTTGAACTGGTGACCTCTTCGTTACCAACGAAGTGCTCTACCGACTGAGCTATACAGGCACTTGACGGGTGGGAGCTATAGGATTCGAACCTATGTAGGCAGAGCCAACGGGTTTACAGCCCGTCCCCATTAACCACTCGGGCAAACTCCCAATCGTTCAAGTATCCGCAGGTTCTTTGGTCTTTTGGACCGCCGCCCCCGCGAACGAAGAAGATAATACGATGCAACCTTGGGGGCTGTCAACGAAAACCTCTAGATACACGGTTCCGGGCGTATCTATATACCTTTGACCTGCTGTTTTGTTGAGTTGGGATATGAGGGACGGTGGTTTTGGATACTGAGGTGACGTTTCCCAAGGTAACACTTTGCTGTAGTGGAGTACACCTTCAGTATCGAACTTCGATAACAGCCTATTTGCACCTATATATAGGTCGAGATCGGGGCTTCCCAGACAGAAGATTGCTCTTCCCAGCAAAATCGAGCGTGGATATTCTTCCGTTTGAAATCGAGCGTGGATATTCTCCCACTTTGCCGTGCCATCAAGTCCAAAGTGGCAGATTATCCACGCTCATTCACTAAGCGGGAGATTTTCCACGCTCGTATGTCCGGAAATCCACACTCGGTCACGACAGTTAAACCCGGTCCGGCCTTTGTCTCGATCTGTAACATTTAGAGAACATTTTTCCCCTATCTGTTACAGATCGAGATGTTTCGCAGAGACCTCAGCTTACGTCTCATTCTGTAACAGCTAGAACGGTTTCCAGCCTCTTCGTGTTACAGATTGAGACAAACCTGAAGCTTGGTTGGCACCACACCCGCTGACTTATAGACATAAATAGAAACGGGCCCTGTCCCACAAGGGAACAGAGCCCGAAACTCTCATGGAGCCAGTGACAGGAATCGAACCTGCAACCCACTGATTACAAATCAGTTGCGCTACCGTTGCGCCACACTGGCACACTTGGCGCTTTCGCGCGAAGCCTGTTAAGAATAAAGGAATTACGGACGGGGCGCAACAGGCCACACGGCGTTATACAAATATGCAAAATCCAGCAACAACAGGTACCAGGCCCGTTCATTTCTGTCAGTGCGCCCTCAATCTTAAAACCATTCGCCATAACGAATAGTTTTAATTACAATTGCTATATATAAAACTATTCGTTCTGGCGAAGGGTTTCGCGATGCTTACTACCAAAGAAGCCGCCGAGCTGCTCGGCATCACTCCGCGCAGGGTGCAGGAGCTCATAAAAAACGGAGCACTTGAGGCCCGCAAGGCTTCTGGTGTATGGCTCATCGACAAAGACAGCGTAGACACGCGACTCCGCTCCGTGACCAAAACGGGGGGACGTCCCCGCCGCGGCCACGGTAAGAGCGAGATCGCGTTCACCCTCATGAACCGCACGTACGAAGTCGCTCAGCTGGTCTACAACACATCGCGAAAAGACTTTACCCACATCGGCGCCGACGTCGATTACGCCCACGCCCCTATTGGGGTATTTGGCCCTAATAGCCCCGTATCGCTCGACTCTTTCCGCACTTGGTGGCGCGGCCGCGGTATCCCGATCGCACGCATTGGGCTTGCCTCCCTGCTTGCAGAAGCCGCAGTCGATGTTCCCGATGAACTCATACAGCGAAATCTTGGCCTCTCCTTATCCGACCAGTATTGGATTAGGCCCCAAGGTTCCGGTCTCACCTGGGAGGATATCAACTTCTTCAATAACGCCTTTGATGACGTCTCACTGTCCATTGCACCCTTTGCCCCAGAGGGAAAAGCGGCTGCCGCAAAGCCCGATAACACCTCGGACGGCAATCTTCAAAAGTACTGGACGTGCGAGGGCGAACGTCGAATTCTGCATAAGGCAGGAGTGCACCTGGACCAGGAACCTTATAACGAGCTGGTGGCGACCGCGCTCCACCGTCGCATCCTAAACGCCTGCGATTATGTGCCTTACTCGCTCGAGGGCACGGGCACTTCCGCCCTGAGCACATGCGATGTCTTCTTAACTGATGAAGAAGAGTATGTCCCTGCGTTCTATGTAAACCAGCACGCAAACGCAGATGAACGGCTAACCGACTACGAGCGATATGTAGCAAACTGCGAGGAGCTCGGGGTGACAGGCGTCAAGGATGCCCTTGACCGCATGATCGTATGTGACGACATCATTGCCAACTACGATCGTCATTGGCGCAACTTCGGCCTCGTGCGAAACGTAAACACGCAAGCCTGCAGACCTGCCCCCATCTTCGATTCGGGCTCATCGCTCTGGTGCAACATATCACTAGAGGAGCTTCGGGCGGGAGAGCACAGTTTTACCAGCGCGCAGTTTCATTCAAGCCCCGCCAAACAAATGCTGCTCGTCGAGGACATGGGCTGGTTCGATGGAGACAAACTCAAAGGCTTTGTCGACGAGGCAATCGAGATTCTGTCTAAAAACGATGCCCTAGCAGCGAGACTGCCTTATCTAAAAGAGGCGCTAACGTGGCGCCTCGAAAGAATGATCGACATCGCTGAATGGAGTTAGCGAGACAGCATTGCCCCGCCAACTTCCCTACCTCCCGCGCAGGGCCTTGAGCTTGGCCAGGGCATCGGGGCTCAGGCGACTGCCCAGAGTCATCTTGATTTGTGGAGCTTCCTCGGCCTCGTGCACGTCGTTGTCGATCTGTTTGATCTCGTCCACCAGCATACGGCTCGAGATGCGCGTAACGCCCTTGCCCATGACGACGGCCTGGATCGTGCCGTCGCTCGACACTACAGAACACGCGCGGCCTTCCTCGCGCGCCTCGATGCAGAGCTTCTGCACCACGGTATCGGCCGAAACACCCGTCGGCGAAAACTCAATGCGCACACCGCGGGCCGGTAGGTTGGGGCGCTCGCTGGAGATATTGCCCGCGCCGTCAAATACGATCACGGCCTCGTAGCGGCCCTGGGCAAACGCAGCTACGTCATTAATGAGCGCCGTGCGCGCCATATCGTGAACGTCGCTGGAATACGGATCGTCGGAATGGTCGTACACGAGCTTTTCGTAGCGCGGCGTGCAGTGGATCACGTTGTAACCGTCGACCACCAGCAGCTCGGGCTTGTTGGAGTGCACCGTCGAGACTGGGTCGGCGATAGCCTGCGCAAACGCATTGCCGCCCACGCCATAGGTCGCGGCCGAAACAATCGGCTTGGCCGAGCCCTCGCCAAAGCGCTTGGCCTTGGACTTGGCACGGTTCTTTTTGGACATGCGCTACTCCTCCCCCATCAGCTCGCCGGCGTTGCGGCGCAGCCACTCAAAGCACAGCGCCGTGGTCGCCTGGGCAACATTGAGGCTCTCGGTCATACCGCGCTGGGGAAGCTTGGTCAAAAAGTCGCATTTCTCGAGCACCAGACGCGAGATGCCGTCGCCCTCGGAGCCCATGACGAGCGCCACGCGGCCCTCGAAAGGAGCATCCCAGCAACTGCCTTCGGCGTGCTCGGAAGCACCGCCCACCCAAAAACCAGCGGCCTTAAAATCGTCGAGCGCACGGGCGATATTGGGAACCTGCGCGATAGGCAGATGCATGACGGCACCGGCTGAGGTCTTATAGCTGCCCACGGTCACGCCGGCGGCACGCTTATTGGCAATGACGACGCCCGCCGCGCCCACAACCTCGGCGGAGCGCACGATGGCGCCAAAGTTGCCGTCGTCAGTCACGTGGTCGAGCACCACGACAAGTGCCGGGCCCTCGCCTGCGCGGTCGAGAATATCGGCGACATCAGCATAGGGGAAGTTGCCAACCTCGAGTGCGATGCCCTGATGAGCGCCATGGCTCGACAGTGCGTCGAGCTGCGCACGCGGCACATACTTAATGCGGACGCCCGCGGCGTTGAGGTCGTCGACCAGGCGCGACAAGGCGGCATCGCGCTCTCCACCCTCGACAATGAGCGCGCACTTGATGGGAAAACCAGTGCGTAGCGCCTCGGCGGCAGCACGACGACCTTCGATAAACTCGCCCTTGGGAGCCTGGACAGCGTCGCGGTTGCGATCGCGCTGCGGACGTGCGGCCTGGGCGCGATCGCGCTGGCCCTTGGGAGCGGCAGCGCGGTCATTGCGGCGAATCGGACGCGAGCCAGAAGCAGCCTGCTTGCCGCCACGAGGCGCACGCTTGCGATTGTCGGCCATAAAGCGACCTCCTAAATACAACTATCAAACGAAACAAATAGACCGACCGCCCGAGGTGCGGCAGATTGCCTTGAAAGAGGAGGGCATAGACCTTGAGGTCATGCCCGACGATTGAAAGGCAAGGTGCCGTGGCTCGGGCGGTCGGGTGCTTGGGAAACCCGCGGGGATTAGAGAGATTTGATACGAGTGCCGGCGGCGGTATCTTCAATCGTCAGGCCCAGGTCCTTGAGCTGGTCGCGGATGGCGTCGGCCAGATCCCAGTTCTTGGCGGCACGGGCCTCGGCGCGGGCCTCGAGAATCTTGGCAGCAGCCTCGTCCACGTCGTCGCCCGTGTAGGCGACCAGGCCGGCGGCAACGCCCAGCAGGCCCAGCGGCAGCTCGACCTTGGGCTCGGGAAGCTCGACGCCAAACGTATCGAGCAGCTCGACCAGCGTATCGGCGGCGGCCAGGGCAGCGGCCTTGTCGGCAGCATCGCCCGCCTGCTCCAGGTACTGGTTGCACTCGGTCACAAAGCCAAAGACAGCACCCATGGCACCGGCGGTGTTAAAGTCGTCATCCATGCACTCCTTAAAGGTGGTGCGGGTCTCGGCGGCCTTGGCGGCAAACGCCTCGGCAGCCGCTTCGTCGGCATCGGCCGTCGCGTGGTTCGCGGCCCAACGCAGGTTCTCGACCGTACCGGCGATACGCGTGAGCGAGTTCTCGGCACCCTCCAGGCGCTCCCAAGAAAAGTCGAGCGGCGAGCGATAGCTCGTCTGCAGCATCAGCAGGCGCAGGGCCGCGGCAGAGTGCTGCTCGAGGACCTCGGCCAGCGTAAAGAAGTTGCCGAGCGACTTGGACATCTTCTCGCCGTCTACCAGCAGCATGCCCGTGTGCATCCAGGTGTTGGAGAAGCCCTGGTGCCAGGCGCAGGTGGCCTGGGCGCACTCGTTCTCGTGATGCGGGAAGGCAAGGTCGGAGCCGCCGCCGTGGATGTCGATCGGAGTGCCCAGGTAGCGATGCACCATGGCGGCGCACTCGGTGTGCCAACCGGGACGGCCCTCGCCCCAGGGGCTCGGCCAGCTGGGCTCGCCGGGCTTGGCGGCCTTCCACAGGGCAAAGTCGAGCGGGTCGTTCTTGTCCTCGTTCTCCTCGATGCGCGCGCCAACCATAAGGTCGTCGATGTTGCGGCCCGAGACCTGACCATAGTTGGGATCGCTGCGCACGGCAAAGTACACGTCGCCGTTATCGGCTGCGTAAGCGTGGCCCTGCTCGATAAGCGTCTTGATCATGGCGATCATGGGGCCGATCTCCTTGGTGGCGCGGGGGCGCACATCGGGATCGAGCACGTTGGCGGCGCGCATGACGCCGATGAACTTGTCGGAGAACTCCGTCGCGACCTCGGCGGCCGTACGGCCCTGCTCGTTGGCGCGCTTGATGATCTTGTCGTCGACATCGGTGAGGTTCTGGGCGAACGTGACCTCGTAACCGCTCGCGATGAGCCAGCGGCGAATCACGTCAAAGCTGATGAACGTACGGGCGTTGCCGATGTGGATGTTGTCGTAGACCGTGGGGCCGCACACGTACATGCGGACCTTGCCGGACTCGATGGGCTGGAACTCTTCCTTTTTATGGGTAGCGCTGTTGTAGATACGCATTCGTTACTCCTTAACGGTTTTCTGTAGCAGGCAGACGGCCCAGGCGCCGATTCCCTCGCCCTGGCCTTCCCAACCGAGCTTTTCGGTCGTAGTGGCGGCGACGCCCACGTTTTCGACGTCAACGCCCAGGGCATGGGCAAGGTTGGCGCGCATGGCATCGCGATGCGGGGTGATCTTAGGCTGCTGGCAGGCAATGGTGCAATCGGCATCGACAAACTCAAAGCCCAGCTCACGCGCATAGTCCATCACGCGGGCAAGCAGCACCATCGAATCGGCACCCTCGTAGGCGGGATCGGTGTCGGGGAATAGCTTGCCGATGTCTCCCCCACGGCAGGCGCCCAGAATGGCGTCGGCCAAGGCGTGCGCGAGCACATCGGCATCCGAGTGGCCCAGCAGGCCGCGCTCGTAGGGAATGTCGACACCGCCGATGATACATCGACGCCCCTCCACCAGACGGTGAACGTCGTAGCCATGGCCAATGCGCAGGTTACTGAACATGGGGAAGGTCCTCTCCCTCGGCCATGCGGCCAAGCAGAATCGCGGTTACGGGACGCAGGTCCTCGGGCACCGTCACCTTAAGGTTATCGCGTGGGCTCTGGACGCAGCGGACGCGCCCACCCATGCGCTCGACCAGCGACGAATCATCGGTACCGATAAAGCCCTCGGCAATGGCTGCAGCGTGGGCGCGCTTCATAGCATCGACGCTAAAGATCTGCGGCGTCTGCGCTGCCCAGTAGAGCTCACGCGGCGGCGTCTCGACGATATTATCGCCGTCAACGATCTTGAGCGTGTCGATCGCGGGCTGACCGCACACGACACCGTCGAGGGCACGGTCGCTCACGAGCACGTCGATAGCGTGGTCGATGGCCTCGGTCGTAATGAGCGGACGAGCGCCGTCGTGGATGGCGACATATTCGAAACCCGCCGGAACCGCATGCACGCCGGCACGGGTGGAATCCTGACGGGTATCGCCGGCATCGGCAAAGCTGATGGGCGTGTCACAGTCAAACGGGTCGATGGCCAGGCGGCGCATCTCGGCACGGCGCTCGGCAGGGCAAACCACGACGATATGGCCGACCTTATCGCTACGATCGAACGCGCGGATGGACCAGCTCATGAGCGGACGGCCCGCCACATTAACGAGCTGCTTGCCGCCGGGATTTCCAAAGCGCTGGCCGCTGCCGCCGGCAACGACCACGGCACACACGGGCGCCATTATGCGTTCCCCTGTTTGGTGCCCTTCATGCGGTACAGCGAGTCCGCAAGAATGGCAGGGTTGTTGACGCCAAAGTCGCCCAAGCGCTCCGGATCCTCGCTGATGTCGTCCATGAGCTCCTGCAGCGAGCCGTACTCGTCGACGATCTTCTCGGCCACGCCGTCGCGCACGACGGACACGCGCGAAAGCGTGCGCAGGCCCAGCGGCGTCATGACGGAGTCCTCGTCCAAGTCGTCATAGCCCAGAACTGCCGCCACGTGCTGCGGGTCGGACAGGTCCTTAGGCGTCATACGGCTCAGCTCGGCGCGAATCTTCTCGGCGTTGGCCTCAGAGGAATCGCTCGCGTAGTCGCGGATCATCAAGTCGTATTCGGTATCCATGCTGGAGCCCGCGAGCTGCTCGAGCTGCATCTGCACGAGCTTACCCTGGTTACCCAGCTTGACAATGCAATCCTTAAGCTCGGTCTTTGCCTGCTGCATGATCTCGAAGCTCGAGAAAATACCGGTAATGTCGGCGAGTGTGACGTAGTCGTCGAGCTCAAGGGCCGTCAGGCGCAGCAGGGAGCGATCGAGCGACTGACGGGTAGTCTGGAGCGTGGCGACGAGCTGGTTGACCGAGCTCATGATGGTGGTGACGGGCTGGATCTCGTAGCTCTTGCCGTGGACGTACACGTTGACGACGGCACGACGAGCCGAAACCGAGATCACGATGGCGTCGGTGAGCACCGACATGCGAGCGGCAGTACGGTGACGCATGCCCGTCTCACTCGTGGCGAGCGAGGGATCGGGATTGAGGTGGAAGTTGGCACGCAGGATCTGGGTGAGGTCGCCATCGATAACGATGGCACCGTCCATCTTGGAGAGCTCGAACAGGCGGTTCGAGGTAAACGAAATGTTGAGCGGGAAGCCGTCGTTACCGGCGGCGAGCACGTTTTCGGTGTCGCCGACGCAGATAAGGGCGCCCAGGTGACCGGCAATGATCATGTCGAGGGCGGTGCGGATCGGCTGACCGGGGGCAGTCAGGCGGATGGCCTGTTCCATACGCTTTTGCAGCTCGTTCTTATCCAAGGCATCGCTCCCATCGTATACGCTCCATAAACGTCAATAAGTTTCTCACGGTTTGCCCCTGTGACGCCCGCAAAATCCGATGCTTACAGAATGAGCGAACACAGCTGAGAGCCCCAATCCAAATGAGCTGCTTATGTGGTAGCATCGGGATTCGCATAAATGAGGGAGTAGTCGCGTGATCGGGTTCGCCTCCGGTGGCGCGGCAAGTCAACACACTGGCCGATGCGGCCTGGCTTGCCTTAATGAACGAGACTCGTGGCTGTGCGCGCAACGCGTACGCCACGAGTCTTTTTTGTTACTCCCCCAAGAGGTACACGCGGGCCCGCCCGCAGAGAGGGAGCCAGACTATGGGACTCGCAGAGCTCGTGTTGCTCGCCGTTGGCCTTTCGATGGACGCCTTTGCCGTATCCATCTGCAAGGGCCTTGGCATGAAGAAGATCAACCTTAAGGTCGCCGTAGTGCTCGGCCTGTTCTTTGGCGGCTTCCAGGCAGGCATGCCCGTGATCGGATGGGCGCTTGGCAGTCAATTCATGAGCATCATCGGCCCCATCGACCACTGGATCGCCTTTATCCTTTTGGCCTTCATCGGCAGCAAAATGCTGTGGGAAGCCTTTACCGAAGACGAGGATGAAGACGACGGCAAGGATGCCGAGAAGATTGAACTGGGCGAGTACCTGATCCTCGCCATCGCCACCTCAATCGACGCCCTGGCCGTGGGCATCTCGTTTGCCGCGCTCTCGGTTGACATCGTGCCCGCTGTATCGCTTATCGGCGTCACAACGTTTATCTTCTCCGTCGCCGGCGTAGCGATCGGCCACACCTTTGGCGCGCGCTACGAAAAACCCGCCACCATCGTGGGTGGCGTCGTGCTCATCCTTATCGGCCTCAAGATCCTGCTGGAACACTTGGGTTTTTGTGCTGTAAAACACCCTTCAAAACTAAACGTCCGTATGAGGTCTCATGCAGAGTTTTGCATGAGCCTTTTCATGCAGACTTTTGCATGTCATACTAGGATGCAAAAGTCTGCACGTTAGGAGATTGCCATGGATACCCTTCCCATCACCACGCCGCGCCAAGCCGGCATCTACGTGCGTCAGGCGCGCGAGGCGCAGGGGATCACCCGTGCCGCCCTCGCTAAAAAAGCCGGTGTTTCGGAACGCCTGCTCGCATCGCTCGAGCTGGGAGATGCCACGGGCATTCGGCTCGACAAGCTGCTGGCAGTTTTCGGTGCTCTTGGACTGGCGCTCGCCGCTCAAGGGGATATAGGCGAAACGAAAAATGAGCAACCAGTCGACGCCCCGCATGCTGATCAACCTTGCAGCACCTCCAGACGCCATCACGCCCAACGTCTTCATCATCGCAACCGTCGCAGCACAACCATTCCGGCTCTTGCAGATGCCCCCTTTACATCCGCACTCTACGACGAGGTCTTCGCCGATTTCGCCATGTCCAATCTCGGAGTCTCGATTGCCACAAACGCATCTAGCCAAGCCATGCCCGAAGGGAAATAGCCAATGGCCAGAACATCACTTCGGACCATTATTTGCGGCGTGCCTGCTGGAACGCTCACGCAAGATGAGAACGGTCTTATCAGCTTTACCTACGATCATGACTATGACGGGCCAGCTCTATCGACCAACATACCCGTATCGAATCGCACATACGGACAACAGGTCATGAATCCGTACCTGTTTGGCCTTCTACCCGACAGCGAGGACCAACGAAAAGCGATTGCCGCCGAATTCGACGTTAGGCCCAACAATCCCGTTGCGTTGCTCAGCCATATCGGACTCGACTGTCCGGGCGGCGTGCAGTTTTGTGCCGAAGAAGATACCGACGCCGTCCTGCATCGCGCTGGCGAATACCGCCCTATAGACAACCACGAAATTGCTCTTCGTCTCAAGTCGATCAGAGATGACCGCGATGCATCGTGGATGGGTCTAGATGAAAGTTGGTCACTTGGAGGCAACCAGGGCAAGTTCGCGCTCGCGTTCATAAACGGCCGCTGGTGCGAATGCATGGGCTCCTCGCCCACGACGCATATTTTCAAAAATGGCGTTATCGGATTTAAACTCGAGGCTCTCAATGAGTTTGTCTGCATGAAAAGCGCCCAGCGCGCCGGTATCGCAACGGCAAACGTCGAATATCGTATGTTTGAGGACGAACCCGCCCTCATTGTTGAGCGCTATGACCGCATGAAAGTCAAAGACGGGACAATCAGGCGTCTACATCAAGAAGACCTCTGTCAGGCACTTGGGGTGATGCCCGCCCAAAAGTACACGGCAGACGGCGGCCCGACCACACGCGACATTCAAGAGCTCCTCGTAAATACGAGCCACCATCAACTTAACCTGTATCTGTTTACGCAGATACTGTTCTTCAACGCCATTATCGGCGCACCGGATGCGCACGCGAAAAACTATTCCCTGCTCCTTGGAAACGACGGCACAGCCATGATGGCTCGAATGTACGATGTCGCGTCGGGTTTGGCGTATGAGCGCATGCGCCGCCGGGCGCGCCTCGCCATGAGCGTTGGCGGCGAAAATCGTGTGGGGCGAATCGGTCCAGGCGCTATCCGCCGATACCACGGCATGGGCGATCCCGCGCTGGAGGCGGCGCTTACCGATGCCGGGCTATCCGAGAAGTTTTGCTTTGCGACCATGATGGACCTCGCCTACGAGGTACCCATTTGCATGGAAGAGGTCATGGACGAATACGCCGACCTGCCCGGCATGGCGGACCTGCGCGAGCATATGCTCGGCCCCGTCCGCGAAAACTGCCAGCGCGCCCTCGACCTCATCAGGGCAGAAATGGACTAGGTGGCCGTAATTTCGCAATTATCAAACAAAAGAGAGGGGGCACCCGTCGCAAAAGACCGGGTGCCCCCTCTCGTAATGTCATTTGCAATCCGCTAGCACGTGACTCGGACTGCTGCTAGCGCAACCTTTACGCGGCAAGGCGCTTGAGGACGTCGATGAGCAGCTCGTAGAAGCGCTCGGCAGAAGCGAGCTCCATGCTCTCGTCCGGGGTGTGGACATCGGAGAGCGTCGGACCCACGGCGATGGCGTCCAGGCCGTGCAGGGCCTCGGCAAACAGGCCGCACTCAAGGCCGGCGTGAATGGACTCGATGCGCAGCTCGGAGCCAAAGAGCTCTCGATAGCTCTCGACAAAGACTTCGCGGACCGGCGAATGCTCGGCATAGCTCCAGCCGGGATACTCAAACTCAAACTTGGCGTCGAAGCCCAGGACATCGGCCAGCGTCTGCAGACGGTCCTTGAACTCGTTCTGCAGCGAGGTGATCGAGGAGCGCGGGGACAGCATGATCTTGACCTCGTCGTCAGAAGTGGCAACCACACCGATGTTGGAGGAAACCTCGACGGAGCCGTCGGTGGCGACGTTGCGGCGAATCACGCCGTTGGGGGCAAGACGCAGGGCGCGGATGAGGGCAAGCGCGGACTTCTGGTCCATGGCCTCGACCTCGGCGTCGTCGGCAATCTCGACGGTGCAGGTAAAGCCGGGGTCGAAGACCTCGAGCTCGGCAGTAACGTCGGCGATGATGCCCTTTGCGATCTGGGCCGCGGCCTCGGCGGCAGCGTGGTCGGCGTAGACCAGAACAGCCTTGCACTCACGGTTGATGGCGTTGTCCTTGGTGCCGCCGTTAAAGCTAACGATGGCGGGCTCGCCAGCGACCATCAGGCGGTCGATGATGCGGGCCATGATGAGGTTGCCGTTGCCGCGCTCCAGGTTGATATCGCTGCCGGAGTGGCCGCCCAGCAGGCCGGAGATGTCGAGCGTGAGGGTGCTACCGGTCTTGTGCTCGCGCGCGATCGGGCAGGTGTAGGTAACGACGACACCGCCGGCGCAGCTGACGGTAGCAACGCCCTCTTCCTCGGAGTCAAGGTTAATCATGGTGCGGGCGCTAATCTGGGACTTGTCGAGCGTCTCGGCGCCGACCAGGCCAGTCTCCTCGTCGGTGGTGAATACGCACTCGAGGGCGGGGTGAACGATCGAATCGTCATCGAGAACAGTGAGCATCAGAGCGACGGCAATACCGTTGTCGGCGCCCAGAGTGGTGCCGTTAGCGGTGAGGACGCCGTCCTTGACGACCAGGTCGATACCATCAGTCGTAAAGTCGTGCTCAACGGAGCCCAACTTGTCGCACACCATATCGATGTGGCCCTGCAGCATTACGGTCGGGGCATTCTCGGCGCCGGCAGATGCGGGCTTGCGAATGATGACGTTGTAGACCTCGTCCTGATACACATCGAGACCGCGCTCCTTGGCAAACGCGACCAGGAAATCGCTGATGCCTTTCTCGTTGCCAGACCCACGGGGGATCGCGCTGACCTCCTCAAAGAAATGGAACAGCTGGGCGGGCTCGTAGCCGGTAATCTTGTAGTCCATGGTGCCTCCTTGGCGCAACTGGTTAGACAGTAAGACGTGCGACTTGTATATTCCCAGACTTTGCGTGCATAAACCAGTCGAAAACGCCGAGCGCCCTCGCATCATCGGCTAACGGTGGACCGCATAGCGTAACGGTCACAACTTCCGCAGCTCTACAAATCGAGGCGCCCTTTCCGGAGCGCCTCGATTGCGCGTATCAAATTGTCGCCACGCCCTACAGCGCGCCAGAGCCGGCTTGCATCATGCCACCGGGGCCCGAGCTCACGCCGCTGCTCACAGGCGCGGCGTTTCCGGTGTGCGGCGCCGCCGGAGCGGTATCGCCCCCGAGCGCACCCGCCGGACGCGGCGCCGGGATCTCGCCCGTGCCGTGGCTAAAGACAAACTTGCCATCGGCCACGTCGCACAGGACGGTATCGCCCTCGCCCCACTCGCCGGCCAGAAGCTCCTCGGACAGCGGGTCCTCGATGAGTTTTTGAATAGCACGGCGCAGCGGACGCGCACCGTTGGTGAGGTCGGTGCCCTCGGCCACGATCTTGTCATAGGCCGCGTCGGTGAGCTTGATGTTCATGCCGTTGGCAATCAAACGCTGACGCAGATCGTCCACCAGCAGGTGCGCGATCTTGGTGAGATTCTCGCCCGAGAGCTTCTGGAACACCACAATGTCGTCGATACGGTTGAGCAGCTCGGGGCGGAACAGGCGCTTGAGCTCGCCCATCGCACGGCCACGGATCTCACTCGACGTGAGACCCTGCTCGCCGGTGGTGCCAAAGCCCACGCTCGCATCCTGCGCAATCTCACGGGCGCCCACGTTGGACGTCATGATGATCACGGTGTTGCGGAAGTCGACCGTCTTGCCCTGGCTATCGGTCAGGCGGCCCTCCTCCAGCACCTGCAGCAAGATGTTGAAGATATCGGGGTGCGCCTTCTCGATCTCGTCGAACAGCACGACCGAGTACGGGTGGCGACGAACGGCCTTGGTGAGCTGGCCGCCCTCGTCGTGACCGACGTAACCCGGAGGGCTACCGATGAGCTTGGAGACCTCGAACTCGCTACCGAACTCGGACATGTCGAAGCTGATGAGCGCATCCTTGCTGCCAAAGAGGTACTCGGCGAGCGTCTTGGCGAGCTCGGTCTTGCCCGTGCCGGTGGGACCCAGGAAGATAAAGCTGCCGCCGGGGCGACGCGGGTCCTTGAGCGGCGAGCGACTGCGGCGCACGGCCTTGGCAACTGCCTCGACAGCCTCGTCCTGACCGATGATGCGCGTCTTGAGCACGCTTTCGGCTTGCAGCAGGCGACGGCTCTCGCTCTCGGTAAGCGAAGACACCGGCACGCCTGAAGTCACGGACACGATGTCGGCGATCTGGGAGACATCGATGGTGAGCGGGCTGGCGTCGAGCTCGGCGGTCCAGGCGGCCTTGGCCTCGGCGAGCTCAATCTCGGCGGCCTTCTGCTGCTCGGTAATCTCGGCGGCCTTGTTCATGTCGTCGCTCTCGGTGGCCTCCTGCGCGGCGGCCTTAAGCTCCTCCACGCGATGCTCGGCCTCACGCACCGGCTCGGGCGCGCGATTCGCGGCGATGCGAGCGCGGGCACCGGCCTCGTCAATGAGGTCGATAGCCTTATCGGGCAGGAAGCGATCCTGGATGTAGCGGTTGGAAAGGTTCGCGGCGGCCTCGATAGCACCCTGCGTATAGCGCACATGGTGGTGCTCCTCGTAGCGCGGCTTGAGCGCGGTCAGGATCTTGACCGTGTCCTCGACGCTCGGCTCCTCGACATCGATGGTCTGGAAGCGACGCTCAAAGGCCGGGTCCTTGGTGAGGTACTTGCGGAATTCCTCGGCCGTGGTGGCGCCGATAATCTGGAAGGCACCGCGCGCGAGCACGGGCTTGAGCATGGAGCTCGCGTCGATGGAACCCTCGGCAGAACCGGCACCGATGATGGTGTGCATCTCGTCGATAAACAGGATGACGTCGTCGGCTTCGGTGGCCTCCTGGATCACGTTCTTGAGACGCTCCTCAAACTCACCGCGATACTTGGCGCCCGCCACGAGGCCCGGCAGGTCGAGCGTCCAGATGTTCTGGTTCATGAGGTTCTCGGGCACGTTGCCGGCAGCGATCTGCTGCGCCAGGCCCTCGACGATGGCCGTCTTGCCCACACCGGGGTCACCCAAGATAAGCGGGTTGTTCTTGGTGCGGCGCGAAAGGATCTCCATCATGCGCTGGACTTCCTTTTCGCGACCGATCACGGGGTCGAGCTCGCCGTCGCGGGCCTTCTGCGTAAGGTTGGTGGCGAACTGCTTAAGCGTGTCGGTGCCACTCCCCTTTTGCTGAGAGGCATCCGAGCCGCTAAAGAACGGCAGGCCCGCACCGGGACGACCAGCACCGGCGCCGGCGAGCGGACGCTTCTTGTCCTGGTCCTTGGCGGTGAGCTTCTCGATAGCCTTTTTGATGGAGGCGGACGACACACCCAGGCGCATGAGGATGTCCATGGCCATGCCGTTGCCCTCTTCGACGATACCGATGAGCAGGTGCTCGGTCGACACGTAGGTCTGGTTGTTCTCACGCGCCACACGGAATGAACGCTCCATCACGCTAATGACGAGCGGTGTAAAGGCGAGCTTGGCTGCCTCGGTCTCCTCGCTGGGCTCGGGAACGGTGGTCTGGACCTCTTTGAGAGTATCCATGATGTCGTCGTAGGAGATGTCGAGCGAACGCAGTGCTTCAGCGGCAATGCCCTCGTCCTCCTTGGCAAGCGCGAGCAGCAGGTGCTCGGTACCCACCTTATTTGAATGAAGATCGAGCGCCTCTTGCTTGGCCATGGACATGACCTTGCGCGCACGATCGGTAAATCTATCTAACATGCTCGTTTCCTTACATGAGTTCATCGAAATCAAAACGCCCGCCCGTCGGCGGCGCTTTTGTCTCTTTACCCACAGGTTGTCTATGTTAACAGCTGGAGGAATATCTATAAACCCGGCTCACATGAATGCAGGTTATGACCGCATCGCGGGACTCACCGCGCGATGCGCGACAGGCGCCCCGCAAGAGAAACCCTAGGCGTCTTTCACCACGTCGGGACTCGTCGCACGCGATGCGCGATAGGCATCGGCCTCCTTGGAGACGCGTTCGAGCAGCTCGGATGTATCGACGCCCTCGACTTGCGCGACCGTTTCCACCGTCTGCATGGCGACCGCCCTCAGGTACGCGCACGCGCTGTCCCCCAGCTGCTCGAGGTCTATCTCCTCGCCGCCCTCCCGGGCAAAGCCGACCGCCATCACAAAGTCCATGATGCCCGAGACCAGAAAGCCCACCGCAAAGCTCGAATCCGCCTTGAGCTCTTCTCCGTCGGGGTGGACGATCTCTCTCACGCGGTCGATGATGATCGTATGGATGCCCTGCACGACCTGCTCGGCGGCACCCGCCCTCATGGTGATGACGATGCGCCGCAGCAGGCAGCGGACGTCGCGCCGTTCGAACGCCGAAAGGTCGCCCTCGCTCGAAAAATGCCAGAGGGCATCGGTGATGAGCTCGTTATCCTGCAGCAGCTGGGCTATGGCGATGGCGACGAGTTCATCGAAATCGTGAAAATAGTAGTAAAACGTTCCGCGATTGCACCGGGCGGCGCGGGTCACCTCGCCAACCGACAGCTCGAAGATGCTGTTGTTCTCGATGAGCTCCCAAAACGCCTCGATGATACGGGTGCGTGCATCGGGCGCATCGGCGTCCTTACGCGGTCTCGCCATGCGCCTCACCGCACCCCTGCGCCTTGGCGTTCATGATGAGCATCTGAAGACGGTTCTCCACGTTGGCGAAGCTCACGTCGGGATCGTAGTCGAGCGGCAGGAACTGCGCCGTGGGATACTGCTCCTTGAGCGCATGGATGAGCCCGCGCCCCACGACATGGTTGGGCAGACACCCGAACGGCTGCAGGATCACGAAGTTGCGGCAGCCGCGCTTGGCGTGCTCGAGAATCTCCGCCGGAATCAGCACGCCCTCGCCCGCATCGAACGTATGGTGCAGGATCTTATCGCTCGCGCGCACGAGCTCGGGCATGCGCGTCGGCGGCTCGTAGAGCGGGCTCGCCGCGCCCAGGCGGTCGCAACGGTCGTGCGCGAGCTCGAACAGGTTGTCCGCCGTGGCGTACCAGGCCTTTTCGGGCAGCGACAGGTCGACGTGGAACTCGCGCGACTGCGCATGCTTGTAGAAATAGGTCTTGCGGATCACGTCGGTCATGCGCGCCTCGATGACCTCGAGCCCGTTGTCCTCGAGGTAGCGCTCGATCTCGTGGTTGGCGCCGAGATGGAAATTGAGCAGGTACTCGCCCACGATGAGAACGGTCGGATGCGGGTTCGAGCGGTCGTACGGAACGGCGTCCATGATCGCAAGCGCGCGTTTGAAGCCCGTCGCCTGGCCTCTCAGCCCGGAGCGCTCCATGCCCTCGATAACCTCATCGAGCGCGCGGTCGAACGCAGCGTCCGCCGCGCCCTTCTCGAGCTCGTAGGGACGGATGCGCCTAAGCATGGCCTCGAGGGTATCGATCATGGGAAGACCGTAGGCGATCTGGATGCTCGGGCCAAGGCCGAGCTTGAAGCCCGGATGCGCATTGTGGGCATCGACGTCGTCGTTGGTGAGCACCGGGACATAGTCGTATCCCGCGTCGTCGAGCGCGCGGCGCAGCAGGGGCATGTAGTGCGTCAGGCGGCAGTCGCCGATATACTTGCCAGTCACCACGGCGACGTCGTGCGGGTCGTACTTACCGCTCTCGAGTGCCGCGAGCGCCTCGCCGATCACGATTTGCGCGGGGAAGCAGATGTCGTTGTGCACATAGCGTTTGCCCAGGCGGATGGCATCCTCGCGCCCGATATCAAGGGCCTCGGCGCGCACGCCCTGATTGCGCATCGCCGCGGTCATGAGCCTGCAGAACGCATGGGAGGTGTTGGGGACCAGCGCGATCTTGTCGTGCCGGTCGCGCTTGGTGTACTTGACCTTATACGGGTCGTCGAGCGGATGGACCGCGTGCACCCGGGCGCCCTCGGCACGCTCCTCCGCGCGACGACGGTTGACCGACTCGATAAACGAACGCACGCGAATGCCCATGGGACCGGCGACGTCGCTCTCATCGAGCTTGATCATCATCGGAACCTTGGAGCCCATCTCGCCCATCATGCGCGCGATCTCGTCGGTGAGATACGCATCGTGGCCGCAGCCGAAGCTGCCCATCTGCACGAGCTCGAGCTCGGGCGTCGATGCGACGATGACCGCGCACGACAGCATGCGCGCATGGTAGTTGTTCACGATGTCGATGCGGCTGTTGGAAAGATCGACGTTGCAGACCCCCGGCACCGCATCGGGCGTCAGCACGGGGATGCCGCGCTCAGAGAAGAGCTTGGGCAGCCCGTGGTTGACCAGCGGGTCGTTGTGGTACGGGCGCGAAGCGATCACCACCGCGTAGCCGCCGTCCTCGCGCACGTTCTCGAGCACCTGCCTGCCGCGCAGCTGCAGCTGGTTCTCAAACGTCTGCTGCGCGCGGTCCGCCTGCTCGGTCGCCTTGGCAACCAGGTCGGCATCGATATCGAAGGTCTCCTTGCACCACGCCTTGAGCTGGCGGTTTCGGTCGCCCTCGTCGTACCAGTGGAACAGCGGCGTATCGAACGGAACGCCGAAACGCTCCTCCGGGTTATCGGAATTGCGCATCACGTAGGGGTATCCCTTTACGACGGCGCACATCCACTCGCTGGTAGAGGCGGTGTTTTCGGTGGGCACCGTCGTGATGATGGGCATGAAGATGCGGTCGACGCCGGCGTCGACGAGATTGCGGATGTGCCCGTGGACGAGCTTGGCCGGGAAGCACACGGTGTCGGATGTGACGTGCGCCAGACCGCGCTCGTACATCGCCTTGGTGCTGCGTCCCGAGACGCGCACCTTAAAGCCGAGCGTGCTGAAGAACGTCGACCAGAACGGCATGGTGTCCCAGAACTCGAGCACACGGGGAATGCCGATCGTGACATCGCGCCCCCCGCAGACGGGAACCGTGGGGCACGACTCGAACAGCAGCTTCTCGCGGTCGACAAAGAGATTGGGGGCAGCCGCGGTCCGGTCGCGCCCCGTGCCGGGTGCCTGTGCCTCGCAAGCACCCTGCGGACGCAGCTCCTCCGCCGCGGGAACCTCGCGCACGAGCTCATCCCATGAGATGGCGCCGCCGCGCGGGCAGCGATTGCCCGTGACGTAAAGCGAGCCGTCGCCAAATGCCACGACCGCGCGCTGGCAGCGGTTGTTGCACCGACGGCAGGTAACGCCGCCGAACTCGCGATGCTCGAAGCGCTCCACGGCATCGAGCCCGATAAACGACGTGCCGGCGTCGCCCTTGCGGCATTCCTCGCGCGCGAGCAGGGCGATACCGATAGCGCCCATCAGCCCCGGGTGGGGCGCACGCGTGACGGGTTTGCCCAGATACTGCTCGAATGCGCGCAGCACCGCGTCGTTTCGGAACGTGCCGCCCTGGACGACGACTTTGTCGCCCAGACGGTTGAGATTTGAAACGCGAATGACCTTGGTGAACACGTTCTCGATAATCGAACGGCAGAGACCGGCCATGATGTCGCCCGGACCCTTACCGCGCCGCTGCTCGGAAACGACGCTGCTGTTCATGAACACCGTGCAGCGGCTGCCGAGAACGGCGGGGGCTTTGGACGAAAATGCCTCGGTCGCGATATCCTCAACGGCTATACCGAGGTTTTTGGCAAAACCCTCGAGGAACGAGCCGCAGCCCGCAGAGCACGCCTCGTTGACGACGATATCGGTCAGCACGCCGTGGTTGAGCCAGATGGCCTTCATATCCTGTCCGCCGATGTCGAGCACGAAGGTCGCATCGGGAACGCATGCGCACGCGGCGCGGGCGTGCGCGACCGTCTCGACCGTATGGTAGTCGGCGTGGAACGCGCGCGCGAAAAGCTCCTCGCCGTATCCCGTGGTGCCCACGGCATCGATCGCAAGCGTGACTCCCGCTGTCTCCCAGCGGTTCTTCAAGCTGACAAGACCCTGTTGGGCGACGTCGAGCGGTCTGCCGTTATTAGACGCGTAGAACGAATCGACAAGCTCACCCGCCTCATCGACCAGGGCGAACTTGGTCGTCGTGCTCCCCGAATCGATACCGAGCGCCACACGCACCGTCTCTCCGGGCGCATACGCATCCGGACCCTTTGCCGGCGTCTCTTTGCCATGGCGTGCCATAAAATCCGCCTGCTCGGCAGGTGTGGCAAAAAAGGGCTGGGCAAGACGTCCCTCCCCGCTTGCGGGCGCGACCGTCTCGAGCTTATCCAGCCGGACAAAAGCGTCGGGAAGGTCGATCGGTTGGGACGATGCGAACATGTCGGTCAGCGACAGGGCGGCACCGCGCGCGACCATGATCTGCGGATCGCGCGGGACGATAACCTGATCGTCCGATAGATTCAGTTGCTCCCGGAACACGCGGACCAGCGTGGGGTTGTAGGCGAGCGTACCGCCCTCGAAGATTACCGGCGGCTCGATGTCGATACCCTGGGCCAGACCGCCGATCGTTTGGCGGGCGACCGCGTGAAGCGCCGAAAGCGCCAGGTCGGTGGTAGGAATGCCCTCGTTGAGCAGCGGCTGGATATCGGTCTTTGCGTACACGCCGCAGCGGCCCGAGACCTCGTGGACGGTCGTTCCCCGGCTTGCGAGCTGCTCGAACTCGCCCGATTCGGTGCCGACCCCCATGAGCTTTGCCATCTCGTCGATAAATGCACCGGTACCGCCTGCGCACGAGCCGTTCATGCGCATGTCGGCAACCTCGATGTCTCCCTTATCGTTGGTGCGGAAGAAGATCATCTTGGCGTCTTGGCCGCCCAGCTCGATGGCGCAGCGCGTCTGCGGATAGAACCTGCTGATCGCGAGCGCGTTGGCGACCACCTCCTGAACGTACGAGGCGCCCAGCGCGGTCGCGATATCGCGCGCACCCGAGCCGGTCACCGCAACGCGCAGCGACTCATGGGGAAAGCGCTCGGCGAGCTCGCCGAGCATGGCGCGCACGCTCGCTGTCTGACACGCCCCGTGGCGGCGATATCCCCACCACGCCTCGGTCATATCCTCGTGCATCGCGTAAACTTTGGTCGTCGTCGACCCTACGTCCAGTCCTACTAGCAACGCCATAATGCTCCGTCTCTCGCATTTTTCCTGCTAGAGATATACCACTCTACGTAATACAACAGACTGTTGTATTTAAACTCCGTATAAAAAGCGGCTGCCGAAACGCTTCAGCAGCCGCCGAATGCACCAACAGATTGTTCTGCGCGCTAGCACGTCGGGCAACGGAGCAGCACGGGCCCTCCGGTCATGCGCACCGCTCACGCCCGCGATGTCGCCGAGAGAACTATCCACGCTTAGGGCTCCAACCAAGCAAGTCGCCCGCGCTCAGCAGATCCCTAAGCGAGCTACTCGCACTCAGGAGCCATAGCCTGCTCCAAGAGCTCGGCATGCTCCTCCTCGAAAACCGTCCCCACAGGGAAGGCGCGACGGAAGACGAAGTGGGAAATCGGACCGGCTACCAAAAGGTTCCACGGCAGCGCCATCACAAAATTATGCGGGATGTTGATCATCCAGATCGCGGGCACGGAATACAGGTTCGCAAGGATGCCGCCGGGCATGTGCGTCAGACCCTCGCAGGCACCGTACAGCGACATGATGATGACCATGGGAACGACCATGCAGGAGCTGACGGCGAGCGTCATGGCGAGCGGCGAGCTCTTGCCCGGAGTGACCAAGTACTTAAAGGCGAAACCCTTGGCGAGCGGGCTGGCGACGAACCAGTCGCAGCACATGGCAAAAATGTAGGCAACGGGGAAGCCGAGCCACGCAGCGGCAACGACCTCGCCGTTGATGGCCCCGTGCTGCAGGGCAACGTTGTAGATGCTCATCCAGAGCACCATGCAAAAGCACATGATAAAGGTGAACAGCAGGCTCTCTCGTTTGTTAATAGGCATAAAGGGCAGATTCCTCTCTGTGTTGTGCCGCGGCGCCACGCAACAAAAACGGGCGGGCAAGATGGAGCTGTTGGAACTTCATCTCGCCCGCCCGTGGTACGCGCGTCTGCGACTACTTATGTGGTGGAACCAGCCTAGCACGAACGGCGCGCGCTTCGTAAGCGTTGAGTTTATGAAGATGCAGGGCACCGATAATCCCCCGACTCCATAAGTTGCGGTGGAATACGGACTGTTTTGACCCTTTAAGCAGCAATTCAGTCCCTATTTCACCGCAACTCATTTGGTGCAAAGTAACCTGTCCCCCTTGCACCAATTAGCTGGTATGGCGCCAGCGAGGGTCGGTGAGCGTACGCGCCACACCCAGCCCAACGGGCAGAAACGCCACGATGAGCACTGCACGCACAAACCAACCGAGCATATTGACCGTATCGAAGGTGCACATGTAGTACATCGAGCGATACAGATACAGGCCCGGCACCATAATGACAATTGATGGCACCGTGAGGGCGATACGTGGGTAGGTGAGCTTGACTTCGGCCAAGCTTGCCAGCAGCCCCGATACCAGCGCGCCGATAAACGCTGCCGCCTCGGGAGGCATTCCCGCGCTGAGGCCCAGGAAGGGAAACATCGTCGGCGCATCGACGAGCGTAAGGCGCAAGGTATTGGACACGGCGCCGATCAGCCCAGCTGCCGCGGCCATCTTTACCGGGCTGTTGAACATCACCGAGAAGCCGAATACGCCAACGAAGCTCATCACCACGCGCAGGAGCGTAAGAGCAAGCGGCGAAAGGCCGAGCGGGGCAAAATCATCCGGTGCCAGCCCCACACATTCGGCAACCATCCAACCTACGAGGGTCGCCATCACAATAATCGACACAGCATACGAAAGACGTTCAATGCCGCTTCGCATATCGAGCTTAGCGATGTCGAGGCCTGCCGTAATGAGGGGAAAGCCGGGAATCACAAAGAGCATGGCGCCGATATAGCCTTCTTGGTGCGACATTGCCCCCGGTATGACCTGGCCAAGGCCGAGCAATGCCAGCAGATACGAAACGCAAGCGAGCGCAACACCAGTCGTCAGCGCGCTAAACTGGCCAAGACCCTGCTTGAGAATATGGGAGCGAGCAAAGTTACCGACACCAGCGCCTACGAATGCGCAGGCCATCTCGATAGGGCCGCCGCCGAGCAAGAAGACGAAGGCGCCGCAAGCACAGGCTGCCGCAAGGCCCTGTTGCCAGGAAGCGTAATCGGGCTTCGAGCTCTCAACGGTCTTGAGCATCTCGTGGTATTCGTGCACGGTAAACCGGCGCCCATACGTCTCGATTTCCTTTAAGAAGCTCTCCATCATCCAAATGCGATGGGTATTGACTCCCGTTGTGGGCAGGCTGACAACCTCGTTAAAGCAGTGGCCATCTTCGATGCAGGTGCACTCAAACGACAGAAGACTCAGGTCGACGTGAATCGTGACGCCGAGCACAGTGGCAACACGATTCATGGTATCGCGCACGCGCCAGGCACCCGTTCCGCTTGCCAGCATAAGCATGCCGGTGCGGCAGATGATGGATGATTTATCGGTGAGCGGTGCATCGACGGCAAGCTCATCGCCTGCCGTCACGATCTGGTGCCAGTCAGTTTTCATATGGAGCGCGCCGGCACGAACGCCGTGGTGCATGGGGGCTCTCGAAAGCAGCGAGTCAAGGCGCGAAGGCTGTGGGGGCTCCGTTGATTCGTCCTCAACCTCATCAGTCTCTTCATCGACCAGATCAAAGGAATCAAGCGGCGCTGGCTCGCGACGGTCGATCAGCTCCTCATCCTCATCGTCAAAGTAATTGAACTGATCGAGCATGTCCTCTTCGATTGCACGCTCGCTCGCGTCGTCCATATAGACACTCCCTTCCTACCGACTAACCCCCATCCTAAGCAGCAACGTCTAAAGGAAACATAAAAGAGACAACTGTCATGCGAGCCATGTGCGCAATAGCCGTTGGCTAGTCATTGGGGACGTTCTTAAACGACTAGTCAAACAAGAACGTCCCCAATGACTAGCCGTTTAAGAACGTCCCCAATGACTACATCGATGTTCTAAGTATCAACCAAGTCAACGCCGCAGGTAGAGGACGGACAGCGAGCGACGTCCAGAGCGAACAAGTTGGCATGAAAAAGGCAAGGCATAGACCTTCTGGTCATGCCTTGCCTTTTGAATGACAAATTGTCGCTCTGGGCGGCGCGCAGCGTCGGCTGGTCCGCCGTTCGGTAGAACGGCGGAACCAATTAGTACATCTTTGCGCCGGCGGGGATGGAAGCGTCGAGCTGGATCAGGTTGAGGCGCTCCTCGCCCTCCTCCTCGTGGATGGCACTGATGAGCATGCCGCAGCTGGGGATGCCCATCATCTTGCGCGGAGGCAGGTTGGTGATGGCGAGCAAGGTCTTGCCGACCAGGTCCTCGGGCTCGTAATAGGCGTGAATACCGGAGAGGATGGTGCGGTCGGTACCGGTACCGTCGTCGAGCGTAAAGTTCAGCAGCTTCTTGGACTTCTTGACGGCCTCGCATGCCTTGACCTTCACGGCGCGGAAGTCGCTCTTGGAGAAGGTATCAAAGTCGACGAACTCCTCAAACAGCGGCTCGACGGCAATCTTGGAATAATCAACCGTGGGCTTGAGTGACTTGACGAAGGGGCTCGCGGTGTTGCCGGCCTCGGCAGCCTTGGCAGCAGCGGCACCGGACTGGAAACCCTTCTCGGGCTTCATGTGCGGGAACAGCAGCACGTCGCGGATGGAAGCCTGGTTGGTGAGCAGCATGACCACGCGGTCGATACCGATGCCAATGCCGCCCGCGGGAGGCATACCGTACTCGAGGGCGCGCACGTAATCCTCGTCGTACTCCATGGCCTCGTCGTCACCGCCGGCCTTCTCGGCCATCTGGGCAGCGAAGCGCTCGGCCTGGTCGACCGGGTCGTTGAGCTCGGAGAACGCGTTCGCGTACTCGTGGCCGGCGATGACCAGCTCAAAGCGATGGGTCAGGCGCGGGTCATCCTCAAAGCGCTTGGCAAGCGGGCTAACCTCGATGGGGTAATCGCACACGAAGGTGGGGTTGACGATAGTGTCCTCGCCCAGCTCGTCATAGATCTCGGCGATGATCTTGCCGGCGGTCCACTCGGGCTTGATCTCCAGGCCCTTCTCGCGTGCGGCGGCAGCAAGCTCCTCAACCGGCGTGTCGATGGTGACCTGCTTACCGAGCACGTCGGAGACGATGTCGGTCATGGGACGGCTGGCCCACTCACCGGACAGGTCGATGGTCTGGCCCTGGTACTCAATAACCTCGGGGTTGCCGATAGCCTTGTTAGCGGCCTTAATGACACCCTGGGCGAGCGCCTTCATGCCCTCGAGATCGGAAAAGGCGCGGTAGGCCTCCATCGTGGTGAACTCGGGATTGTGGGTAAGGTCCATGCCCTCGTTGCGGAAGATACGACCGATTTCGAACACGCGCTCAAAGCCGCCGACGATGCAGCGCTTGAGGTGCAGCTCGGTGGCGATACGCAGGTAGCACTCCTGATCGAGCGCGTTGAAGTGCGTGATGAACGGCTTGGCAGTAGCTCCGCCCTGGATGGTCTGCAGGATGGGGGTCTCAACCTCCATGTAGCCATCGGACTCCATAAAGCGGCGGAACGTGGAGAGAATCTGCGAGCGCTTGCGGAAGGTCTCGCGAACGTCGTCGTTGGCGATCAGGTCGACATAGCGCTGACGATAGCGAGTCTCCTTGTCGGAGAGACCGTGGAACTTCTCGGGCAGCGGGCGAACGGCCTTGGACAGCAGCGTCGCGCTCTTGGGGGCAACGGAAAGCTGGCCACGCTTGGTGCGCACGACTACACCGGTCACGCCCAGGATATCGCCCAGGTCGAGTGCCTTGAGCGTGTTCCAGGCGGCCTCGTCCATATCGTTGATACGGCAGAACAGCTGGATCTCGCCGGTCGCGTCGCGCACGACGATAAACATGATCTTGCCCTGACCGCGCTTGGCGACCACACGGCCGCCGATCTTCACGACGTCCTCGGTGTCCTCGCCATCGGCGAGCTCGGCATACTTAGTCTCGATGTCGACGACGTAGTCCTCAATCTCGGAGTGCTCGGGATACGGGTTCTGGCCCGCCTCGAACAGGGAGGCACGCTTGGCCAGGCGAGTGGCGCGCTCGTCGTTGAGCGTCGATGCCTGATCGGCGGCGTTCTGGTTTTCTGCCATAGTTAGCTCCTCAAACTAAAACGCTCCCCAGGATTCGGTCCCAGGGAGCGAAAACATACCTTTACGCGGGACCGTGGTCTAGCGTGCGATCTTGGCGATGGTGTAGACGCGAGTCTTGCCGGAAGGCGTAACGACCTCGACGGAGTCGCCCTCGCCATGACCAATGATGGCGTGGCCGACCGGAGACTCGTTGGAGATCTTGTGCTCGAGCGAGTTGGTCTCGGTGGTACCGACAAGCGTGACCTCCATGACCTCACCGTTGGGATCAATCAACGAAACGGTGGAACCGATGGAGACGGTCAGATCACCCGTGGTGGCAGCAACCTGGGCGTTGGCGAGAATAGCCTGAATCTCGGCGATGCGAGCAGCATTCTGGGCCTGCTTGTCCTTGGCGGCATCGTACTCGGAGTTCTCCGAAAGGTCGCCGAACGCGCGGGCTTCCTTGATGTCCTCGACGATCTCCTTGGCGTAATCGCCCTCACGCCAAGCGAGCTCCTCGACGAGCTTCTGGCGGCCCTCAGCGGTCAGTACGATCTGGCTTGCGTCCATACGGATATCTCCCCAACTATGATGTAACGATCAACTGTCAACAAAAACGAAAAAGACCGGCTAGCCTGCGGGCAAGCCGGTCAGGTGCTCACCCCAAAGGGATGGGACTACTCTGCGTCCGCGTCGCTGTCCTCTGCCTTCTTTTGCTTGGCAGCAGCGAGCTTGGCCTCGAGCTCTGCGATCTCCTTGTCCTCCTTGGACTCCTCGACCACAACGTCCTCGGCCTGCTTGGTTTCGCCCTTATCGTCGCCCTCCATACCCTCGCGGATATTCTTGACGGTAGAGCCGAGGGACTTACCGAGCTTCGGCAGGTTCTTAGGCCCAAAGATAATCAGGACAACAACGAGAATAATGATGAGCTCAGGTGCCCTCAGTCCAAACATGTAGACCTCCACAATACAGCGAGACAAGCTCGAATGAGTATACCGCGGGTATCGCGGTATCACAACAATAGCTAAAAAAAGGGACCGCAAGAAGCGGTCCCTCCTCATGCTCTGGTCGGGTTGACTGGATTTGAACCAGCGACCCCTGCGTCCCGAACGCAGTGCTCTACCAAACTGAGCCACAACCCGTTAGCTCGACTATAGTAACAAAGATTTCCGTCGTGTGCCAGAGAAATTTTTACTTCTTTGGCGCTTCAATGCGAACCGTGTCGGAAACGAGCTCCGTTGCATAAGCCCACCAGCCGTTTTGTTGAGCGGCTGCCGCAAGATTGGCTGCCGTGGCGGCGCTATCGCAGAGAGCAAACGAGCAGGCACCCGAACCGCACACGTTTGCGGCAATGGTACCGTCCTGTGAACGGAGCCAGTCGAGCACCGTTTGGATCCGCGGCTCCATCTGCGCGGAAATGACACCCAGGTTGTTGTGAACGAGTGCGTAGGCCGCCTCTGCATCTCCCGAGCGAAGGGCAGATGCAATCGCTCCGGGCTTGTCCGCAGGCGCTGGGGTCTCGTCAAAACGTCGATAGGCTTCAATTGTTGAAACGCTTGCCTCGCGCGGCTTGACCAGCACGACGGGTGTCGCGGGAAGTGCGGGGTACTCGGTTGCCAGCACGTCTCCCCCACCCACGTAAAATGCAGGGCTGGCATGCAAAAAGAAGGGAACGTCGGCGCCAATGCCGCGCGCAATGTTGTCAAGCGCGGAATCGGCACGGTCGATACCCCACAGCTCTGCCAAGGCGACAATGACCGCCGCGGCATCCGTCGAAGGACCGCCCAGGCCGGCACACAACGGGATGCGCTTCTCGATCGTGATGCAGACGTTGGCTTCGCGACCATAATGCTCGGCCATAGCGAGCGCAGCACGATACGCCGTATTCTTTTGCATGGGAAAGTCGGATGTCGGAATCGTCTGGACGGTCAGCGCCTGTGCCGGCGTAACCGTCACGGTATCGACAAGACCGACGGCTGCCATCAGGGAATCGACCTTATGGTAGCCGCGGTCGTCACGCTCGGTATGAACCCCTAGATAGAGGTTGATCTTTGCCGGCGCGGAAAGGGTCAGGGACCAATCGGTCACCGCTAGTGCTCCTCGAGCTGATTGCCGAGCGGGGTAAAAATGTGCTCGCCGCTCTCGGGATCGAACAACTCGACCTGGCCGGTGAGAACATCAATATACTGGTAGGACTGACGCGACTTGCGGCCACGGCGCTCGTCGACCTCGACGATAAAGACTGCCGGATGGACGCTCTTGATGGTGCCCATGCGCTCGACGACGCGGGTGCGGCCCATGTTGGCCTTCACCTTAACGCGATCGCCCACCATATCGGTCAGCTTCTCGTGGATGTCGTCGACGTGATTGACTTCCATCTCTTCCATGAACAGGGCCTCCAGAAGATGCAATTCAAAAAGGGGATAATACCCCTAAGATAGACAAAACTCTAATACTATAGCACCCTGTTGTGGCCATACGCAAGTAGCTAATTAGCTACTTACAGAGCATCGGTGTCCAGGACGATGGTGAATGGACCGTCGTTGACGAGGTCGACCTTCATGTCGGCGCCGAAGATGCCATGCGCTACGTGCTCGACGTCCTCGCGCACAAGCGTCAGGAAGTACTCGTAGAGCTCGTTGGCGACATCGGGGGCGCCGGCATCCGTAAACGATGGACGGCGGCCGTGACGGCAATCGGCGAACAGCGTGAACTGCGACACCACGAGAACCTCGCCGTCGACATCGGCAAGTGCTAGGTTGGTCTTGCCGTTCTCGTCCTCGTTAATGCGCAAGCCCCGGAGCTTTCCCCACAGCTTATCGGCCTCGGCGCGCGTGTCGCCGTGGCCCACGCCCAGCAGCACCAGATAGCCGCGCCCAATTTTGCCCACGCACTCACCGTCGACCGTCACGCCGGCGTTGAGCACGCGCTGCACTACCGCACGCACGGCCTACTCCTCGCCCGTCAGTTTGGCGGATAGGTGCTCGAGCGCATGGAATCGATGGCTGATGGCGTTCTTCTCGTCCGCCGTCAGCTCGGCCATGGTCTTGCCCGGCGTGTCGACCGGCAGGAACAGCGGGTCGTAGCCAAAGCCGTGATCGCCGCGACCCTCGTGTGCGATAACGCCCTCGCAGGCGCCCTCACCATAGGTGACCAAACCATCCGTGTCGATGAGCGCGACGACGCTCATAAAGCGCGCAGTGCGGTCCTCGTCGGCCACGCCCTCCAGATTCACGAGCAGTTTGGCATTGTTGGCGGCATCGTCGCCGTGAACGCCCGCGTAGCGCGCGCTATACACACCGGGCTCACCGTCCAGCGCGTCGACGACCAGGCCCGAATCGTCGGCAATGGCCATAAGGCCCGTCTCCTCCACCGCAGCCTGGGCCTTGATGATGGCGTTCTCCAAAAACGTCGTGCCGTTTTCCTCGGGGTCCTCAAAATCGCCCAGCTGGCCGAGCGCCACAAAGCGAACCTCGGGCATAACCTTGCCCAAAATGGCCTCGATCTCGGTGAGCTTATGGGCGTTGCCCGTTGCCACGACGATGGTCGCCGCCGGGTCGAGGGTGTCGATGTCGATCTTCTCAAGCGCCATGAATGGTCTCCTTGTCTGTATAGTAAAGTCACGTAAAAGGGACTGGCCCTTCGGCGTCTCCCCTTTCATGTGGCATCAACCCTATCTATCGGCGTTTCCGCAGATAAAACCTACCAAAATAAACCTGTCCCTTTTTGGCAGGTTAGGCGAGGGCTTGGTGCTGGAGCTCGATGAGCTCGGCAATGCCCTTGTCGCCCAAATCGAGCAGGGCATTGAGGCGCTTGCGGTCGAAGGGTGCCTGCTCGCCAGTGCCCTGGAGCTCGATCATCTCGCCGGTATCGGTGGCGACAAGGTTCATGTCGACCTCGGCGTGACTGTCCTCGGAATAATCCAGGTCGAGCAGGGTGTTACCGTCGACAACGCCCATGGAAATCGCGGCGACCTGGCCCGTGAGCGGGATGCGCTCGAGCTTACCCGCCTCGACCCACATGGCAAGGGCGTCGTGCAGTGCCACCCAGGCGCCGGTAATGCTCGCCGTTCGCGTGCCGCCATCGGCCTGAATCACGTCGCAGTCGACGGTGACGGTGTACTCGCCGAGCGCCTTCATGTTGACGACGGTACGCAGGCTGCGGCCGATGAGGCGCTCGATCTCCATGGAGCGGCCCTTGCGGTTGGCATGCTCGCGCTTGCAGCGTTTGCCGGTCGATGCCGGCAGCATGGCGTACTCCGCCGTTACCCAACCGGCCTTGGCGCCCTTGCGCCAGCCCGGCACGCCCTCCTCGATGGTGGCGGCGCACAGCACGCGCGTATCGCCAAACTCGGCCAGGCACGAACCATGGGCGTGCTTCATGACGCCGCGGGTAAGCTTGATGGGGCGCAGCTCATCGGCGGCGCGGCCGTTGGCGCGATTGGCCTGCATATACTCCATGGAAAAATCCTTTCGGCAAAAGGTGAACGTGAGCTTTTGGTCGGTGACCTTTTATCTATTTCAGCTCATCGATATCGATATGTTCGATGCTCTTGAGCGGCTGACCAAAGATAAAGCTGCCCGCCACCGCAAACTCGGCAATGTTATCGGCCGTCGTTGCAAAACGATGCTGCGGCTCGGCTGCGTCGCCCGCCAGCTGCTCGCGGCGCGTGAGAATATCGGTCAGCTCACGCGTGGTCTCCTCGGCGGAGCTCACCACGCGCACTCCGGGACCCAGTGCATGGCGAATAGGCCCCACGAGCAGCGGAAAATGCGTGCAGCCGAGCACCACGGTATCGATGCCGTGGTCGCGCAGCGGTTCAACCGTGGCACCGACCAGCGCGCGTACGGCAGGCGTATCAAAGATGTCCTCGTTCTCGAGCCACTGCTCTTGCAGATGCGCACCCGAGGCGAGCTCGTGCTCAACGACCTCGACAAAACTCGAGGCAGGGCAGCCGTATACGTCGACGCCGGCATCCAGGTCCTGAATGGCACGCGTGTAAGCACCTGAGCGAATGGTGAGGTTGGTGGCGAGCACGCCCACCCGGCGCGTGCGGGTGCTGTTGATTGCCGCGCGTGCGCCCGGTGCGATCACACCGATGACGGGGACGTCGAGCACCTGCTGGGCCAAACGCAAGGCCGCAGCGGTCGCCGTATTGCAGGCGATGACCATGATCTTGACGTCGTGCTTCGACAGCCAACGGCCCGCCTGCAGTGCAAACGAGCGCACCTCGTCCTCGGTGCGGGTGCCATAAGGGCAGCGTTTAGTGTCACCGAAATAGTAGACGGACTCGTGCGGCAACGCCGTTGCGATGGCGCGCGCAACCGTCAGACCGCCTAGACCCGAGTCGAATACGCCAATGGGGCGTGTGTCGCCAGCCAGATTCTCGATATCGGACATTACCTCACCAGATTCTCTCTCGAAAAGATATGGCTCAGAACTATAGGGCCGCGCTACGAACGAGCCGCGACGAGCAGCTCTGCCGTTGCCGTCCAGCCGTCGACAATCTTGCCGCGCGTGACGTAGGCGTTATCGCAGGTATCCAGGAACTCGGGCGCGCCGGCGCTGGTCAAACCGTTCTCGACCAGGCAGAACGTGCCCACGTGGTCAGCCATGTAGAAGTCGGACTCGGAATCGCCGAGCGCCAGCGTCTCCTCGCGCTCGATACCAAGGTGCTCGCAGAAACGTGCGATGGCAACGCCCTTGTTGAGACCGGCGGGATTGATGTTAAACGCGCGGCCATCCTCGACGCGTTCGAGCTCGAGCGTCGTCGGCTTGGACAAATGGGTCAGGTGACCGTTGCAGGCCCAGACCAGGCCGCAGCCGGCCTCGTCAAGAATGGCCTGGACCTCGTCGTCGGGCACATCGCCGCGCATGCCGACGGTGACCTCGCGGTACTTGTAGCCAGTCGACATGTCGTTGTGGTACTCGATTTTATGCGGCCAGCGGGCGAGAATCTTCTCGCACACGCCGGTCTGCTCGATCACCTGATGCGGCGTGAGGCCGCAGGCGGGGTCGTAGGGCATATCGCCGGTCAGATACTCCCAATCGTTGGCCTTGAGATCGTACATGACCAGGCCACCCATCTCGCCGATGTAGGAGTTGAGGCCGAGCACGCGCGCATCCTCGTGGATCATGGTACGGTTGCGGCCCGAGGTGGGAACCACCTGGATGCCGGCGCGGGCAAGTGCCACGACAGCCTCGACGAGCTTGGTCGAGGGGTTGCCGTCGTTGTCGCGCAGCACGCACGAGCCGGGCGCGAGCATGGTGGCGTCCAGGTCGGTAAAGACGTACTTAACCTTGGCAAGACGCTCGCGCATCTCGCCCGAAAGCTCAGCGACGGTCGGCAGGGTATTGTGGGACATGGTCACTCCATTACGTAGAAGGGGCTTCTGGTCTTAGGCGTCGTACGCCGCAAGGGTGCGCTTGAGAATCGAACCGTCGCGCTCACAAGGCTCGGGTCCGTTCTTGCGCAGCATACGCTCTTCCTCGCCCTTACCGGTCACGATGACCACGGCAGGACGGACAGTTTCGCGCACGGCAGTCTCGATAGCGGCAACGCGATCAGTCACGATTTGCCAGTTATCATTTCCCTGCGCTTGAACGTTGCGCGCGATCTCGGCGCAAATATCCTCGACATCCTCGGGGCCGGGGTCATCCTCGGTAATCACGATTCGGTCGGCATACTTGCCAGCGGCGATACCCATCGTGGTGCGTCGATCGACACCCTTACCGCCCGTAGCGCCAAATACAACCGCCAGCTCGCGCTCGGGATAGTTCTCGCGCAAGTCACGCAGGAGCGTCTCGAGGCTCATGCCGTTATGTGCAAAATCGACGATGCCCAAGATTTTGCCCGATACGGACGGATAGAGCTCCATACGGCCGGGAACGAAGACGCCCTCAAAGCCGTGGACGATACCCTCTTCGGAAATGCCCAGGGCCTCGGCGCAGGCAATAGCGGCAAGCGCGTTGGACACATTGAACTTAACCGGCGTGGGAATCACAATGTCGCGCGTAAAGCGGGGCGTGCGCACCGTTGCCACCACGCCGCAGTCACCATTGCGAATCGCCAGCGCAAGCACGTCGGCACGCTCGTCGGTCAGGGAGAACGTCACCGTACGTTCGCAACGAGATGCCGCCTCGAGTACACGATCGACTTTATCCATATCGAGATTGACCACGGCAAAACGGCTCTGCGAGAAAATTTTGAGCTTGCTGGCAAAGTAATCCTCGAGCGTCGGATGCTCAATCGGCGAAATGTGATCCTCGCCGATATTGGTAAAGGCGCCGACTTCAAAGGCGATCTTGCCCGTGCGCTCGTATTTGAGGCCCTGGCTCGATGCCTCCATAACCAGCCACGGGGCACCCGCCTCCGCAGCATGTGCGATGCGAGACTGCAGCAGAAAGGATTCGGGGGTCGTCAGTTTGGAAGGGCCTGCCTCGATGCCGTCGTCGAACTCAATGCCCGTATTAAGAGCGGGTCGATGACAGCCCGTAAGCTTGGCCTCGTTGGCGAGAATGCCGCGCAGATAAAAGCTACAGGTCGACTTGCCCTTGGTACCTGTAAAGGCGCAGACCTTCACCCTACCCGACGGGTGCCCATAAAAGGCATCTGCCACCACGGCGAGCGTGCGACGAATATCACTCACAATCACCGCGGGAAGATCAACATCGTAATCGACCTCGGAAACGTAGGCCACGGCGCCATCGGCGATTGCCGAAAGCAGGTACTCGCGCTTAAACGCGCGGCCCTTGCAGACAAACAACGTGCCCGGACGCACCTGGCGCGAGTCGTCAGTCGCAAACTCAATGCGCTGGTCGCACGAAGCGCTCGGTCTGGAAACAACAAGGTCATCTTCCTCGAGCAACTCTATATAGCGCATCAGAGTTAGCTTCTCTTGTGTCGGACTCGACATACAAAGACCTCTCTCGCTAAATTCAGCCTTAAAGGGCAAAAGACGTCCCGCGGCAGAAACGATGAAACATTCTGTATTATCAACCATCCTAATATGCCACCTGACCTTGCGCGCACTGCAGCCTTCTAAAAAATTGCATGGACTGTGCCGTGGTCTAATAAATGGCAACGGTGTTCACCCCGTGTAAAACCAAGGAAATCTGGGTGCTGTTCTTTAACATAGCGTTCGCAACCACGTCCCGCCGCTTCGCCTGAAGATCGGGACGTGGTTTTTTCGGTTCGCTCGGCGCTTATGCCCTATCACGAAACAAAAGATTGGCATGATAGTAAAGATTATTTGACATCAGCTGCCGCAATCCTTGCGGCAGTACACCTGAGCCGTCAGCAGAAAGGATCTTGCATGTGCGGTTTTGTCGGTTTTACCGGTACAGATGAACAGAGTGAGCTGGTTCTCACGGCCATGATGAATCGCATCATCCACCGTGGTCCCGATATGGGCGGCCAGCATATCGTCGACAACGTTGCCCTTGGCTTCCGTCGTCTTTCGATTCTCGATCTTTCCGAAGCTGGAGCCCAGCCCATGTCGAGCGACGACGGCAAGGTCACGATTGTCTTCAACGGAGAGATCTACAACTTCCAGGAGCTTCGCGCCGAGCTGGAGGCGGCCGGCTACGCCTTCCACTGCAACGCTGATACCGAAGTCCTGGTACACGGTTACGAGGAGTGGGGCGAGGACCTGGTCAACCGTCTGCGCGGCATGTACGCGTTCGTGATTCACGACCAGAACAAGAACAAACTCTTTGGTGCTCGTGACATCTTTGGTATCAAGCCGTTCTATTACTACCAGGCATCCGATGGCTCGCTGCTGTTTGGCTCCGAGATCAAGAGCTTCCTGGACCATCCCAAGTTTGAGAAGGCTGTCAACCACGACGCGCTGCGCCCCTACCTGACGCTGCAATTCCCCGCCACGGAGGAGACCTTCTTTAAGGGCGTGTTCAAGCTTGCCCCGGCGCATTGCTTTACGTATGACCTGACGACCAACACCATGAACATCAAGCGTTACTGGAGCTGTGACTTCACCGACGACAACTCCAAGACCTTCGAGGAGTACGTGGACGAGTGCGACAAGGTCGTGCACGAAAGCGTCGCTGCGCACCGAATCGCCGATGTTAAGGTGGGCTCGTTCCTTTCTGGCGGTGTGGACTCCAGCTACATTGCCGCCTGTCTCATGCCCGACACCACGTATTCTGTCGGCTTCGATTACAAGAACTTCAACGAGACCAACTACGCCGCCGAGCTTTCCGACAAGCTGGGCATCAAGAACGTGCGCAAGATGATTACCGCCGACGAGTTCTTTGATGCACTGCCCGATATCCAGTACCACATGGACGAGCCGCAATCGAACCTGTCCAGCGTGCCGCTGTACTATCTGGCGCAGATGGCTTCCAAGGAGGTCACCGTCGTCCTTTCGGGCGAGGGTGCCGACGAGCTGTTTGCCGGCTATGAGTGGTACGAGGACACCCCCGAGATGCGCACTTTTAAGAAGCGCGTGCCGCTCGGCGTACGTCGCGCCCTGGGCTCACTCGTTCAGCATCTCCCCTACTTTAAGGGCCACAACTTCCTGACGAAATGCGCCGAGGTTCCCGAGCGCTGGTATGTGGGTCAGGCAAAGGTGTTCGATCCCTCCGAGGTCGACGAGGTGCTCAAGCCCGCTTATGACACCGGCAAGAACGCCGCCGAGATGTGCGCCGAGTACTACAAGCAGGTTCCCAACTGCTGCGAGCTTTCCAAGAAACAGTATCTGGATATGAACATGTGGCTGCCGGGCGACATTCTGCTCAAGGCCGACAAGATGTGCATGGCGCATTCTCTGGAGCTTCGCGTCCCGTTCCTGGACAAGAAGGTCATGGAGTTTGCAGAGCACATTCCCGCCAACTACCGTGTTAACGAAGAAGGCTGCAAGCTCGTCCTGCGTCACGCCGCCAACCGCACGCTGCCCGACGAGTGGGCAACGCGCAAGAAGGTGGGCTTCCCCGTACCGGTCAAGTTCTGGCTGCGCGAGCAAAAGTACTACGACTACGTAAAGGAATACTTCACCGCACCGTGGGCCGCCGATTTCTTTGACACCGATGCGCTCATGAAACTGCTCGACGATCACTTTGAGGGTCGCGCGCTCAACCAGCGCAAGATCTATACCACGCTGACGTTCCTCATCTGGTACAAGCGCTTCTTTATCGACGAGAACAAGAGCACCGAAGTCGCCGCTTAGTTTTCGTTATGAATTAGCGGTGAACCACGCAGGGTTTCCGCTATACTCAGTCCCTGCGGGCGATTGGCGCAACGGTTAGCGCAGGTGCTTTACACGCACAAGGCTGGGGGTTCGAATCCCTCATCGCCCACCATTGAATTGTTAGGCCTCCAGTGATGGAGGCCTTTCTTTTTTGTGCCCAGCGCATGGGATTCGAACCCGCAAGGGTGCGGAGCTGAGGAAACGCGAAGCGTTTTCCAGCGCAGCACGCGAGGAGCGAAGCGACGAAGCGGGGCGCGGGCGGCGCCAGCCGCACGCGGACATCCCTCATCGCCCACCACTGAATTGGAAACGGTCCTCGCAAGGGGACCGTTTTTGTTTGCGCCCGGTGCATGGGATTCGAACCCGTCAGCACGTCTGTCGCAAAGGCCGTGGCCTTTGCAGATTGATGACAAAAAGGGTTCCAGACCGTCCAAAGATGCATCAAATGACGCACCGACAATCTGGAACCCGTTCAAACTGGCTATGTTTTACTCTCGTTAGCCCAAAACGCCCGACAGGATCTCGATCAGACTGTCCACGTCGGCTTCCTCGCAGACGAGTGGCGGCAGGAAACGCAGCGTATGGGCACCCGTAGCGTTGATTACGGCACCAGCCCCCAATGCACGGGTCACAACGTCGTGTGCATCACCCGCGGCATCGTCAAGATCGCAGCCGAGCATCAGGCCGCGACCACGCACCTCTACCACATGCGGAAGCTTAGCCAGCGCCTGCTCCATATAGGCGCCAACTTTGGCAGCATGCTCGGCATAATCGCCGCGCACAAGCACGGAGAGCGTCGCGGCACACGCCGCGATGGCCAAGCAGCTACCACCGAAGGTCGAACCGTGATCGCCGGGCTTAAACACATCGGCGATCTCTTTCTTCGCCACCACGGCCCCCATGGGCACGCCGTCGGCGATGCCCTTGGCAAGGCTCATAATGTCGGGCTCCACGCCATAGGTCTGGAATGCAAACGGCTTGCCGGAGCGGAAGATGCCACACTGGACCTCGTCGGCGATAAGAACGGCGCCCACCTCGTGTGCCAAGTCGCGCGCCGCCGCCATAAACTCCTCGGTCATGGGGTGCACGCCGCTCTCGCCCTGAATCGGCTCGAGCATGACGGCGCAGACCTCGCTTCCCAGCTGCTTAAAGATCGAACGCAGTTCGTCGACATCGTTGGGCGTACAGGCCACAAAGCCACCCGGCAGCGGACGGAAACTGTCCTGTAGCCAATCCTGCATGGTGGCGGCAATGGTCTCGAGCGTACGGCCGTGGAAGCCGCCACGCATGCATACGATGGTGTTGCCGCCGTTACCAGCACGCTTGGCGTACAGACGCGCGAGCTTCATCGAGCCCTCGTTGGCTTCGGCACCAGAATTGGCAAAGAACGTCTCCCACACCTGCTCGTCCGCAGCCGGGGCACCGAGCGCAGCGGCCTTGGTCTCATCGCCGGCGGCAATGGCATCGGCCAGCACGCACGCACCATCTACGTCGTCGTTGGCAAGCTTGGACAGCAGCGCCGCGACCTGTCCACGCTGCTCGATGTAGAAGTAGTTAGACACATGCAGAAGCTTTTTGGTCTGAGCCTCGAGCGCCGAGAGCACTGCAGGGTTGCCGTGGCCAAGGCTGCATACACCGATACCAGCGAGAAAGTCGAGATACTCACGGCCATCGTCACCGATGAGCTTCATACCGTGACCTTCGACAAACTCTACCGGCGAGCGACCAAAGGTATGCATAACGTAATGGGATTCGAGCGATTGCTGAGTTGCAAGTGACATGAGATGCCTTTCGTTGGGCGCCGTACGGCGCAGGGCTATGGGTGCAGGGACGCGACGACCGCGGGTCGGCTAGACCGTCTGGAGCTTCTCGACCTCGTCGAGGTTCTCGGTCAGACGCGCCGCAAACGTCGAAAGCGGATGCGGATGCGTATCGAACTCGTAGGCCGTCTCGGTGGAGTGGATCACGGTACCGACGCCAGCATCGGTCAGCAGCTCCAGCAGCAGCGAGTGCGGCGTCGTGCCGTTGATGATGTGGGCTCGGAACACGCCAGCAGCAAGCGCATCGACGGCGGCGCGCAGCTTGGGAATCATGCCCTTGTCGACTTCTCCGCCGTAGAGCATCTCGTTGACCTCGTCGAGCGTCAGGTTGGAGATGAGCGAGTCCTTATCACTAAAGTCCTTGTACAGACCGTCGACGTCGGTCAAAAAAATCGCCTTGTGCGCATGAAGCGACGCCGCAACGGCGCCGGCGGCGGTATCGGCGTTGATGTTGAAGAAGCCGCCGTCCTCCCCCGCCGCGACGGTAGCGATTACGGGAATGTACTCGCTATCGAGCAAGCGCTCGATATAGTCGGTGTTGACGTGCGTCACTTTGCCCACGCGACCGAGTTCGGGGTCGAGCGGCTCGGCGATGAGCGTGCCGGCATCGCTGCCCGACACGCCTACGGCCAAATTACCGTGGTGGTTGATGGCAGCGACCAGCTCCTGGTTAACCTTGCCGCCCAGCACCTCGCGCACGATATCCATGGTCGCCGGCGTAGTCACGCGCTGCCCGTTCTTAAATTCGACAGGGATGTCATAGTGGCTGAGTGCCTCGTTGATGGCTTTGCCGCCGCCATGCACGATGACGGGGCGCATGCCGATGATCTTGAGCAAAACGATGTCGCTCATCACGTCGCGGCGCAGTTGCTCGTCGACCATGGCGGCTCCGCCATATTTGATAACGACCGTCTTGCCGGTCAGGTTTTTAATCCACGGCAGCGCTTCGAACAGCAGCTGCGCGGTTGCTTCGTTGGATTCGCTCGAACGACAATCGCGTGCGAATTTCATAATCTGCCTCGTCTTTCGTATCGTTATCACGCCGTGCTTCGCTGTCCGCAATGCGGCAAGATGCGCAGCGTGCCTGGAATCTAGGAACGGTAGTCGCCGTTGATGGAGATGTACTCGTGCGTGAGGTCGCAGGTCCACACGGTCGTTGCCGCGTCGCCTGCACCCAGGTCGGCCGAGATCACGATCTCGGACGCCTCAAAACGTCGCAGAGCCTCGTCCTCGTCAAAGGGAACAGTCAGACCGTCGCGACAGACAGGCATGCCCATCATGTCGATGGAAACGTCTTCCTGGTTAAACTTCACGCCGCACTTGCCGAGCGCCATGGCGACGCGGCCCCAGTTGCAATCGTGGCCGGCGATGCAGGTCTTGACGAGCGGCGAGTTGGCGACGGCACGGGCGGCGATATCGGCTTCCTCGTCGTTGGCGGCGCCGGTAATGTTAACCGTCACGAGCTTTGAAGCACCCTCGCCATCGGCCGCGATGTTGCGCGCCAGGCTCTCGCACACCTCGTGCACGGCAAAGGCCAGTTCGTCAAAGGCGTCAGTGCCCTCGACGATAGCCTCGGTATCAGCGGCAGCAGCGCTAGAAGCAAGCATGATGCAGGTGTCGTTGGTCGAGGTATCGGAATCGACCGTCACCTTATTAAAGGTCTGCTTAACGGTCGAGAGCAGTAAGGTGTGGAGCGCCGCCGGCTCGACGGGGGCATCGGTAGTAATGACCGCGATCATGGTGGCCATATTGGGCATGATCATGCCCGAGCCCTTGCACATGCCGCCCACCGTATAAGCGTTGCCCGCAGCCTCGCTGCGATAGCGAACGGCATACTCCTTGGAATGCGTATCGGTCGTCATGATGGCACGGGCCGCATCGGCACCGCCATGGGCAGAGAGCGCCTCGTAGGCGGACGGGACGGCTGCCTCAAACGTGTCGATCGGCAAAATCTGTCCGATCACACCCGTCGAGGCAACCAGGATCTGCTGGGGCTCGCAGCCAATAACCTGCGAGGCGATGTTGCACGTCTCGCGCGCGCAGGCTAGGCCGGTCTCGCCCGTGGCAGCGTTCGCGTTGCCGGAGTTGATTGAAACGCCGGCGATGATGCCATAGCCCTTGTCCGCACCGCCCAGGTTGACACGACTCACCTGCACGGGCGCCGCGCAAAAGCGGTTGCTCGTAAACACGCCGGCGCCGGGACAGGGCTTATCGGGCACGACGAGCGCATAGTCCAAGCGCTCGGGATTCTTCCGGAATCCCGCATGGATGCCTGCGGCCTTAAAGCCAGCTGCCGCCGTAACGCCACCCTCGACGGCGCGAATCTTAATATCAATCAGGTCGGTATCCATCGTCCCTACGACTCCTTATATCAAATAAAAAAGCGGGCATCGGCTGACACGCCATACCGGTCGCAATTAGTAGACCAGCTTAAAAGTGGCGCCCAACTCGATACCCGACTACCAAATCGTTAACAATCGAATGTGCTACACCGGGCACGCCACTGTGGGCAAGCCTCGTCGCTCGTCAAAGCCAAAAACGATGTTGGCGCACTGGACCGCCTGGCCTGCTGCACCCTTGCACAGATTGTCGATAGCACCCGTCGCCACCAGCACGCCCGCGCGCTTGTTGAGCGCAAGGCCAATCTGGGCAGCGTTGGTGCCGACGACCGAAGCCGTCTTGGGCTGCTGGCCGGCATCGAGCACGCGCACAAAGGTGCGACCGGCGTAGAACTTCTTGTAATGGTCGACGACGTCCTCAAGGGCCAACGCGTCGAGAGCCTGCGGCGCGAGCGGCATCGTCACCGTGGAAAGCAGGCCGCGCTTGAGCGGTGCCAAGTGCGGAGTAAAGACGACGCGATCGGTCAGGTCCAGGATCTGCTCAATCTCGGGCGTATGGCGATGTTTGCCTACGCCATAGGCCTCCAGGTTCTCGTCCGCGCTACAAAAATGGGTGCGAGCGTTGCAGGACTTACCGGCGCCCGTCACGCCACTAATGGCATCGACGATTACGGGGCCGTTCTCTGCCACCCAGCCCGCACGCACGGCAGGAGCGGCAGCGAGGCTCGTTGCGGTGGGATAGCAGCCGGCGCAAGCGACCAAAACGGGCTTTCCGGCGGCATGGCTGGAAGCAGCGGTCTCTAAGTCCTGGCAGAACAGCTCGGGCAGGCCAAAAGCGCGGGTCTTGAGCAGCTCGGGGCTCGTGTGCTCGGCGGCATACCATGCCTCAAAGACGGACGGGTCGCTCAGACGGTAATCGGCCGAAAGATCAAAGCAGGAAACGCCCGCGGCAAGGAGCGCGGGCACCTGCGCCATGGCAGCCGTGTGCGGCACGGCAAGAAAAACCGCATCGCAGCTTTTGAGCTCGGGGGCGTCATGCGTGGTGAAAACCAGATTGCTTACGCCAGCAAAGCTCGGATACACTGCGGACAGCGGCTGGCCGGCATCGGCGTTGGACGTAATGGCAACAAGTTCAAACTCGGGATGGCCGAGTACGAGGCGAATGAGCTCGGCTCCGGCATATCCAGCCGCGCCGACGATTCCAACCTTCAAAGACATATCAGACTCCTTGTCTGCGATTTATGCACCGATGCGCATTTCGCAGCGGTCATTATGAGGTGGGTTGAAACTTTATCACCAAAAGATGCATGAATACGTAAATAGCTTGCATGTTCATGCATTGAAACATTCCCGACACATTCGCTTGAAGGAATTGACAAATAGAGCGGGCCCCGTATTGACCGGCACTCCTTACGGTGCCGGGCAACACGGGGTCCGCCCATGCGAAAACTAAGTTGTTAGGATGAGCCAGCTGGCTAGAGCTCAACCGGCACCCATTCGTCATGATTGCAGATAAATGCCTCGGGATCCTCGACGCTAAAGAAGACGAGCGCGGGGTCGTTAGGCCCCTCATAGTGCTCGCTCAAGCGCTCAAGATGCTTCCATCCGGCCTCGCGCATTTCGCTCGAAGCCCGGTCTTCCAGCCCCGCACGCCCGCGCAGGATCAACCAACCATGGCCCGGCCACCAACTCGTGGCCTCAAAGCGCTGGTTTTGCAACAGCTCCTGCCACACATCTTTGGTGCGCGCTGTCACAAACCACAGCTTGCCGTCCTGAATCTGCGCAAACGAGAACGGACGCACATGCGGCTGCCCGCCCACGCTCGTCGCCAGATACCACGCCGACACCGACGTCAGATACTCCAGCACCGTATTCAATCCGTCCACGTTTCCTCCTGTCGCCTGACCAGTCTTTTTGGAATGGGTAGTCAATTTGGGAAATTAGAGCTCGAGGCGCTCTTCGCTGCCGTCGATATCGCAGAACCGTGCGGCGATGTTGCGGACCGAGAAGAATGCAAGGCGGCCATCGTTGGCGCTATCGTGTTGCTCGCCAATGCCCACCATGTGCTTAAAGCCCGCTTGGCGCACCTTGTCGCTCACGAATGCATCGTCCTCGAGCGCGGCCTCGCCAGTTAACACGATCCAGCACTCCCCCGGCTTCCAGCCCGATACCTCAAACTTGGGATTCGCGCTCAACTCCGCCCACACGTCCTTGTCGCGCGACGTGCAAAACCACAGCTTGCCATCATCGACCATGGCAAACGAAAACGGCCTCACGCGGGGCTGATGCCCGTCGCTCGCATCGGTCGTGGCAAGATACCACGCCGGAATGCGCCTGAGATACGAGCAGGCGCGCTCGAGCTGAGCCGTGCGATCGATGTCGGTCATAGAGACCCCTTTCTTGCGCTCGAATCGAGCTTAGACGAGTTGAAGATTGATAACGACAACGCATGTCACCAGCAGCGCCATCGCCAGCGCTGCCAGTACATCCCCCCGGCCAAACGCAAGCGCATGCAGACGCGTGCGTCCCTGCTCGCCGTGATAACAGCGCGCATCCATGGCGGCCGAAAGCGTCTCGGCATGACGAAACACGCCGGTGAACAGCGGAATCGCCACACTGCCGAGCATGCGCACACCGCCGAGCGGACCGCCCGTCACGCGCGCGCCGCGACTTGCCTGTGCATCGGCCGTCTGTTTCATCTCGGTGGCAAATTGCGGCATAAACCGCAGCGCGATACCCATAATCATGCCGAGCTCGTGCGCCGGAAGCCCCACGCGCGCAAATGGTGCGAGCAGACGTTCAAAGCCCGCGGTGAGGTCGAGCGTCGGCGTGGTGAGTGTAATGGCGCTCATGCCGGCCATCATCAACGTCAGGCGGCACGCCACAAACGCCGCAGAACGCAGCGAGCCCTCGCTCACCTGCAAAAAGCCAAGCTGCCACAGGATGCGGCCACTCTGGTCGGAAAACAGGTTGAGCACCGCGACCACCACGACAATCGCCAGCAATGGTGCCATCGATGATAGGACCCGGCGCAACGGCACCCGGGCTGCGAGATAGACCAGCACGACAAAAAATGCGACCGGAACCAGCCCGCAAAAGCTTCCGACGGTGAGCACGGTGACCAGAAATGCAAAACCTAGGAGCAACTTAGTACGCGGATCCAGGCGATGCACCGCGCTATCCCCGGGATAGTAGCTGCCAAATGAGAACGCCTCCATTAGCAGCCCTCCTCTCGCGTGGGCGCCTTGGAACCAGCCTGACACGGAACCCTCAAAGGCACGTCCGCGCAGCCCAGCAGCAAGCCGGCCAACTCGTCGGCTAGCGCCTCAACCGTATAAAGCTTGTCGCAGCGGAGCGGCACACCGGCTTGCGCAAGCGCCAGCGCCATGCGCTGGGCGGCAGGAACGCCCAGGCCGATCGATTTGAGCTCGTTCGCGCGCGCAAACACCTGCGCGGGCGTTCCCTCGGCAAACACGGCGCCCTCGTTCATCACAACGATACGGTCACAGCAATTTGCCAGGTCATCCATGCTATGCGAAACCATGACAACAGTCAGGCCCTCGCGATGGAGCCGATCGATGAGCCCCAGGAAATCCCTGCGCGCAGCCGGATCGAGCCCCGCCATGGGCTCGTCGAGCACCAGCACCTCGGGCTCCATGGCGAGCACGCCGGCAAACGCCACGCGGCGCTGCTGGCCGCCCGAAAGCTCAAAGGGGTTCTTGTCGCCTATCGCGGCAAGGTCGAGGCCCACGCGCGCAAGCGATGATGCGACACGGCGTGCAACCTCGTCTTCTGGCAGGCCAAGGTTGCACGGGCCAAACGCCACGTCCTGCGCCACGGTCTCGGCAAATAGCTGGCGCTCGGGATACTGAAACACCACGCCGACCTTGGCCTTAACCGCGGCGGCGTCTTTCTTGCTTGATAGGTCGAGCCCCAGCGCGCAAACGCTTCCCTCCTGCGGACGAATCAACCCGTTGAGATGCTGAACCAGCGTCGATTTACCCGAGCCGGTATGACCCGCCAATCCCAGAAACTCGCCGCGGCGCACCGTCAACGAAACATCACGTAGCGCCCAGGGGCTGTTTGGATCGTTGCCCCAAAGAGCTTGTTTGCTCGATGCGTCCGCAGTGGTCGAGCGCTTGCGCCATCGACGGCGCTCGCGGGCGCTCAGCGAGTAACTATGCGAGAGGTGCGAGATCTCGATAACGAGCTCCGACGCGGCTATCCCGTCGGCCGCAGAGGATCCATTGTCAAGCACATGGGAATCGGATGCGGAAGGCTGCCCTGCGATGTTCGTCCCGCTCCGCTCGGCATAAGCCTCTGCAATCTCGGCGACCATATCTGCCTCGCGCACCTGCGCGCAAACGGAAACGCCCTTCTCACGAAGTGCCCTACCTAGGCAGCACGACGCCGGCATATCCAGGTTGAGCTGCGCAAGTTCGTCCGCCCGCGTCAAGATTTCCTCGGGCTTACCGAGCATGGCAACGCGGCCCGCTTGGAAGACAGCAACGCGATCGGCCTCGGCGGCCTCTTCCATAAAGTGCGTAATCATCACGATGGTCATGCCGCGATCATGCAACGCACGGCAAGCCTTCATGAGGCCCTTGCGTCCACGCGGATCGAGCATCGAAGAAGCCTCATCCAAAATGAGCACGCGCGGCTCCATGGCGAGCACGCCGGCAAGCGCCACGCGCTGCTTTTGGCCGCCCGAAAGCGCATGGGTCTCGTGGCGCTCAAAGCCCACCAGGCCCACGCCCTTCAGCGCCTCGCGTACACGCCGCGCAATTTGCGCCGACGGCACGCCAAGGTTTTCGGGACCAAACGCAACGTCATCTTCGACAAGCGTTGCCACCAGCTGGTCATCGGGATTCTGGAATACCATACCCGCGGTCGAACGAATGTCGTAGACCAGCTCGGGGTCGGACGCATCCATGCCGTTGACGCGTACCGTGCCCGCATCGGGCTTCAACAGTGCATTCAGATGCTTGGCAAACGTCGACTTGCCCGACCCATTGCCACCAAGGATGCAGAAAAACTCGCCATCCTCGATGTTCAGATCGACGCCGTCGAGTGCCGGTGCGGCACCGTCATAGCTAAAGGAAACGCCCCGACACTCAATCATGCGCGGCCTTTGACCTGGTCCTTTTTAGGCGTGATGAGGTTGGAGACCGCCTTGTACACCACAAGCGTCAATACCGAGTTAAGCACGGTCTTGATAAGGTTGAACGGCAGCACGGCAGGAATCATGAGCGGGGCGATCACATCGACCGAGCCATACCAGAACCAAACACCAATGGTAAGGTTTGCGACCATAGACAGCGCCGTAGCGGCAATGACGCCGAGCACCAGGCCAATCACGGCACCCTTATAGGTATGCATCTTCTGGTAGACGATAGCCGCGGGCAGAATGTAGCCCAGCGTGGCAACCAGGTTCATAAGCGCACCGACCCAGTCACCCGTAGTGAGCGCATGGATAACGATCGCCATGGCGGCAACAGCGGTACCGGCACCAGGACTATACGCAAACCCGCACACCATCGCCGGCACCAGCGACGGATCATAGGTCAAAAACGGTGCCGAAGGAAGGATGGGCAGCTGCACGTACATAAACAGGGCGCCCAAGGCACACATCAACGCCATGGTAACGAGCTGCTTGGTGCTCCACCTATTCGTGTTCTCAAAATGGATATGCTGCGACTGTTCAGACATAAGATCACCTGCCTCTTTCATCCGGACTCTAACCGTTGGTACTGGAATCTCACCAGTTCAGCCGGCATGCGAACCAACGCACGCACGGGTCGCGGACTCATCGGCTCGACGCAGGTCCTCGCCTGCGCCACGGCACCCCTTTGGCACCGCCCGATTTACCGCCAGTGGGGAATTTCACCCCGCCCTGAAACAGCAATTGCAAGTGTAGCACGAGCAGGTATTCGCGCAAGTATGCCAAGGGTAATTTATGGTGGGGATCAGTTGCCGCAACAACCACGTTCCCCACCCATCCCAAAGTAGCGCGCCTTTCGCGGCAAAGCCGCGAAACAGCGACCGGGACACGTATCCCCATCAGCCACGATCTCCGCCCACGCCGACCTCAAGGCCGTAAACGCAGGGGATCCGGGGGCGTGACGGGGCTTCTCTCCGGAACATTCCGCAGGACGCAAAGAGGCTCCGCAGCGCGAAGCGCGATGCGGAGCCTCTTTGCATGTCCGAGGACGTTCCGGAGAGAAGCCCCGTCACGCCCCCGGATTCCCGGTGGGAGTTCTAGACCTTGTCGGCCTTAGTACATACCGCCGCCCTGCTGACCAGCGGTGGCAGCAGCGATAGCGTCCTCAAGCTGAGTATTCTTGGGCACATCGGAGACGGTAGCCTCGGTGATGAGGATCAGGCTGGCGACGGAAGCAGCGTTCTGCAGGGTGACGCGGCTGACCTTGACGGGGTCGAGGACGCCCATCTCGATCATGTCGCCCCACTCGCCGTTGGCAGAGTTGAGACCCTGGCCGGCGGGCAGCTCGGCAACCTTGTCGACCACGACAGCGCCCTCAAAGCCAGCGTTCTTGGCGATGGTAGCGACCGGAGCGGTCAGAGCCTTCTTGACGATGTCGACGCCGATCTTCTCCTCGGGGTCGTCGATCTCGACAGCATCGAGCGCAGGAACAGCGTCCATGAAGGCGACGCCGCCACCGGCGACAATGCCCTCCTCGACAGCAGCTCGGGTTGCCTGCAGGGCATCCTCGACGCGATGCTTGATCTCCTTGAGCTCGGACTCGGTAGCAGCGCCGACCTTGATGACGGCAACGCCACCGGAGAGCTTGGCCAGGCGCTCCTGGAGCTTCTCGCGGTCGAAGTCAGAGGTGGTGTTCTCCATCTCGCCCTTGATCTGAGCGATGCGGGCGTCGATGGCCTCCTTGGAACCAGCGCCGCCAACGACGACGGTGTTGTCCTTGGAGATGGTGACGGACTTAGCGGTACCGAGCATATCGGCGGTGATGTCAGCGACCTTCACGCCCAGCTCGTCCAGAGCGGCCTGGCCACCGGTAAGGACGGCGATGTCCTCGAGGATGCGCTTGCGGCGATCGCCGTAGCCCGGAGCCTTGACGGCGCAGACGTTGAGAGCGCCACGGATCTTGTTGAGGACCAGGGTGGGCAGGGCCTCGCCGTCGATGTCCTCAGCGATGATGAGCAGGCCACGGCCGGCGCGCTGGACAGCCTCGAGAACAGGCATGATGTCCTGAACGCTGGAGATCTTCTGGTCGGTGATGAGGATGTACGGATCCTTCATCACGGCCTCCATGCGGTCGTTATCCGTGACGAAGTAAGCGGAGACATAGCCCTTGTCGAACTGCATGCCCTCGACGGTGTCGATGGTGATGTCGAACGTCTGGGAATCCTCGACGGTGATGACGCCGTCCTTGCCCACGACCTCCATGGCCTCGGCGATCTTCTCGCCGACCTCGGGGTCACCGGCGGAGATGGTACCGACGGAAGCAATCTGCTCCTTGGTCTCGACCGGCTTGGCCTGCTTCTTCATCTCGGCGACGGCGGCGTTGACGGCCTTGTCGATGCCGCGACGGATGGCCAGCGGGTTGGCGCCAGCGGCGACGTTGCGCAGACCGTCGTTGACGATGGCCTGAGCGAGCAGGGTTGCGGTGGTGGTGCCGTCACCCACGGTGTCGTTGGTCTTGGTGGCGACCTCCTTCACCAGCTGGGCGCCCATGTTCTCGATGTTGTCCTCGAGCTCGATCTCCTTAGCGACGGAAACGCCGTCGTTGGTGATGGTCGGGGCACCGAACGTGCGCTGCAGCGCAACGTAGCGGCCCTTGGGGCCCATGGTGACGGTAACGGCGTCGGCCAGGGTGTTGACGCCCTTGGCGAGCTTAGCGCGGGCATCGGTGTTGAACGTAATGTTCTTTGCCATAGTGGGTAATCCTCCAAAAGAAATGTGACTCGCGTCGCCGCTTCCGAGTCCTATGCGACGAGCGCGTTCAAAGACGAATCAGAGATTCTGACGAGACTAGGCCTCGACGACAGCGTAGATGTCATCGGCGCGCATGAGCAGATACTTCTCGCCGTCGACCTTAACCTCGTTGCCACCGAACTTACCGTAGATGACAACGTCACCGACCTTGACGTCCATGGGAATGCGCTCACCCTTGTCGTTGACCTTGCCGGCGCCAACGGCAACAATGGTGCCGCGCTGCGGCTTCTCCTGAGCGTTGCTGGCGATATACAGACCAGAAGCGGTCTTCTGCTCGGCCTCGTCGGGCTTGACCAGAACACGATCTGCAAGCGGCTTCAAAGACGACATGCTTGTCTCCTCCTTTTTGGGCCGCGCGGTTATACCACGCGAATTAACCCTTTTTGTTTGCGTACGCGTTGAATGGTACCCACGAATGGCGGGTTATACAACACGGAGTCAAAAAATCTTATTTTTTGGCACTTAGATTTTCTGAATGCCGGGGGATAACTTAGCGGTGGCTCCCGGGGCGGACCGGAGGGCATGAAGTTTGCTGCTCTACAGTCCTGCGCAAGACGGAAAGCACATTAAGTGCTTTCCTTTGCGTGCGGAACTCGCGACAAACTTCATGCCC
>JAXJMO010000098.1:0-30644 GCA_036313175.1 Collinsella sp. | reverse complement strand
GGTCATGCTCGCCAGCCACGGCTAGAATGTCGTTGCCGGCGTCCATGACCGGTATTGTTTCGTAGCGTGCGTCGCAACCGCGAGCGCGCCTGCGACGGCTGCGGTGGCTTCGGTCGCAACGTGCTGCTACCCTTGCGCTTCGCCATTAGACGCTTCATTGATGGCGCGGTACTCGGCACTCAGCTCGCGCGCCAGCTCTTCCTTGCTTGGAAGATACGGCAGGTATTTGGCGGCAAACACTTGGTCGTTGTCTTCGGGCAGCGTGTACTCGACGATCGAATCGCTTTTGTCCGCGCAGAGCACGATGCCTATGGGCGGATTGTCGCCTTCGTTCATAAGTTCGCGCGTGTAGTAGTTCACATACATTTGCATCTGGCCTAGGTCCTGATGCGTAAGGTCATCGGTCTTAAGGTCGATGAGCACGAAGCAGCGCATCAGATAGTTGTAAAACACAAGGTCAATATAGAAATGGCGTCCATCAAAGGTGATGCGCTTTTGGCGCGCCTCGAAAGCGAAACCACGGCCAAGCTCCAGCAGGAACTTCTGAAGATGCGTGATGAGCGCCTGCTCTAGATCGCTCTCGCGAAACGCAGTATCGTCCGAGAAACCTAAAAACTCCAGTACATATGGGTCGCGGATGATATCCTCGGGGCGACGAGCCGGGGCGCTCTTTTGGATTTCCTGGGTGACGGCCTCCTTGTCCTTGCTGGCAAGTAGGCGCTCGCGGAACATGGTATTGATCTGGCGTTCGAGCTGACGCGTGCTCCAACGAGAATCGGCGCATTCGTTCATGTACCAGGTGCGAGCGTCAGGGTCGGAAATGCGCATCAACCTGCGGTAATGAGTCCAGCTCAATTCGCTACGCAGTGCGTCGCGAATTGGAAACGCAAGAAAGAACTGACGCATATTGCGAAGGTTTGCGATGCCAAAGCCTCTTCCGAAATCCGCGGTAAGCCTTCTGGAGAGGCCTGCAATCAATGCCTCTCCATATGCTGCGCGCCCCTCTCCGCCCTGTTCATCAACAATACTCTTGCCGATCTCCCAATATGCCTCAACCATCGCAAAGTTAACGGCGGTATAGGCCTTGTCGCGAGCGGCGTTGAGAATCGAGGAGACCTGCTTGTAAAAACCTTCGGGCACGATTGCCGATTCTCCACGGTTTACCAGTTCGCCCATCACTGTCGCCCCACTTTCCTCTTGTGGAATGCATCTTTATCGAATTTAGTTTAAAGCCTCGCGCGGACACGAATTACTGTGCTGTTTGGCACCTTCGCATGGGGGCCTTGCGGTGACTAAAATGTGACCATAGAGACAGTTTTAGCGAACCCCACGGGAGTGACGCGTATGGACAACAACACGCTGCTATTCCAGGACAAAGGTTCGGGTAGCTTTAAAGACGTTAAGATCTACCCCAATCGTATCGAGGTGCTCAAGAAGGGCACTTTTGGCGGCAAGCACACCGAGATTGTTTATCTTAAGGACATTACGGGCGTCAATAGAATCAAAGGCCGCGATGTTTTTCTGCGCAATCGTCTGTTGACCGCTTGCGTCTTTAGCCTGAACAGCCGTGCGAAGGCCTAGGAATTTGTGAACGCGCTGAACATGGTGATGTAGCCGATAGCGGCGTTCGGGCCAAGGTAAAAACCGGGGGCACAGAACGGTGTTCTGCGCCCCCGATTGAGTCGATGTGTCTAAAAGGCCGGCTTGCCTATTCGACAACGTCCTCGTTGTTTTCACTGTCACTGGCAAGCATCGCCGCGCCGGCGACCGTTGTCGCCACGGCGGCGGCAGCGAGCCCGGCGGCAACGCCAGAGCTGTCGCCCGTGTCGGCGAGCTTTCCGCCCGAGCCCTTGCCCTTGTTGCCCTTACCGTTCTTATCAGCGCTGCCTGCGTTGGAACCCGTGCCGCTGCCGGTGCCGGCGCCGGCAGCACTGTCCGAGGCCGCTACGGTAAAGCTTGCGGCTCCGTCGCTGGCGAGCGTGTAGTTCTGCGCCGCGTTGCCCAAGAGACCGTTCACGCGCACCCAGTACGTTCCTGCGGCAAATGTTTCGCCCTCGGCCATTGCTGTGCCCGGAGCGCCGTTCGCGTCGTGCACAAACTCGAGCTGGGCCGTGCAGGCATCGGTTTCGAGCTTGCCCTCGAGTGATGCCGCAATCTTGGCGCGCACGTCTTCGCCGGCCTTAAGGCCTTCGAGTCCCTCAAAATGGGGCGTCAGCGCGCGTGGATCGATATCGATGGGTACGGAGCCCTGCAGCCCCGTAACGGTCTCGTTGCCCAGGGCGTCGACATCCACGTATTCAATGGCAAACGCATGGCCCGAAGCTGTCGCGTTGAGCACGTTGCTGCTGTTAACGAGGCGGAAACGGCCCTCGCCAACGGTCTTGCCATCCTGGAATGAGGCATCGCTCAGCGAGTCGCCGTACGTCATGCGCATGCGGGTCGGGAGATAGTACGGGAGATAGTACGAAGCCGTCTGCTTGTGCTCCGTATCGTAATTGCGCTGATAGATGCTCCGGGCCAGCGCCGCATCAACAAAGTCGGATGCGATGATGCCAATGTGCTTGAGGTAATCTGACTTTGTATCCTCAATGCCGCTGGGATTGATGTACGGGCTCTTATACAGATGCTCGTTGACTACTCGTGCCGAGGTAAAAGGATTGCCTCCGTGCGACAAGCCCGTGCAGCTGGTGTAGTTGATAGACCAGCAACGCTCCAGGACTTTCTCCTTGGCCCCGTTATCGTCCTCGACATCTACCTCGTTGCGCGTGCGCCCGGACGTTTCCTTCAGCGCATTATCGACCCAGCTGAGCTTGTCGGTTCCCGTGAGTTTGTACTTGTCCTGGGCGTATACCTTGGTGCAATAGGGCTCTTTGTCGCCTGTTTCCCCCGCGGCTTCAAAGCCCCGCGCGTCTTGGACGAGACACATGGAACTGCTGTCGGTGTGCGCTGCGATTTTGTAATCCCATTCGGTGAGGTCGAGTCCCCACGTGTGGCCGCTTACGCTGTCGCCGTCGAGTCCAAATCGACGTAGCAGGACGATCTTTCCGCGCACCTCGCCCAGTGTGGGAACGCGGCTCGACGTATAGAACAGTTTGGGGTTGTCGTCCAAAACCTTGGCGAAAGCCGTCGTAACACTTTCGTCGGTAGCCTCGTCGTTGCCTCGTGATACAAGCATGATGAGCGCTTCTGTCGGGTTTTCGTTCAAAAACGTTTTGAAGTAGCCTATGACATCGGAAAGATGCAAAAAGTACGCGTCTTTTTTGAGCAGGTAGTACATCCCATGGTCGATGCCAGGGTTGTCGCCCTTTCCGAGCCGGATATCAAAATAGCGAATGCCTTCGAGCAACTGCGTGGGAATGTAATCCTGCTGGCATTTTACTTGCGAGGATTGGGGCTCAGTGTCGTTGTCCACGCTGCAGGTGCCCGAATCGTGCGTGCCCGGGATGCTCAGCTCGTCGAGGAACTTGTTGTCCTCGACGTATTTCATCCAACATGGTCCGTCGACGTAGCTGCTGTACGTAATCCAGTCGAGGCTGCTAACCGTGGCATCGTTCTTTTTCATGTCGTAACCGATAAGTTCGAGCTCCCACGGAATGCTCTCACTCTTATGGCAGATCTTGTTGTTGTCCTGGTCTTTGCCGTTCGATTCTATTGCCAGGTATTTAATGGTTTTTTTCTTGTCGTTTTTCTCGACGGTGCGGTCTCGGATGATATAGGTTCCGTTTGATTGACGCTCGAACGCAAAAGCGCGGCTGGGCTTGTTGTCATACTCGCCGCCCCATACGTGGATGACCTTTCCATCTTTGTCCGAGTCGCCATCGACCGACCAAATGCTGTAGCCCGTCTTCTTGTGCTCTTCGAAATTGAGCAGGGTGCGGATGGCATACCAGTTTGTATCGTCATTCTTGGTCGTTACGTCCTCAAGGATGAGCTTGCTGGACGTGCCGTCATTAAACAGATGGCAGACGTTGCCGATGACGTTGCCGTCTTCGTTGACGCTCGCGGTACGAAAATAGCCCGCGGGGCGAAGGCGAATGACGAAATTGTCGAGGCTGACCGACGCTGTGGCAGCGTCGTCTGCAAATGCCGCTCGTGGGCCAATGCCCAATGCCGCGGTTTCGGACAGGCTTGCAAGTGGCGACAACGCCGCGAGTCCAAGGCCCAACGTAAATGCTCGGCGGCTGATGGCGTGGTGTTCGGTCATAACTTCTCCATTCGTAGAGTGCGGTTATGCGATAGTTTTGGTCACTATACTGCTCAGATGTTTAAAGATGCTGGTTTAATTGTCTGCGCGGCGCAATAAATCGGCGGGCGGACGTGTTGGGGTGCTTGTCGTTTTCGTACTGTTGCTACATTTGGAGCGGTTCCGGCGTCCGGCATCCTCGCGTTCGTTGGCTACCGGCATAAGAAAGGGAGGGTCGGTTTACCGGCCCTCCCTGGGTACGAAGCGCTGGGGTACCGTCGCTTGTTTGCACTGCGCCCGTGTTTCCCGCTGCACTCGCCAGTCGCTTAGCGCTTGATCTCGATATCGTCGAGCTTGACGTCCATGGCCTCGGTCTTGGCCTCGGCGATGTCATCGGCAAATTCCAGGGACTTCATCATGGTCTCGACGGCGTCCTTGTGCTCCTCGACGTTGTCGATACGCACATACACACTGCCGCCGTCAACGTCGGTGAAGTATTCGGTCGTTACGCCGCCCGAGTGCGTGAAGTAGGCACTGCGCCAGGTCTTACCGTTGTACTTGACGGGGTCATTCTCGGTCCACTCAAAGCTGGCATTCCACTTTGCCTCGTAGTCGAACAGCTCGTCGGCGTTCTTGTCAGAGTCGAAGACGGGGATGAAGCGATCACTGGCGTGCTCGCTCTCGGTGAACTTAAACTGGGCCCTGTCGGCGGTGTCGCCGGCAACGTCGGTAATCTCGACGCCCTCGGGAACCTCGACCTTAAACCAAATGAAGTCGGTCCTCATATCCACGGCTGGCTTTTCTGCCCCGCCGCCACCGCCACTTCCGGTAGCGTCGCCGCTGCCACCGCAGCCCACCAGGGCAACTGCGGCAAAGAGACTGATGCAGAGGGTGAGAATCGCAAAGGCCTTCTTTTTCATGGTCGTGTCCTCCTCGATCTGTAACCGCCCATGGATTACCTGTCTTTACTGTACGCGTGGACGGCTCGCTAGGGTGGGCCATGTGTCCCATTCTGAGGGCCGGATTTGCGCCGTTAAGTGGCAATATGTTCGGGCGCAAAAGAGGGGAGGGCTGGTGCTGTCGGCCCTCCCCGGGTTGGGCGCCCGTTGTTTTAATGGGGCGCATGTGCGCGGGTGCGCGTAGGCGCGTGCGGGTGTCCCGTTACTTGATCTCGATGCTCGAAATCTCGACTTCGCGTGCCTCGGAAACTGCCTCTTCCATGTCATCGGGGAACTCGATGGAGTTGAGGAGTGCCTCGGCTTCTTTCTTGTGCTGGTCGAAGTTCGAGATGAGGACGTAGACGCTTCCCGGCTCAACATCGGTAAAAAGCATGGTTGAGATGCCGCTGTTGTCCTCGTATGTTCCGACGAGCCACGTCCTGCCGTTATACTCGACGGACCCGCCATCCTTCCACTGGAACGTATCCCCCTTCTTTTCCGCCTGGTCGGCGTGGGATTCCTCGGCCGTCAGCGCTTTTTTCCAAACGGGGATAAAGCGATCGGCCGAGGCGTTCTCGTCTTCGGGGAAGGTGAGCTGGACCCTGTCGGCATTCTTGCCGGCAGAGTCGCTTACGCCGACGCCCTCGGGCATCTCGACCTTAAACCAGATGTAGTCGGTCTTCTTGGCGACGGGGGCCTTTTCCTTGCTCTCGCTCTTGGGGGCGCTGCCGCCGCCCGATGCTCTCCCGCCGCAGCCCACAAGGGCGAGCGCGGCAAAGAGGGCGATGCAAAGGGAAAGGATTGATAGGGTCTTTTTCATCATGGTGGCGTCCTCCTTGTCTGCTGATGACATCACGGCGCCGCATGCTGTTGGGGTACTGATTGCGCTGGCGGCGGATGTCTCTGTGTACTGTGCGACTTATGCCTCCGTTCATCGCTTGTGGCCGTTGCGCGGCCGTTCCCCAACGGGTTCCTTACTTATAGATATGCCCCAGCTTGTGCTGCTCGGGAGTCTCGAAAGGTGGGCCATGTGTCCCATGTTTGCGTTGGCATGGCCTATCGTGTGCCATAGAAATCCGCGATGGCCAGGTGCGCTGACGCTCGCGTACTTATGGGCTAGACTTAGCACCATTACGTGATCGATGCGGTCGGCCGACGTCGGCCGCCCGACCGATATATATGACTTGAAGGTGCGTGTGCGTATGAGCCAAGAGATGATGGATAAAACCTGTCGCGGTTTTGCCGAGGCGCTGGCCGCGCGCGAGCCAGTTCCCGGTGGTGGCAGCGCGAGCGCTTTTGTGGGCGCGCTGGGCGCCTCGCTGTGCGGAATGGTTGCCCGCTACGGTGCGACCAATCCCGCGCTTGCTGATCGTGCGGATGACCTGACGCGTGCGTTTGCCCAGGCAGACGAGTTGGCGCAGGAGCTTGTGGGTCTGGTCGCCGAGGACGTTCGTGCGTACGGCCAGGTGTCCGCTGCGTACGGTATTCCGCGTGAGGACCCGGCCCGACCGGCTGCGATTCAGGATGCGCTGCATGTGGCCGCTATGCCGCCGTATCGCATTATGGATGCCTGCGGGCGCGCACTGGCGCTGCTCGAGGACATGGCCGACAAGGGTTCGCGTCAGCTGCTGTCCGATGTGGCGTGCGGCGCCGTATTCTGCCGCGCCGCCATGCAGGGCGCGAGCTTGACGCTCTTTGCGAACACCACGTCTATGAAGGATCGTGCACGCGCCGAGGAGCTCGAGACGGCGTGTGATGAGTTGCTCGACACATGGTTGCCGCGCGCCGATGCGCTGGCGCGCCGCGCCTCCGACGCTGCAAGAAAGAGGGGATAGCCATGGCTGAGCTACTGAAGGGTGCTCCCGTCGCCCGCGCTTTGACTGAGGAGCTCGCTGCCCGCTGCGCTGCGCTGCGCGAACGCGGTGTTGTTCCGACGCTTGCTATCGTGCGTGTGGGTGAACGCGAGGACGACCTATCCTACGAGCGCGGCGCCCTTAAACGCTGCGAAAAGGTTGGCATCGAGGCGCGTCGCGTGTTGCTTCCTGCCGGTGTTTCGCAAGACGAGCTGTTGACGGCCATCGAGGACATCAATGCCGACTCGGCTGTTCATGGCTGTCTGATGTTTCGCCCGCTGCCCGCCGGCCTTGACGAGAACGCCGTCGCCGCAGCGCTCGATCCCGCCAAGGACGTTGACTCCATGACGCCGGCTTCGCTGCTCACCACGCTTTCGGGGCGCGGCGAGGGTTTTGCCCCCTGCACAGCTGAAGCCGTGCTTGCTTTGCTGGATCATTACGGCGTTGAGCTGGACGGCGCCAAAGTTGCCGTGGTCGGACGCTCACTGGTAATTGGCCGCCCCGTTGCCGCCATGCTTACGGCGCGCAACGCAACCGTGACGACGTGCCATACGCATACGCGCGATCTTGCCGCCGAGTGCTGTGCTGCCGACATTGTGGTTGCCGCCGTTGGACGCGCGCGCACGATTGGCGCAGATGCGGTCCGCGAGGACCAGGCGATTATCGATGTTGGCATTAATTGGGACGAAGCCGCTGGCAAGCTGGTCGGCGACGTCGATTTTGATGCCGCGGAGCCGGTTGTTGGCGCAATCACCCCCGTGCCGGGTGGCGTGGGTGCCGTGACGACAGCAATTCTCGCCAAGCACGTGATCGAGGCGGCTGAGCGCGCGGTAAAATAGGCGTTTGGAGGCTGTTTGGGGGGTTGGTTAGATACCCCGTGGTCAAAAAATGCCAAATATGAGTACTGTTGCCAAGTTAGTCACATATGTTTGAGATCATTTTGGCTCTTTAGCGATAAGTAATATCGTTAAAGAGCCAATTTTATTGGACGTATGGGGAATTACTAGACTCAGTTTTTGGACAGGTGAGGATTCCCGGCGCCCGGAACAGTGCAATTTGCTGCCACTAAATTTGTGACAGTACTCATATTTGGCATTTTTTGACCACGGGGGCTGCCGAGGCCGTGGTTTCGCCCTTTCTGCGCCGAAGCGATACACTGTTGCCGTTTGATTTCTTCGCTCAAGGAGGATGCGCATGCCGTGCACAACGATTCTGGTCGGTAAAAACGCAAGCTACGACGGGTCGACCCTGGTCGCGCGTAACGAGGACTCGTCCAACGGGGTATTTGAGCCCAAGCGCATGCGCGTAGTGCATCCCGACGAGCAGCCGCGTGTCTACACGAGCGTCCTGAGCCACCTGACCGTTGAGCTGCCCGATAACCCCATGCGCTATACGAGCGTCCCCGATGTTGTCCCGGGCCACGGTATCTGGGCCGAGGCCGGTTTCAACGAGCTCAATGTTGGCATGTCCGCAACCGAGACGCTTACCACCAACGAGCGCGTCCGCGGCGCCGATCCGCTCGTGGACTACGTGCCCGCCAAGGGCAACGAGGGCGAGGACGGATACGTTCCGGCACAGTCCGGTGGCTTGGGCGAGGAGGACATGGTGACCCTGGTCCTGCCGTACGCCAAGTCCGCCCGCGACGGCGTGTGTATTCTGGGCGAGCTGCTCGAGCGCTACGGCACCTACGAGAACAACGGCATCGCCTTTAGCGACGTGGACGAGATCTGGTGGCTCGAGACCATCGGCGGCCATCACTGGATCGCCAAGCGCGTGCCCGACGACGCCTATGTGACCATGCCTAACCAGCTGGGTATCGACAGCTTTGACCTGGACGACGCCGAGGGCGACCAGGCCGACCACATGTGCTCCGCCGACCTGCGCGCCTGGATGGCCGAGTGGCATCTGGACTTGACGCTGGGCGTCGAGGGCGACGGCCCGGCGACGGTCTTTAACCCGCGCGAGGCCTTTGGCTCGCACAGCGACAGCGACCACGTCTACAACACGCCGCGCGCCTGGTACATGCAGCGCTGCCTCAACCCCAGCGATGTGTGGGACGGCCCCGACGCCGACTACACGCCCGAGAGCGACGACATCCCCTGGAGCCGTGTGCCCGAGCGCAAGGTGACCATCGAGGACATTAAGTACGTACTCTCGAGCCACTACCAGGGCACGGAGTACGACTGCTACGGCAGTAAGGGCACGCCCGCCACGCGCGGCGCCTATCGCCCCATCGGCATCAACCGCAACAGCCAGCTCGCCGTGTTGCAGCTGCGCCCCTATGCGCAGCCGGCGTATCGCGCCGTGCAGTGGATGGCCTTTGGCTCCAACTCGTTTAACGCGCTGGTCCCGCTGTACGCCAACGTCGAGACCATGCCCGAGTACTATGCCGACACGCAGGCTCGCGTGACGTCCGAAAACTTCTACTGGGCCAACCGCCTGATCGGCGCCCTGGCCGACGTCCGCTTCCATGAGTGCGGTCGCGCGGTCGAGGATTATCAGGAGAAGGTCGGTGGCATGGGCCACAAGCAGATCTATGACGTCGATGCTGCCGTAGCCGCGCTACCCGAGGCCGAGGTGCCTGCCGAGCTTGCACGCGCCAACGAGGCCTTTGCCGAGCTTGTGCGCGTGGAGACCGATGCCCTGCTGGGCAAGGTGCTCTACACCACGAGCTGCGCCATGAAGAACTCTTTCGCGATGAACGACAACGTGAGGTAGGGATTTCCCGTCGATCGAATAGTGCTAAAACGCTTTGTCGCTTTCACTCAATCTTGGGTACAAGAACGCCAATGCAGTTGTTTGTGATTGGAGACAACCATGGTTATGAAACTCGATCAGCTTGTTAACGGCGCCATTAACGTGGGCTTTGGCGCTGCCGCCGTTGCTGTCGAAGGCGGCAAGAAGGTCCTCGACGACCTTAATACCAAAGGCGAGCAGGTCCGCAAGGACACCGCCACCCCCGATATCGCCCGCAGTGTGTCCGACATGTTCGAGCAGGCCGGCGGTACCATCTCCGACCTGACCGAGCGTCTGGGCATGCAGGGCGAGACCGCGGCCCAACGCGTGCTCGACGAGCTCATTCTGGCTCGCGTCCGCGTTATGACTGCGCCCGAGCGTACGGCCTTCCTGGCCCATGTGCGCGACATCGTCGATTCGGTCGAGGACAACGTGACCTCGGTGCCCGTCGAGTCCGTTGAGCCCGACGATGCGAAGGATACCGAAGAGGCCGAGTAGCAGCGCAGATGGCAGATTCCACCACCGATTACAACAATCTAGATCCTCTGGGTGACGAGGCGGCGGTTGTCGATGAGGTCGACGCTGCCGTCTCGGGCGCTCGCAAGAAGCCACGCGCTGTCGATATGGTGCCCGAGGAGCCCGACGCGATGGCACCGGACGAGGAATACCAGCTCACGCCGGCGGGTCGTCGCGAACGCATTGGGCAGATTGTTCGCCTGGTCAAAAAGTACCGCGTGTGGGATAACCTCACGCCGGTTCGTTTGCGCCGCCTGCTCGAGGAACTCGGCCCTATGTTCGTCAAGATGGGGCAGATTCTGGCCAACCGGTCCGAGATTCTGCCGCAACGCTTTTGCGACGAGCTGCGTCGTCTGCGCTCCGACGTGGAGCCGGTGCCGTACGAGGTAGTGCTTCGCTGTCTGGAGGAAGAATACGGCCTGCGCCTGGGGGAGATGTTCGATGCGATCGATCCCAATCCGCTTGGTAGCGCATCGCTCGCGCAGGTGCACCGCGCTCGTCTGGTGACGGGCGAGGATGTGGCCGTCAAGGTGCAGCGCCCCGGTGCGCAGCAGGTTATGGCGCAGGACATCGATATCATCCGCTCGGTGGTGCGTATCGTTTCCAAGTTCGTCAACACCGATCAATTCGTTGACCTGCACGGCGTGGTCGAGGAGCTGTGGACCTCGTTTCGCGAGGAGACCAACTTTTTGGCCGAGGCCAAAAACCTCAACGACTTCTACGAGTTCCATAAGAGCGTTCATGGCGTGACGTGCCCTAAATCCTATCTGGACCTGTGCACCGAACACGTGGTGGTTATGGACTACGTCGACGGCATTTCGATCGCCGATCCTGAACGCTTGGTGGCCGAGGGCTATGACTTGGAAAAGATCGGTGCCGCAATCGTCGAGGACTGCTCGACGCAGGTGCTCGATGACGGCTTTTTCCATGCTGACCCGCATGCGGGAAACATCATCCTCAAGGACGGCATCGTTTACTTTATCGACTTGGGTATGGTCGGACGCATGTCGAGCCACGACCGCGGTATCGTCAAGGACATGATTTTCGCCGTGGCCGAGGGCGACGTGCCCAAGCTCAAGGATTCGCTCATGCGCTTCGCCGTGACGCGTGGCGACTCGGCCGAGCTCGATCATTCAGCGTTTTTGTCCGATTTGGACTTTATCGTGGCTGACTTTGCGGGCCTTGACCTTAAGGACCTAGATATCGGCGAGTTTTTGACCTCGCTGTTAAACCTCGCGCGCAAAAATGACGTTGAGCTGCCGAGCGTGGTGACGATGTTCGCCCGCGGCATGGTGACGCTCGAGGGCCTGCTGACCGAGTACATGCCCGACGTCAACATGATCCAGATCATTCAGGCACACATCAAAAACGAGAAGAGCACCTATGCGCGCGTGCGCGATATGAGTCGCGACTTTGCGGCGAGCAGTTATCGCGCGGCGAAGGGCTCACTCGAGGCGGCTGAGTATCTGGGCCTGGCTTCGCGTATGCTCACACGCGGCCAGCTTAAGGTGAACACGCAGATCATGAGCAGCGATAAGGCGCTGCGACAGCTGGGTGGGATTATCGACCGCATGTCGATGGCTATCGTTATCGCCGGTCTGTTTATCGGTTCGTCGGTGGTGTACTACGCGCGCATCGAGCCGGTTGTGTTTGGTATCCCGGTCATTGGCTTTATGGGCTACGTGAGCGCGCTGGTGCTGGCACTTATGCTGGGCCGCAATATCTGGCTCAACAGCCACGGCGGCAAGCACTAGAGTCTGCGACCGTCACCGCATTTTCCTATCGCAAACAATAGCTTTTACCTTGGGCTTCGCCTGCGTGCGAGGCCCTTTTGCGTGATAGCATATTGACGGTATTAATCGATGGCCTAGATGGTGGTGCGGAGACGCACGAATGCGCGGTTTTCCTGCGCGTTTGGGAGAATCGGGGTGCAAGTCCCCGGCTGTACCAGTAACCGTAATTCCTCTTGGCTCGGGATGCTCGCGTCGCAGATCGGACGACGTGCCCGAGCCGTTAAGGTTAAGTCGGATCGCCTCCCATCTTGCACGTTGCCGCGGCGTATGCCGCCGGTGTGCATAGGGCTCTGGAGGGAAGGGGGACCCCGATGGGGGAACTCGAGCGCAACATGCGCGATGACGTGGGGCAGCTTCAAGGCAACGCTCCAAGTACAGACAGTAGGAGACAAATGGATATGTTTGAGGACGAGTGCCAGCGTGCCTCGCTTCGTCGCCGTGGCGTAATCGCGCGCGGCGTGGCAAAGCGCTGCCTGGTGGCATTCCTGGCCTTCGCGATGGCCTTCAGCACCACGCCGGCTCAGCTGTGGGCCGAGGGTGCCGAGGGCATTACCGACGCTGTGGCTCAGGCTACGACGCCAGGCGAGTACGCAGCGCTTGCGGGCGGTACCGCTGAGCAGAGCGGCGCCGAGGTTTCGGATTCCGGGAGCGCGCCTGCAGCTAGTGCCGCCACTACAGAGGCAGCAACTGGCGACGAAGGCTCGGCGACGGGGGAGAGCCCTGCCACGAGCGAGCAGTCTTCGACGGCATCCGCTGGCCAAGCAGGATCTGCCGCCGCGGCTGCCGTCCAGACAGAGAACCCGACAGAAACTGGCGATGTCGTCAAGAAGCAAATCGAGGTCTCGTTCTCGATTATCGGCACCGATGCCGACGGCAAGGCTCAGACCTGGGTGGCGCCTACGCAGCTCAAGCTCGACGAGGGCGCGACGGCTGCGGATGCCTTCATTAAGCTGCAGGAGAAGACGGGCTTCAAGGCGAAGTACGATCCGAACACGGCATACGGTTTCTACCTCGAAAGCATCACCTCCCCGAGCGATGGCCGCACGCTTGCCTACGATCCGACGACTCATGCCTACTGGCAGCTGTTCGTCGACGGCGCGTCTTCCTCGGTTGGCGCGAGCAGCGTCAAACTCACCCAGGGGCAGAAGATTGAGTTTGCCTTTACGGGTGGTAGCGCGTCCCCTGTCGTTAAGGACCAGCTTGCTGCGAATGTGACCGTCATTGGTCGCGATGCCCAGGGCAAGACTCAGACCTGGGTCGACAACGCGCAGTATGTGGTGACGTCCGGTTCGAGCGCGCTTGATCTTACGAAGGTCGCGCTTGAGGCGAATGATATTGACGCCGTTGCTGCGGGCTCCTTCATTCTGAGCCTTAAGTACAACGGTGTTGAGCTGGGTACGCCCCAAGATTATTCGACCTATTGGCAGCTGTTTATCAACGGCAAGTCGAGTGACTATACGGCGGACAATGTCACCATCCATGCTGGCGATACCGTCACGTGGTTCTACGGTGGCTGGGGCGACCAGTTGCCGTCCGATTCTGTCCATGCTTCCGTTCAGGTGCTTGGCAAGGACAAGGACGGCAAGCAGCAGGTTTGGGCTTCGACGGGCCAGACGAGTCTCAAGGCGGGCTCTACTGCTAAGGACCTGTTGGAGCAGACTGGTCTTAAACTCAAAGCTACAGAAGAGTCTTGGGGTTGGTACCTTAGGGGCATTACCTCGCCGCTTGACGGTAAGACCTATTGTGGCTCTGATGCTGCGACCAATAGCTATTGGCGCTTCTACGTAAAGGGCAAGTCCGACGCAAAGTACAAGTTCGCCGACGTTGGCGCTGGTGCCTACGAGCTCCATGAGGGTGACGCCGTCACCTTTATGTATGCTGGCGACAGCGATGCCCTCCCTGGTCAGGTGCTTGGATCCGCCGATATCATCGGCCCCGATGTCAACGGCAACAATACTCGCTGGGGCTCGTCAAGCAATGTTTCCCTGCCCGAAGGCTCTACGGCCCAGGACCTTATTGAGACGGTTCTGAAGGCGAAGGGCATTGATTACAAGGCCTCCCAGAGTGGTGCATACTGGTCCATTACTTCGCCGTTCGAAGACAACTCTTACGGCTATGATGGTGCGACCGGTAAATACTGGCATCTGTATATCAACGGAGAGTCCTCATCTCTCTGTGCCAACCAGGTCACGCTCAAGAGCGGCGACAAGGTTACATTTGCCTACACCACCGAAAAATCGCCCATGCCCGATCCCGACAAGATTGTCGTGGACCCGAGTGCGACGACTCCTAATTGGGATGCCGAGTGGGCCGGCTACGGCAACAGTGGCAACGGTTCGACCGTAACGGATGCCAAGACGCCTGCGCAGGCCGCCGGTCTTAAGTGGGCCTTCGATTGGAAGGCCGAGTCTGGCCAGCAGTATGCCAACTGCAGCGAGCCTGTCATCGCTAACGGCTTTGTGTACATCGCGACCGAGAACGAGCTCATTAAGATCGATTCGTCCACGGGCAAAAAGGTTGCCTCTGCGCCGCTTGCCTCTAAGGTGAGCTATACCTCTCGTCCGATCTATACCAATGGCCTTATCATCGTTCCGCTCAACGGCGGTGCGGTCCAGGCGATTACTGCAGACAAGCTGATCTGCAAGTGGCTGTCGCCTGGTTTGACGGACTTGACGCAGAGCTCCTGCACCGTCGTTTCGGACGGCGAGTACGTCTATGTAGGCTCGGTCGATATTTCGTATGACGAGAATTACAACGCGACCTACGGCAACGGCTCCTTTATGCGCATTAAGATTGCCACGGGCGAAGTTTCTTGGCAGAACATTGACGCTTCCGAGGGTTATTACTGGACTGGTGCGGCTTTGACGGATAAGTATGCCATCGTTCCTACGAGCGCGGGTACGCTTAAGTGCATTGATAAGACGACGGGCGATGTCGTTTCGACCATGGAGCTCGGCGCTGTCGCAAATGCCGATTGCATTGCCGATCCGTCCAATGGTTCGACCTTCTATCAGATGACGCACGACGGAAAGCTCCATGTGATTTCGCTTTCGGCGAAGGGTGTGCTGAGTGCACAGAAGACGGTTGATCTGGGCCTTACGAATAATCTGAGCGCCCCTGCGGTGTCTGGTGACAATCTGATTGTCGGCGGACAGACGGCTACTGGCTCTGCTCTGGTTCTCTATAACCTGAAGACGGGTAAGACCACGATGGTCGCTGCTGCCGACGGCAAGGCGCTGCCGGCTGGCCTCAACGGTATTGCTGCTACTCCGCTGGTGAGTGTTCAGGGCGGCAAGACCTATGTGTACTTCACCGTTAACAGCGCGGATAGCAAGGATTACGTCAACTACTCTGCTGGTGGTGGCGTGTATCGCTATACGCTCGGCGATGCAGAGGCGACGCAGATTTATGATGCGGCTGGCCATTACCAGTACTGTGACTCTCCGGTCATTGCCGATGCTTCTGGCAATCTCTACTACATTAATGATTCGGGCACGCTGTTTAAACTTGGAGCTGTCGAGTCTTGGACGGTTGCCTTTAACTCCAACGGCGGGTCTGCTTGCGACACTAAGTTTGTTGCTACGGCCGATGGCAAGCTGGTCAAGCCGGTCGATCCGACGCGCGATGGCTACACTTTCGGCGGTTGGTATACCGATGAGGCTTGCACGCAGGCGTATGACTTCAGTACGCCGGTGACGGCCGACCTGACGTTGTATGCCAAGTGGACCAAGAATGCCGTTAACCCTGGCGGTAATGGCGGTTCAGGCTCCAATGGCGGCAATGGCGGCGTTGGTTCGAATGGCGGCGGCGGTTCTAGTACCGGTACTGGTTCCGGCACTGGCGCTGGCGCTGGCGCTGGTTCTGGCTCCGGCTCGAAGGGCGGCGCTATTGCCCCGGGCCAGAAGCCGGTGACCAAGACGACGGTGTCGACCAAGACCGAGACCAGGGACAACAAGTCCGACAAGAAGGACTCCGATAAGTCCGATAAGAAGGACGAGAAGAAGTCTGACAAGAAGTCTGGCAGGAAGTCTGACAGGAAGGACGGCAAGTCCGACAAGAAGTCCGACAAGAAGTCCGATTCCAAGTCCGATACGGGTGCTGTTTCCACGACCACTGCTAAGAAGTCCTCTAGTGCTTCCGAGCAGGAGACTGGCACCAATCCGCTCGCCATCGTTGGCATCGCCGCCGGCGTGATTGGCCTCGCGCTCATCGCCGTCTTCGTGCTGACCAAGCGCGGCAAGGGTGACGGTAATGCCCGATAAGCCCAAGGAGACCAGCGGGCAACAGCCCGACTCCTCGTTTATCCAGCTCGATGATCCAAAGCAAAAGGGCGCCGCTTCGGCGGCGTCCGCCTCTCGTCGCAAGGCGCTCCTTGGCGTTCTTGCTGCCGCGTGCACCATTCTGATCGTCGTCTCGCTGGGCTTCGTCCATCCTTCCGAGAGCGGCGCCTGGTCCATTGACTGGATCGTTCAGACCGTGACGGGGGAGAGCGTCGTCGCCAAGGACACCAAGGGGTCTGGCTCGTCTGCCGCTTCGGGCGAGGCCAGTTCCAAGGATTCCAAATCTTCGAATGATGCAAAAGACGAGCCCAAGGGTTCGAACGGCGCCAAGGACGATTCCGAGTCTTCAAACAAGGAATCGGACAAAAACTCGGATAGCAAGAAGTCCGAGGACCGGGGCGGCAAGAAGTCTGGCGATAAATCCGCTGCCCAAAATACGGGAGCCGGTGATACTTCCAATGCGTCTGGCGGTGCTTCTTCGGGCGGTGGCCAGTCGTCTGATGGAGCCTCGTCCTCTAATGGTGGAAACGCCTCCTCGGGCAGCCAAAGCGGCTCACAGGAGTCCAGCTACGTTACGGTGACGGTTTCGGTCACATCGAGCGCTGTGGGCAATCCTGTGTCCTCTGGCGGCACCTTTACCTTTAACGAAGGCGCCACCGTTTACGATGCCCTGTGCGCGCTAGGCCTTTCTGTCAACGCACACGGCTCGTCGTACGGCACGTATGTTTCCGCGATTGGTGGTTTGGCCGAGAAACAGTACGGCGGCACGAGCGGCTGGATGTACTCCGTCAACGGCACAACGCCCATGACGGCCTGCAGTAACTACGTTCTCTCCAATGACGACAACGTCGTTTGGTATTACGTAACGGGCTAGAGGCCTCGACATAGCGCGCCAGACGGGCGGTTCGGGCCAACATCCGGACCGCCCGTTTTTCATGCGAATGGGACTGGGTCGCCGGGTCTCTCTGCAAACAAAAAACCGGTTGGAACGGGAATTCCAACCGGTTATACATTCAAGCAAATAGTGAATCGACTACGACCGTGCGCCCTCGAGGAAGAAGCGACGGCTGAAGTAGTTGTACCAGGTGACGAGGAACGTGGCGATGGCCTTCATGGCCTGGTAGCCGATGCTCAAAAACGTGACGCCCACAAACATGTACAGGTCGTTGAGGCCCAGGCCGATCACCGACAGGATGGTGAAGATCGTGAACTCGCGCTTGCGGCTCATGCCTTCGCGGTGGTCGAACACGTACTTCATGCTGAGCCAGTAGTTGACCACGACGGACGTGATAAACGAAACCGTGGTGCTCATCAAAAAGTCGAGGTGGAACAGCTCGACGAGCGCAATGAGCATGCCCCAGTCGATGCCAAAGGAGATAAGACCCACGACAGCAAACTTGAGGAACTGCTTGGTATGAGGTTGTGCCAGCGCCTTGCGCACGTAATCACATCCAATGCGTTGATGAATCGAGCAGAGGATACTTTAGAGCTTTTACAAGGGAAACGTAAGGTCTTTGCCAAGAACTATATGAACTCGCCAAATTTTCAAGAGCTAATCCGCAAACGTTGAAAATTTGCCCGTAAACGAGCGGCACCCACGGACGATACTGCGCTGAGTGCACGTCGTCCGTGGGCGCAGTAATGCTGCAGGGGTTTCGAGTTACTTGGTCTCGTCACCCTCCAGGAAGATCTTTCGGGTCACAAAGTTGTAGACCATGACAAGCGCGGTGGCGCAGATCTTGGCGATATTGGCCTCGAGCCCCAGACCGGCGTTGAGTGTCAGCACGATACCGTCGTTGAGTGCCAGGCCGATCACGGACAGCACGACAAAGATGATGAACTCGCGGCGGCGGCTCATGCCTTCCTTGTGCGCAAACACGTACTTCATGCTTGCGAGGTAGTTAAAGATGAGTGAGATGATAAAGCCGCTGGTGTTGGCAATTAGGATGTTGAGGCCCAGACCGTAGTGGAGCAGATTCATAATGCCAAAGTCGATAACCGTGGCAATGACACCGACGACGCCAAATTTCATGATCTGCGCAAGGAGCTTTTGCATGGTACCTGCCTTAAGCTGGCGCCGAAGCGCCGCGGGGATGACAAACTTAGCAAGTTTAGCCAATCCCCGCGGGTGGTGCTAGGCGCGCTCCTCGATAGCACCGTTTCTATATGCATCGAGCAGCTGACGCAGGTCCTGGATTTGGCTGCGGATCTTGGCGCCAGTATCGGTGTCGCTCACCATGCGGCGACGGTCTGCTTGGTCAAAACGGTTGGTCTCGCTCTCGATGTCGATGTTGCGCGTGAGCGCTTCGGCGACGGTGGTAAAGGCCTGATGCGACTTGAGACGGCAGCCGCGCGAGCTCGAGATGAGCGTATAGCCGGCGATACCCGTCTTGGGATGGTAAGCGCGGCAGAAGCCGCCGTCGATGACCAGCAGCTTGCCCTCGGCGCGGATGGGCTGCTCGCCCTTGGTGGTTTTAACGGGCGTGTGGCCGTTGATGATGTGGCCGGTCGGCGAGCATGCCATGGGCGCGACGCCAAACTCGCGCATGATGTCATCGCAGACCGAGGGCGACTTGGTAAGCGTAAAGTACGGGTCCATCGGCTCGACCCAGGTGCTCTTATCGGCGATATAGGCGCGCTCAAAGGTACGCACCAGGCGTCCGCTGGCGGGTGAGTTAAAGCCAATCCACAGGTACCACATCCAGTCGAGGGCGTCGCGGTCGCCCACGCGCCAGGCGCGGCGGGCGATGTGGTCGCAAAAATCGAGATAATCGCGCCCGGCGTGCCAGGTGCCCAGACAGTTCATGCTGCTAAAGGTGCCGTCTTCGTTGAGCGGAACGCAGCCGTGGAAGAGCAGGTTGCCGTTGGCGACCTTGTACATCGAGCCGTGGGAATAGAGGAAATCGATATGGCGATGCAGGTGATCGGCGGTGACAAACTCGGACACGAGCTTGTCGATGATGTGCTGCTCCTGGGGCGTGAGCGTATAGGGGTCTGCCGGGTCGACGGTAGGGAAGTCGTTGGTCGTGAGCGGCCACACGCTGCCGTCGGCGAGCGTGACCGTGCCGGTGTCGTGGTCGATCTTGTCGAGTAACAGGCGGTCGGTCATATCGAACTCGGGGTGGCGCTGGATAATCTGGCCCTCGAGCTTAAAGAGCAGCACGTTGATGGCCTTGATCAGCGGGGTGATGGACTCACCGGCGGTGTAGGTGGCATCGGCAAAGGCGACAAGCTCACGCAGCGAGATGCCGTAGTCGTTCTCCAGGATCTCGTAGTTGTCGTAGCGTAGGTTGTTGCGCAACACCGTGGCGATGCAGGCGGGCTCACCGGTCGCAGCGCCCATCCACAGCAGGTCGTGGTTGCCCCACTGGATGTCGAGCGAATGGTAGGTGAGCAGGCGGTCCATAATCTTGGCCGCGCCGCCGCCGCGGTCGAAGATATCGCCCACCAGGTGCAGGTGGTCGACGGCCAGGCGTTTGATGAGCGAAGCGAGCGACTCGATAAAGTCGTCGGCGCTGGCGGTCTCCAGGATGGACTCCACGATGCGCTCGTGATAGCGCACGCGATAGTTGTTCTCGTCCGGGTGCGTGTGCAACAACTCGTCGATGATGTAGGCGTAATCGCGCGGAATGGCCTTACGCACCTTGGAGCGGGTGTAGCGGCTCGAAAGCGAGCGGGCAACCATGATGAGCTGGTCAAGCATCGTCTTGTACCAGGTGGGTGAGTCCTCGCGCTGGCTGCGGACCAGCTCGATCTTCTCGCGCGGGTAGTAGATGAGCGTGCACAGCTCGCCCTTTTCGTCAAAGGTGAGCGTGTCGCCAAAAATCTCGTCGACATGCTCGCGCACGACGCCCGAGCAGTTGTTGAGGATGTGCATAAAGGCTTCGTACTCGCCGTGCACGTCGCTCATAAAATGCTCGGTGCCCTTGGGTAGGTTGAGGATGGCCGAGAGGTTGATAATTTCGGTAAACGCGGATTGTTCGGTGGGAAATTGTCTCGACAGCAGACGCAGATACTTAAAGTCTTGCGGGTTGCGATCGAATGCGACCATGAAACACCTTCCGATGGAGCTGGTAAAACTGATAAACAGTGTCAAACGTTTATCAGTATGCGCCGCTTTTGTTTCGATTTTGCGCCAGCGGCTGAATTGTCGGCTGAACGGTTTGGTAAATCGATTTAGTTGAGGTAGATATGGCGGTTGAGTGGAGACGACAGAAGGTGTTTTCTCAGATATTTATGCGTGGGGCCGGTTGAGACGATGGTGGTAAAGATGTTCGCTATTTTTGGTTCGATTTGGTAAATAGTGGACATATGTACCGTATATAGGCTCACTGTGCGATAATTTGCGCAGCAATGAGTAAGGAGCCTCATATGAGTGATTTTGTCCTGACCTGTGAATCCGCCGCCGACCGAACCCGTGAGTTCTTTGCGTCGCGCAATATCCCTGTCGTGTGTTTTCATTACGAGATCGACGATGTTGTCTATACGGACGATCTGTATCAGTCGATTACGCCGGACAAGTTTTTTGCCCAGATTGCCGCGGGCGCCATGCCCAAGACGTCTCAGGTGAGCGTGGGCGAGTACGAGGAGTTTTGGGAGCCGTTTGTTGCCGAGGGTAAAGACGTGCTGCACCTGACGTTGTCGTCGGGTATTTCGGGCACGTATGGATCGGCCTGCGTCGCGGCGCAGATGCTCGCGGATCGCTATCCCCAGGGCGGCAAGGTGCACGTCATCGATTCGCTGGCGGCGTCTTCGGGCTTTGGCCTGTTGCTGGAATATGCCGCCGACGTGCGCGATAGCGGGGCTTCACTCGACGAGACGGCTGCCTGGATCGAGGAGCACAAGCTCAACCTGCACCACTGGTTCTTCTCGACCGATCTGTCGAGCTACCTACGAGGCGGTCGCATTTCGGCTGCGAGCGCGATCATCGGCACGGCGCTTAAGATTTGCCCGCTTATGACGGTCGATTGCGAAGGTAAGCTGTCGCCACGTGAGAAAATTCGCACTAAGAAGCGAGCGATTTCCGAGATGGCCAAGACCATGATGGCACACGTGCGGGACGGTGCGGATTATTCGGGTAAGTGCATCATGTCGCACTCGGCGTGCCGCGAGGATGCCGAGGCAGTTGCGGCGCTGATTGAGGAACAGGTTCCGCAGCTTAAAGGCAAGATTGAGATCAATGACATCGGTACTCTGATTGGCTCGCATACCGGACCTGGTACGGTGGCGCTCTTCTTTATGGGCGACAAGCGCGTGGATTAATTTGCTCCATCACGTCGCTGCATGATTGCTCAAACGATAACGGCCCGCCTCACGTTTGTGGGGCGGGCCTTGCTGTTACGATTAGCGTTTCTTTCCGCGGAAGAAGAAGCCGTGCAGTGATGGCTTGAGGCCGCGGTTGGCGCGATGCTCCTCGACGCGCTCGTGGATCGAAGCGACGCGCTCGATGACTTCGTCGGGAATCGGCACATCGGGATTCATGTTCTCGACCTGGCTGACCTCGGCGGCGGAGACCTGGTCGATAATGGGCACATCGTCGTGCGAGATGACAGGTGTGGCGTCTTCCTTCATCTTGCGATAACGCTGCATCATGTCGGTCTGTAGCTGCTGGGCCGAAGGCGGCGTCCAGATGATGGCGTTGGCGCCGGCGGCGATGGTTTCACGGATGCTCTCTGGCGTCTTGCCGCCCGGCGCGATGAGCGGCAGGTTGGGATAGTGCTTGCGCAGCTCGCGTAGGACCTGGGGCGTGTTCTTGCCGGCGGCGATGTTGAGAATCTTGGCTCCAGCGCGCACCTTGGCGTGGGCATCGTCGTCGCAGCGAACGACCGTAGCGATGACGGGGATGTCGGCGATGTTGGTGATGTGCTCGACCATCTCGGCAGTAGCGGGGGAGTTGACCACGCAGCCCGCCGCGCCCTGCATCTCGGAGACGGCTGCCATCTGCACGGAGCGCTTACCGGTCGTAGTTCCGCCGCCCACGCCTACAAAGACCGGGCACTCGGCGACGGTCAACAGTGCCTGCGTAATGGCCGGCTGCGGCGTGAAGGGGTAAACGGCAAAGACGGCATCGGCGTTGGAGTTGCGGATGACCGCGACGTCGGTGGTGTAGATGAGCGATTTGATACGACGGCCGAAGAGCGTGAAGCCGCTGGCCTCCTCGATCTCGTCAGGCATGCGAAGGGCCGCCTTGCGCAGGCGCCCGTCGATGGGCAGCGGCTCCATGGGAAGCAGTCCGTTGGGGGTCACGGCTACCTGGGGTTCGGTGAACTCGTCTGCGAGCTCGACCTCGGAGAAATCGACCGAGGCGACAATGTCCTCGTGAACCTCGGCGGGCACATCGATGGGGGCTTGGTCGTTTGCCGCGGCAGGCGTGTCGAAAGAGCTGGTGCCGACGAAGGCGTCGACGCGCTCATTTAGATCGTTGAGGGTATCCATGGAAGCTCGATTCTATGTGATGACGGCCGGCGCGATGCAGCCGGAATTGCGAATGCTAAATCGTTTGACGAGTTGATTTTTCCCCGCCGCGCCATCCGTTAGACCGAAGGACCGGCGAACGTGAAGGAGCTGTGGTGGCGGGGATCGAGGTGCTATCTTGAAAGTCCCGTTTAAAAGAGAGGTGACGCGGTATGGAATTGACAGCAATGTTTGGCTCGATTGGCCTGTGTGTAGGCGCAATCGTTGCCGCCGCGGTTATCTACTTTGTGGTCACGGCCATTAAGGGCAAAAGGGCCGAACGCAAGGAGCGCGCGATGCTTAAACAGCATCGCGACCAGCAGGGCAAACGCGCACGGAGATAGCTTGTTGAGTTTTGGATCCGTGCGCTAGCTGCGTTTTCGGATCAGGGCAATGTAGAAGCCCTCAAATTCGCGGCTGGGCGGAATGGTGAGCGTGCCGGGCATGCCGTTGGTGATGGCCGATACCTGACCCGCGGCGATTGCCTCGGTCAGGGCGTTGGACTCGATGCGCGGCTCCTCGCCAGCTTCCTGGGCGCGGCGTGCCTCACTTTCGCTTGGCGTGCCGTCGAGGGGGATGAGCTCGCAGTCCATATGCTTGTCGAGGGCCTCTTGCAGGGCGTCCTCGTTTTCCTGCGGCAAGATCGAACAAGTCGAATAGACGAGCGTGCCGCCCGGTTTGAGGGCTCCCATGGCGCGGTCCAGAAGTGCTCGCTGCGAGCGGGCGCACTTGCTCAGCAACTGCTCGGTGAGGCCGCGCAGACTCTTCTCGTTGCCGCTGATGACGGTGCCCGTGCCGGTGCAGGGAGCGTCGAGCAGGATGCGGTCAAAGCGGAAGAACTCGTCGAGCTCGCGTGCGTCGATGCGCATGACGGGCACGTTTTTTGCGCCTTGGCGGTGGAGGTTGGCTTCGAGCTTCTCGGCGCGGGGAATGCTCATCTCGCAGGCGGTGAGGTGTGCCTGGCCCTGGGTGAGGGCGGCGATCTGCGTCGTCTTGCCGCCAGGGGCTGCGCACATGTCCAGGATGTCCTCGCCTGCCTGGGCGCCCAACACCAAAGGCGGCATCATGGACGACAGGCTCTGTAGGTAGATCTTGCCGTCGCGGTAGATGTCGAGATCCCACAGATCGGAAACCTGGGCCTCGGGCAGGATAAAGACGTCTGGGTACCAGGCGACGGGGTTGTGGGCGATGCCGGCGGCATCGAGCGCCGCAGCGATGTCCTCGGCGGTCGCCCTGAGCGTGTTGGCGCGCAGTGTGACCGGGCGTGTGGCCGCGGCGCCGAAGCCCTCGATCATGAGCTCGGCATCGGCGGGCGCATAGGCGCCGGCGACCGTGTCGACCATAAAGCGTGGCAGGTCGGCAGCGCAGGGAAGGGCGGCAAGCTGGTCGGAAAGCTCGGTAGCAGCAAACTGCCTAAGCTTGAGCTCGGCCTTGACCTGCTTTTTCTGCTTACGACGACGCGGCTTGGACATCCGTCTTTCCTTCCCATTCCATTACATGTCGAGTGTTTAGTACTGGCTCTCGTGCTTGCTAAAGAAGTCGAAGCGCGGGGGTAGCGGCTTTACGCGGTGCTCGCCGGGCTTCTCGCCCAGGCTCTCCACAAACTCATCCGTGGAGGCGAAGATGTTATCCCAGCTAAAGAAGGCGACCGGATCGACGTCGAAGTACTCGCAGATGAGTTCGCAGCCGGCCGGGACGATACCGTGCATCAGGACGGTCGCCACGCGCAGCTCGGTAAAGGCATCAACCAGGGCCTGCGTCATCGCTGCGTTTGCTTCGTCGCCCTCGAGCTTGTTGGCGGCCTTGGAGGCGTCGCTCCAGCGCTTGTTGGCGGCGCGCAGGTAGTCGTCGCACACGGCAAGCGCGCGGTGCGTCTCGAACTTGTACATGGCCTGCTCAAAGGCAAGAGCTGCCTGCTCGGCAGCCTCGACCACGGCGGCAGAGGCGGCACCGGCGGGGATGCAGCCGTTGCGATAGGGGCTCTCGTCGCCTTCCTTGACGGCGACGCCGTAGAAGCAGCTGCGGGCCAGACGGTTGAATACGCCGGTCAAAAGGGCGCTCTCCTTAAGGGCCGGATCGATAACGCGCTTGTCGTCGCAGGCGCGCACCTCGTTGCCGTCCTTGTCCTTGCCGGTCACACGCGTGTCGTATGCCTTGGGGCTAAAGCTCACCGGCTTTTCGGACAGGCCGAGCGACAGCCAGTGCGCGCGCATCTGCTCGCAGGTGTAGTGGTTGAGTAGGTCGTCTGCCGGCGGGGGAGGCGTCTGCGAGGACGAGCTGGCCTTTTTGCCCATGTAGAGCAGGTGGTAGCAGGCGCTGACGGTGCTCTGCGTGAGGTCCCAGCCCAGGGCCTCCCACATGGCGGTCTGCGCGATGCAGTAGAAGTAGATGTTGTCCTGACCGATAAACTGGTAGATCTGTGCGTCGTCCGAGCACCACCAGTCGCGCCAGTCGAGCGAGCTGTGCTGGTAGGTGGGCGCGGGCACCTGTGTGGAGTCGGCAGCGGGCTCGCCCATGAGGGCGGCATCCTGGGCGGCGACGCCCTCGGTCACGCCGGCGGCCTTGGCATCGCGCGCGAGCACGGTACGCGTATAGCTGATGGGCGCCCACAGGCTCTCGGGCCAGCACCAGCAGGTGACGTCGGAAACGCCGTCGACCTGGGGCACCGGAACGCCCCAGTCGATGTTGCCGGTGATGCGGAAAGGCACGAGCGCTTTGCCGCTGCGGAAGCGCACGCCGCCGTTGGCGAGCACCGCATGGGCGTCGTCGCGCTCCTTCCAGCTGGGGAAGGTGACGGTAAAGCTGCTCTTGTTTCCCTCGGGCTCCAGCACGGTGTGCTCGGGCAGCTGGTCCTCGACGGCATCGAAGGCCTCGCGGAACTTGTTTTGGATATAGAGCTGGGCCGGCAGCAGCCACTCCTCCATGGTCTTGGAGACCACGGAACGAACCTGCGGGTTCTGGGCGAGCTTGGCGGTGTAGGTCTTCATAAAGTCGAGGTAGGCCGGCAGGTCGAAGTAGAGGTTGTCGACCGGGCGCAGCTCGGGCACCTCGCCGGTGAGCTGGCTCTTGGGTGCGATGAGCTCCTCGGGCTCAAACTGGTGACCCAGGTCGCACTCGTCGGCATAAGCCTTCTCGGACTTGCAGCCCTGGATGGGGCAGCGGCCGATCACTTGGCGGCCGTTGAGGAACGTGCCGGCCTTGGCGTCGTAGAACTGCAGCGTGGAGCGCTTGGAGATGGTGCCCTGCTCATGCAGGCGCTCGATAATCTCGGCGGTCACTTCGTTGTGAATCTGCGCAGCCGGCTCAAGGCCCGAGCCGCCGTAGATATCGCAGCTGATGTTGTAGTTGTTGAGGGTCGCGGCCTGGCGGGAGTGATTGGACTCGACGTACTCGTTAATGGACTTGTCGTAGCCCTCGTTCTCCTTGAGCTTGCGGTAGCTCTCCATGATGGGCGAGCCGTAGCAGTCGGTGCCCGAGGTGAAGATGACGTTCTCGCGGCCCAGACGGTCGCGCAGGAAGCGGGCGAAGAAGTCGGCAGGGACAAAGACGCCGCCGACGTGGCCAAAGTGAAGGCCCTTGTTGCCGTAGGGCTCGCCGGCGGTAACGATGGCGCGGCGAGGCCAGCTGGGACGGTCGTTCATGGAGTATTTGGATGCCATGGGACTCCTTCGCATATGGTGAGAGCGCGGCCGGGCGCAAGGCCTGGCGACGCGGTGGTCAATTCGTGCATATCGTTCGACATTATCGCACATGCGGACGGGTACGTGGCAGGGGCGCTATCCTAAGATGCTATGAATGAGATTTCCAACATACATGCGTTTGAAGACGAGGATTTTCTGCACGCTTGCTTTGTGTGGGGGATGGTCGTAGTCGGCGTGTTTGCCGTGTGCTTGGTGCCGGTGTTTATGTTGCTGGGTGGGCCTGCAGACTTGGATGCGGCTGACGCGGGCGGCTGGATGGCTGTCGTGGGCTGGATAGTCGGCTTGGCTGCGATCTCAATGGCGTCGTTCGCCGTGCACGAGCTGGTGCACGGTGTGTTTTTTAAGCTGCTGGCGCCTGCGGGCGCGAAGGTGACCTTTGGGGCGAATCGCGAGACGGCGATGATCTATGCCTGCGCCGAGGGCGTTGTGTATTCGCGCCGGCGGTACATGGCGGTTTGCCTGGCGCCGACGGTTGTTGTGACGGCGGCGCTTGCCCTGGGGTTTGCGTTTTCGGGCTATCCGCTGCTGTGCTACCTGGCGGCCGGCTTGCATTTGTCGGGCTGTGTGGGCGACTGGTATTACGTGCGGACCATTTTGCGCGACCGCCGCATTGTCGCCTGCGAGGATACGTCCTTTGGCGTGCGCTTTTTCGGGTGAGGAGATGTCGATGAAGCCGTTGTTGCTGCATGCGTGCTGTGCGCCGTGCTCTCTTGAGCCGGTCCGCCTGCTGCGCGAGGAAGGGTTTGAGCCCACAATCTGCTGGACAAACCCCAATATTCAGCCGCACGATGAATGGCAGCGGCGTTTGGACGAGCTGCGCCGGTGGTGTGCCGATGGCGACATCGAGCTTATCGAGGCGGGGGAGGACCGGGAGCGCTGGGAGGCCGGCGTGGCCCCGCTGGGCGCCGATCGAGCCCGTCGCTGTCGCTCATGCTATGCCCTGCGTCTGGCCGAGGCGTGCCGTGTGGCCCAGGAGCGCGGGTTTGAGTTTGTGGGCACGACGCTCGCCGTCTCGCCGTACCAGTTGTTCGAAACCTGCAATGATGTGTTGGAGCGTCTGGCTGCTGCTCGCGGTCTCACTCCGGTGATTCGCGATTTTCGCACGTATTACCCCGAGGCGACACGTCGTTCGCGCGAGCTGGGCATGTATCGGCAGAACTACTGCGGCTGCCGTTTCTCGGCCGTCGAGGCGGCCATGGACCGCGCCCGCATCCGCGACGAGCGCAAAGCCGCCAAAAAGTAGTTCACTTGGGACGTCAGCCTGCTAGGATGTAGAGCGGACTTTAGCTATATAAGGAGAATCCGACGTGTCTATGCGTACCGATGATTTTGACTATAACCTGCCCGAAGAGCTCATCGCCCAGGCGCCTGCCGAGCCGCGCGACTCCTGCCGCCTGCTGGTGGTTGATCGCAAAGGCTCCGAGACAGGAACGCCGTTAGGGCATGGCGGCACCGTCGAGCACCGCATCTTCCGTGACATCATCGACTATATCGAGCCGGGCGACGTGCTCGTCATCAACCAGACGCGCGTGATGCCGGCCCGTCTTATCGGTCGCAAGACGGGCTCGGGCGGCGTGGTCGAGACGTTGCTGCTCAAGCGCCGCGAGGATGTTGACCCGCTGGGCCATGTTTGGGAGTGCTTGGTCAAGCCGGGTAAGCGCCTGAAGCCCGGTGCTCAGATTGAGTATCGCGCCGGTGGCGCTCATGCGCCCGAGGGGGCTCCCGTGGTGCTGACGGCCGAGGTCGTCGACTTTGTCACCGATAGTCGCGGCGGCCGCCTGGTGCGTTTTGAGCCGGCCGGTTGCAATGCCGCCGGCGAGCCGCGCACGCTTGACGAGGCCATTCATGCTGCCGGTCACGTGCCGCTGCCGCCCTACATTACCGATTACGAGGGCGATCCCGAGAAGTACCAGACCGTCTACGCCATGAAGGAGGAGCACTCGGCTGCCGCTCCCACGGCGGGTCTGCACTTTACCCCCGAGCTCATGGCTGCCATCGAGGCCAAGGGTGCGAAGTTTGCCGCCGTCGAGCTCGAGGTGGGCATCGATACCTTTCGCTTGGTGGAGGAGGACGACCCTACGCAGCACGTCATGCACACCGAGCGCTACCACGTATCGCAGGAGGTGGTCGACGCCGTGCACAAGGCCAAGGCCGAGGGACATCGCGTGATCGCCGTCGGCACCACCGCGGTGCGCTCGCTCGAAAGCGCGTTTGACGCGGAGGCGTCGGTGTCCGATCCAGCCGTGACGGCGCGCTATTTTGAGGGCCGCGAGGACGGGGCTGATACGCTCGGCCGTGGCGACATCGTGGTACGCGAGAACGCCACGACGCAGCTCTACCTCATGCCCGGCTCGACCTATCACGTGGTCGACGCGCTGATCACGAACTTCCACGTGCCGCGCTCCACGCTCATGATGCTCGTAAGCGCGCTTGCCACCCGCGACCAGATCATGGATGCCTACGCCGCTGCCATCGAGGAGCGCTACCGCTTCTTCAGCTTTGGCGACGCGATGCTCATTTGTTAGTTACGCGGTTCTACGAACCGCGTAACTACTCGACGCTGCGCGGGCCGCATTTGGACAATCTGACGTTCAACTTCAAGGGCGCGACCAGAAGGTCAGCGCCCTTTCGTTTCACGTCACCTTGCCTCAAATGCGACCCGCTCGCTGTCGTTGCTAAAACATCGGCGTTGCCGTGGTTGTCGCTGTAGTCATTGGGTAGTCATTGGGGATGTTCTTAAATGACTAGTCAAGGGGGACACTCTTACGGCACTTGGCACTTGGGGACGTTCCTTTTGTGTCGGCACCTGGGGACAGTCCTTATGTCAAGAGATCGGTGCAAGAGGGATAGGTTGCCTTGCGTCGATCTAAATAAGTTGCGGTGAGATAGTTCCTGTTTAGCCTCAAAAAAGGCCAATTCAAGAACTATCTCACCGCAACTGCGTTGAGCGTTTTTTTGGCAGCTGGTTTACTTGCTCGCGAACAGCCAGACTAGGATGATCACCAGGATTGCGGCGACGATGCAGACGATGGCGCCGGTGAATTTGATGCGTGAGTCGCGGGTACGCTCGCGCACCGCGTCCTCGGTGGCCTCGAGCTGGGCGACTTCTCGCTCGGTCTCGGCGTGTTCGGCTTTGTCTCGGGCCAAGGATCCTGCAAGCGACTCAGTGATCTCTGGGTGGTCGTGCACCTCGGTCGCCTGTTCGATAATCGACTGCGCATGCGCGGCATCTGCTTGGGCGTTGGCTATGCTCTGCTCTTGGTCGCGGCGTGCCTTGTCCTCGGCGGCGATCTTCTCGCGCAGTTCGCGCTGGCGCGTCGCGGCGGCGGTTTTTGCGGTCTGCAGCTCGTCGCGCGCGGCATCGGCCTCTGCCGTCACGGCCTGATGGGCTCGCTTGGCGTCGGTGATGGGGGCTTGTGCCTGCTCGACGGCCTGCTCGGCTGCGGCAAGCGAGTGCTCAAGGTCGGCGGTGATGCGCGGGACATCTTCTTCGGCTTTACGCAGGGCATCCGCCGTGTCGGAGATCTGCATCGAGAGCTCGCTGGTGCGCACCGTATAGTTGGCGGGATTTGCCGAGGGATTGCGTTGCAGCTCGGCATACTCATGACGCAGCGTCTCGAGCTGGGCGCGCGTGGCGTCGACGGTTTGTTGTGCGGCCGCAATGCCGGCGTCTCGCTCGGCCTTCACCTTGTCGCGGATGCGCTTGGAATCCTCAAGGCGTCGAACGAGGCGGTTGCCGGTCTCGCGAGAGCTCGCCTCGCGGGCCTCCACGGCGTCGAGCGCGGCCTTCAGGCGGAGCTCAGTCGCGTCATCCTCTGTCTTCATTTGTTCGAGCTGACCATTGAGCTCTGTCGCTTTGGCGCCGTGGGCATCACGGTCAATCTCGGCTGCCGCAGCGGTCTTTTGCGCTGTGGCGATCGCCTGACGCTGGTCGGCGACGATCTGCTCGTAGCGGCCTGCGATATCCTGGCGCGTCTCGAGTTCCTCGGCCTGATTGGCAATGCGCTGCTCAAGTTCGGCCAGGTGGGTGCGGGCATCGGCAAGTGCCTTTTTCGCGGCATTCATCTCACGCATGGCCGAGGCGCCCTGGGCGATAAAGGTGCCCACGGCGTTCGCAGTGTTCGAGACAGCGGTCCCCAGATCGCGGCTCGCGGCGGGGGAGTGCGGGGCGGTCGGGCGAGTGGTGTCGGC
>JAXJMO010000097.1:0-7156 GCA_036313175.1 Collinsella sp. | reverse complement strand
GCAAAGAAGGCCACTTAATGTGGCCTTCGTCTTGCGCAGGACTGTAGAGCAGGAAACCTTATATCCGGCCCCTCCGGTCGGGGACCGCACCCATACGACTACAGCGTCATGTTTGGATCGGCGTCGACGTCGAACGGCGAGATTTCACCTCGGTCGAATTTACGGCGAGCGACCTCCGCGATCATGGCTGCGTTATCGGTACAGGCAGACAAGGGCGGCACCGTTACGCGAATCCCCTGACGCCCAAGCTTCTTGATCATCATCTCGCGCAGATGCGGGTTGGCCGAGACGCCGCCACCGATGCAGTATTCCTTGCATCCGGTAGCGTGCAGTGCGTTTTTGGCCTTCTTGTACTGCACGTCAAAGACAGCTGCCTCAAACGAAGCCGCCAGATCGGGAAGGTGAATCGTGCGCCCGGCCTTGGTCTCCTGTTCAATGTAGAGCGTCACAGCGGTTTTAAGGCCCGAAAGCGAGAAGCGATAGTCTCCCCTGCTGTTAAGCGCACGGGGGAAATCGATCGCGCGGGGATTGCCCGTCTCGGCCAGCTTGGAGATGATGGGGCCACCGGGATAGCCCAGACCCAACGCCTTGGCTACCTTGTCGAAGGCCTCGCCCACAGCATCATCGAGTGTCTCACCAAGTACCTCGTAGTCGCCCCATGCCTTCACGTGCACGAGCATGGTGTGCCCGCCCGAGACAAGCGTGAAGATGAACGGCGGCTTGAGGTCGGGCTGCGCTAGCAAGTTGGCAAACAGGTGCCCCTCCAGATGGTTGACGCACACGAGCGGCTTGCCGGCAGCGTAGGCAAAGCCTTTGGCGAAGGCGACGCCAACCACGAGCGCGCCCACCAGGCCCGGACCCTGTGTCACGCCCACGGCGGCAAGCTCGCTGGGGGCAATGGCTCCACCCTCAAGACCAAGCGATGCTGCGGCATCCTCGAGCGCCGCATCCACGACACTCACAATCACCTCAACGTGTTTGCGCGAGGCGATCTCGGGCACCACGCCGCCAAAACGGGCATGGAAATCAATCTGCGTCGACACCTGGTTGGCCAGCATATTGCCATCCGCATCGATAATCGCCACGGCCGTCTCGTCGCAGGAACTCTCGATAGCGAGCACTAGGCGGCGGCGTTCAATTTCGGCACGCTCCCCCTCGGAGCGCCCGGGCGCAGGCAGCGGCCATACGCGCTGCTCTGCCGCCGTCGGCTCGGGCGAAGCATTGTCGACCGGAAGCACGAGGGGCAGCGGAGCCGTCATGACGATGGCATCCTTGCCGGCACCATAGTAGCCGCGGCGACGGCCAGCCTCGGTAAAGCCCAGGGCGGCATAGAGTGCAATTGCGCCCTCGTTGCCGTCCTCAACCTCAAGCGAAGCCGTGGTGCAGCCGAGCATCTGCGCGTCATAGCTCACGTGCGACAGAAGCTTGCGGGCGATACCCTCACGGCGATGAGTCGGATCGACGGCAACGTCCATAATCTGCACGTCCCCGTCGACGACCATGCCGCCGGCAAGACCCAGCAACTGACCGTCGTCGTGCGCCACCCACCAGCTACGCGGAGCGGCAACGTCCTCGCCCAGCTCGGACAAGAACATGCCCGGCGTCCACGCCTCGTGTCCGGCGCCTTCAAAGCAGGCGGTCTCCAGTGCGCTCGCGCCCTCGGCATCCGCCGCGCCCATGGGGCGGAATTGCAGATGACGCCCAGCGAGCTCGTCGGCAACACCTGTCACCTCACTCTGCGCGCTCTCGGCAAGGCCCAGGCGCTTGCGCTCGTTTTCCTCGGCGTCCGAAAGGCGCGTGTAGATCGGCAAGACGCGAGCGGGATCGCCATCGCCTGCGGCGTGCGCCATCAGCAGGCCCTCGCCCGAGGGCCACCACAGGCCTCGCTCCACGCAGCGTGCCGTCTCGTCCTCACCCAGCAGCTTGCCATAACGCACGAGACCGTCACCAGTTAGCTGAACCTGATCCCAGCCCGCGGTCTGACGCCACTCATCAAGCGCCACGGCGGCCTTGACCACGCGCTCGCGCTGAAACAGACGCTCGGGACCCTCATCGACCAGCATATACAGCGCCGGATATACCTCACCGCGCATAGCATCGGCCAAGATACCAAGCTTGCCGCGCACGCCAGCCTTCCACGCCGTCCAAGCGCAGGCGTCGAGCGTCGACACGCCCAGCAGCGGAACATTGGCACCACGCGCGAGGCCCTTGGCAGTGGAGATGCCGATGCGCACACCCGTAAAGGACCCCGGGCCGCGGCCGACCACATAGCAACCAACATCGCTGCGATCCAGACCGGCTTGAGCCAGCACGCCATCAACGGTATTCACGAGCTCAACGTTGGCGTGACGGCGACACATGTGGTCGCCACTCACGAGCTTCGTCTCGCCCGTCTGCCCATCAATCCAGCTTGCCGCGCAGGCAAGCATGTCGGTCGAGGTATCGAGCGCCACCACCAGCGCGTTGTCGTTATGCAAGCTCATCTTGTACAGCCTTATCAATCAAATGGGAAAGCTCCATTGCGCGGTCACCGTGCGCCTCAAGCGTTATCGTTCGCACATCGCTGTCGCCCTCATCACGCTTGAGCGTCACCGAAAGATACTCATCCGTCAGCTCGTCCTGGAATTGTTCGCCCCATTCCAGCAGGCAAGCACCCTCATAGCCCAGCACATCGAAAATGCCCGTATCCTCGAGCTCGTAGGCATGCTCCAGGCGGTATAGATCAAAGTGAAACAGCGGAATACGACCTTGATCGTGAACGGCCATGAGCGCAAACGTAGGGCTCGTAACCATATGCCCATCGCCCAGCCCGCGCGAGACGCCCTTGGTAAAGTGAGTTTTGCCCACTCCCAGGCCACCGGTCAGGATGAGCACATCGCCGTCCTCAAGGCACGGTGCAATTAGCTCGCCAAAGTACTCCGTATCGGCAGCGCAAGTCGTTTTGTAAGTACCTACCCCCAGGCGCTCCAGGGACATATATGCTCCTTATTATTCCGAGGCGTCCTCTGGTGCGGGATGTCGCTCCAGATAGTCGCCCAGCATCTTAAAGTCTTCCTCCAGCAGCTCCTGCCACGCCGGATTGCGCAGCGCTGCTGCCGGATGGAACGTGGGCATTACTACAAAATGCCCCATCTGGTGGAACCTGCCGCGCAGCTTAGTAATGCCAATCTCGGTCTTAAGCACAAAGTGCGTCGCGGGGTTGCCGAGCGTCACGATAATATCGGGCCAGATGCTTCGAATCTGCTCACGCAAAAACGGCGAGCAAGCCAACACTTCCTCGGGACGCGGATTGCGGTTTCCCGGCGGGCGGCACTTAAGCACGTTGGCAATGTAGACGTCTTCGCGTTTGAGGCCCGCCAGCGACAAAATGCCGTTGAGGTCCTCGCCTGCCGCCCCCACAAAGGGCTCGCCCTGCAAATCCTCATTGCGGCCCGGCGCCTCACCAATAAACATCACGCGAGCGCGGGGGTTTCCCACGCCAAACACGATATTGTGACGCGACTGGTAGAGCTGGCAGAGGTGACAATCGCCCAGAACGGCCTCAATTTCCTCGAGTGCGACCTCACGTGGTGCCTGATGGGTATGGCCGGGGATGTGCATGACGCCCATAGCGGCTCCTACACGTAGACCTTGTTGAGACGCATGCCAAAGCCGCAGGCGACCTCGTAGTTAATCGTTCCGCGCAGTCGGGCCATCTCGTCCATAGTGATCTCGGCATCGCCATCGCGGCCGACAATGATCATCTCGTCACCATACTCGGCCTCGGGAATCTCGTGTGCCGGGTTGGACTGAATGGCGACCATAAACTGGTCCATGCAGATATTGCCAACCTGATGCACACGCTCGCCGCGATACAGCACATCCATACGATTGGAAAGCGTACGCGATAGGCCATCGGCATAACCGATCGGCAGCGTGCAGATCTGAACGCGCGTACGCGGTACGCGGTAGGTAAAACCGTAGCCCACGCCCTCACCCATCGCAGGGTGTGCCACGCGCGTCACGCGCGCATGGACGCTCATAACGGGATCAAGCTGCATCACGCGGCCACTCAGCTCGCACGGCTGCATGCCATACAAGCCAACGCCGGCGCGAATCATATCAAAATGCATCGAGGAGTCGAGCATCGAGGACGGCGTGTTGGCGCAGTGCACGATACCGCACTCAAAACCCGCATCCTTAATGGCCTGAACGGCCTCGGTAAAGCGCTGACACTGCAGCTTGTAGTCCCAGCCCGAAGGTTCATCGGCCGTGGCGAAGTGCGTAAATACGCCGTCGCACTGAATACCGCGATGGAAATTTATACCGCGGACAAAGTCGAGCACCTGCGTGTAGTGAACGCCGATACGATTCATGCCCGTCTCGATGGCGAGATGATACTTGCCCACTTTGCCCGCCGCGACGGCACATTCGCCATACGCAAGAGCAAAATCAGACGTATAGACCGAAGGCATGATATCAAACTCGAGCAACGTCGGAATGGCCTCGATAGGCGGCTCGCTTAGGATGAGGATGGGTTTCGTAATCCCGCCCTGTCGGAGCTCAACGCCCTCGTTAACCGTCGCCACGGCAAACATGTCGGCACCGGCCGAATACATGATCTTGGCGCACTCAACAGCTCCATGACCATAAGCATCGGCCTTAACCACGCAGCACAGGCGCTGACGTGGATTCAGCAAATTCTTATAGGCCCTCGTGTTGCGACGGAGCGCCCCGCGGTCGATCTCGACCCAGGACCAGCGCGTCAAATCGGCTTTATTCATGATTAGTCATCCGACCCTTCGTCCATGATTCCCAGATCTTCGAGCGCATCCTTTGCCGCCAGTTCCATGGCAGGACCGATCAAGTCGATAAGATCGGTCGCGATGACGCTCTTCTCACCATACTCCGTCGCCGCGGCAAAACCGGCGTAGCTGTGAAGTGCGACGGCGTACGAATACAGCAACTCCCAACGATCCATCTCGTCGCGCATGGTGGCAAGCGTGCCGGCCAAAATACCCGCGAGAACATCACCCGAACCGGCAGTTGCCAGAGAAGCCGGACCCGAGAGCGGCAGCAGCACACGCTCAACGCCACAGATAGCCGTCGTCGGCCCCTTGGCAATGACAACCAGGTTGTCGGAGCCTGCAGCCCAGACAACCTTCTGCGCGGCCGCAATCGCGGTACCAAGGTCGTTCACCTCGTCACCGGCAACCAGACGCGAAAGCTCACGATAGTGCGGCGTCATAACCAACGGCTGCTCGCGACGATACATCTCGGGATTACTATCAATACCGTCAATGGCAATCTTAGCAAGGCAGTTGAGTGCATCGGCATCCAAAATAAGCGGTACATCAAGCTCGAGCAAGCCCGAAACCACCTGCATAGCGCCGGCAGATGTCGTCATACCGGGACCGCACAGTACACAGCTGTACTTCTTTGCAATCTCGCACACAGTCATGCGCGCAGCGGCGCCAAAGGAGCCGCGGGAATCAGACGGAATAGCAAAGACGGGAATCGAAGGAAGTGCCATGCGAATAAGATTGGCGCAGGCGTCAGGAGCCGCGACTGCCACGTAACCAGCACCCGCGCGAGCTGCAGACTTGGCCGCCATAATGGCAGCACCAGGATATTGCGCAGATCCGGCGACAATAAGCACAGAGCCACGGGAATACTTATCGATATTCGTAGGTAGTGGGGCAAAGTAATCAACTAAGTCACCGGGCTCGACAATCTCGGCGGCGTGGTCGACATCATCGATGACCTCGTCAAGACGGTCGTAAAGATTGCCGCAGATCAAATCGCCAGCATACTCAGGACCATCAGCGCTATACAGACCAATCTTGGGCGCAATCATCGTCACCGTATGCTCGGCACGAATGCAGTCGTCATCAACAACGCCCGTCTCGGCATTCAGGCCCGAGGGAACATCAATGGATACGACACAATCGGCGCATTCATTGACCGTAGGAATCCAGATGGAGAACGGCGCACGCAGATTTCCGTGGAAACCGGTACCAAAAATGGCATCGACAACAACATCGGCCTTATCGATCAAAACCTCGAGTTCGTCACGCGAGGGGCCGACGCAAACGTGCACATCGCGGCCGGCAGTACGACGAGCAACATGACGTGCCAGAGCAGCAGGAATCTCATCCGGCTCAACCGGAGAAACGATATCCACGTCCACACCCTTATGGCTCAGGATATCGGCGGCAACCCAACCGTCGCCGCCATTATTACCAAAACCGACCAGAACGAGAACCCGATCGGGATTGAGCTTCAAGACCTCGTTGGCGGCAAACTCACCCGCTAGCTCCATAAGCTCGGCCTTCGAAGTCCCTTCGCGTTCGATGATATCCTCGAGACGAACGACTTCTTCGGTACTCAAAACCGGTTTCATCTATGCTCCTAGCGTATCTTGCGAAGCATCGCCCAGGTGCTCCGTCAATGCTGAATTCTGCAGCTGCTCAAGCTCATCTAAAACAGAGCGAGCCTCTTTAAATGTCTGCGCTACGCGTTTCTTGGTGCTCACCTTTTCCTCTTTTGGCTTAGGCCGAGCATCTTCGGTAATCGCGATGGCATTCGCAACGGCCAAATCTCCTGTAAGCGTAATGGAAAGAGCGACCTCAACAACACCCAGTTCTTGAGCGATCTCGAGAGCACGGCCCGAAAGCAGCGCCTTCGGTTTGCCGAGTTTATCACGCGTAACCGAAACATCCTTGCGACCCACGCCTTGACTAAAACCCGTGCCGAGAGCTTTAAGTACCGCCTCGCGCGAAGCAAAGCGGCTCGCATAGTGAGCAGCGGGACGCGATGATGCATCGCAATACGCACGCTCTTCTTCGGTAAACACACGCCGAGCAAACGACGGCGTCTTTTCAAGAATTGATTTCATGCGGGAAATCTCGACGATATCAACGCCGATACCAGCTTCAGCCATGTTCACCTCCATATCGCACAGACTAAGTTATTGTAGCCCGTTCGCAGAAGATGCGACAAACGAGGGTTATAAAACACAGCTACTATGTGAGACCCTTGATTATCGACTTCATCCGAACACCTCCCACATTCATCCGTACATGTGCGGATGAATGTGGGAACCCGATACCCTGAGGGCCGGACCGGCCGGCCCCGGGAGATCGGAGGACGGCATGTCCGGAAAGAGGAAGAAGGG
>JAXJMO010000096.1:0-4978 GCA_036313175.1 Collinsella sp. | reverse complement strand
GCCGTACCCCCGCTCAAACGCAGCCTTCGTCCCAAGCGCGCTTACCAACCCCTTACTTTCGCTTTTTCGTTCTTGTCTTTCGGGTTGTTGATAGGTTTTGTTTTTGTTTCAAACAAAAAGGGGTCGGGAATTATTCCCGGCCCCCAGAGGCAAGATATCGATTGGCGATTAACTCATCAGTGCATTGGTGATCTCGTCCGCAACGCTATCGGCCTCGGTCCAGTTGCCGTCCTCGTCGCGCTCGCACTCAAGATCCACATCGACATTCTGCGTCTCGACGCCACGGATGGCATCCATCATCAGCTCGCCGACCTTCTTGTAAAGCTCGTCCTCGCTCAAACCTGCATAGTTGTTGGGATCGCCCATAAAGTCATCGGCTGCCTGCTGCAAAGCCGTCATCACGTCCTTCATGGACTTAGAGGTGAGCGTCACGTGCGCAACGGCGGTATCGTCTTCCTCGTCGACATCGACCGAGGTGATCTCGTAATCAAAGCCATCAAACAAAACGTTAACGAACTCCTCGGCATCGATACCGAACTGGGAGAGGTCGGCTTCATCCTCAATGTCGCTGATCATCTCATCCCAATCGTCACCCTTCTTGTTGACGATCGTGTCGAGCTCTCCGGACAGGCCCTCTCGAATGACCTCCTCCGACGAAGGACCGTTGTTGCAGGCGCACAGCGCGAGCATGCTCAGCGCAGCGATCAGAATAAGCGCGAGCGTCGTGAGTTTCTTCTTCATCGTTCCTCCGAACGTGGTCGCGGGCCCGCCATGGCACTTCCCATGTTCCCCCAAGCCCATTTACACACTGGCTTGAGAATATCAGACCACCTCTTCAAAAAAAAGCAATGACAAGGCATTATTCGGGGGACGGCGCGGGTTCTTACCAGTTAATCAGAACCACCCCTAAAAGGGGTGGTTTGCTCTTAGGGTGTAACCCTCGGGTCGCTGGCCCGCGCCTAAAGACGCCGGCCTTCACGGTGTTCAGGCCGCATTGCGCTTTGACCCGTGGCGGGCCGGTCAAACCGGCGTCAGCGCTTCGGCCGCGTCCCGCGCGAGAACGGGTCCTCGTACTCCTTCACGCTCAGCCGGTCCAACGCTATGTCCGCCTTCTCCTGCTCCCGTATGTACTTTGCTATCGTCGCCTCGTTCAGGCCGACGGTCGACACGTAGTAGCCGGCCGACCAGAACTTCCGGTTGCCGAACTTGTACTTCATGTTCGCATGCCGGTCGAAGATCATCAGCGAGCTCTTGCCCTTCAGGTAGCCCATCACGCTGGCCACGCTGTACTTCGGCGGTATCGCGAGCAGCATGTGCACGTGGTCGGGCATCAGGTGCCCCTCGATTATCTCTATCCCCTTGTACTGGCAGAGCTTCCTGAAGATCTCCCCAAGGTCGGACCTGATTTGGTTGTAGATCACTTTCCTTCTATACTTCGGCGTGAACACGATGTGGTACTTGCACATCCACTTCGTGTGCGACAGGCTGTAGGCCTTCTCGGCCATGCGCCTCACCACCCTTCCGTCTCGGAACCCTTGCGGCCTGAACAATCGCAAGTGTCCGGCGGGAGGGTGGTTTTGTAAAGCCGGTTAACTCCACCCGCATAGCGGGTGGGTTTAGATGCGGCGCTGCGCGCCGCACAGGCTAAAGCCTTATTAAAAAGCCGCCGAGCTTGTGCCCGGCGGCTTTCTTTTTAGTCTTCGGAGATCGTTTCTTCATCCGATGACGACGATGTGCCCTTATCGGTTCCGTTACTAAACGAACGAGAATCGTTGTTGGCAAGGTCGGCAATCGTACTCGACTCGCCCGAGGAGGAGCCCATGGACTGCGGGCCTTGTGGATCCTCACCGGCATCGACGCGCTCCATCATCTCCTTGAGCTTGTCCTCGTAGACAAAGACGTAACTCTGGCCGTCGATGTATGTATCCTCGCCCGCCCAAGACGGCAAGTTGGCCGACCACATGTTATCGGTATCCATGCCGCGCATCGCGTTCGCGAGCGACACGATATCCTGCACGCCCAAATCGGTGACGACCATGTCGGAAAGAGACTCGATGACACCAGGCAGGCGCGTGATGTCCATGTTGTTGAGCACTGCGTTCGCAAGGGCACCGATGACCTGGCGCTGATGGCGCATACGCGTATAGTCGCCGTCGGCATACTGATGACGTGCGCGGCAGTACGTAAGCGCTGTCTCACCATCCATGTGCTGCTGCCCCGGCTCAATCGTAACCGGACCGGCCTCCGGGTCATCCACGCCGTCGGTAGCGTTGATATCGATGCCGCCCACAGCGTCCACTAGGGTCTTCATGCCATCAAAGCTGATCTCGGCATAGTGGGCGATTTCGACATCGCACAGCTCGTTAACGGCATTGACCATGCCCTCGGCGCCATCGTAGGCGTGTGTTGCATTGATCTTCATGGTCGAACCCTTGTACTCGACCTTCGTATCGCGCGGAATGGAGATGAGCGTGACCTGTTTGGCCTTAGGGTCAACACGCGCAAGGATGATGGAGTCGGCACGATAGGCAGTGTCTCCCGGACGGCCATCGGTTCCCAGCAGCAGCATGTAGAACGGATCGCGCGTGACATCGGAATCGGTAAGAGACGAAAGCAGTCCGCTGGTAATGATCTCGCCGTTATTGAGCTTGGAAACAATCTTGCCAAACCACAGACCGCATGCCGTAACGCCTGCGATAAGCACGCCCATGAGCGTAAGCAAAATCGTGCGGCGGATGCGCTTTCCGCGTTGGCGCTGACGAGCGCGCTCTGAATAGCGGGCCACGTTGGTGCGACTGTAAACACGGCTGCTCGATTCGTCAGCCGCAGCACGCATCTGCTGTACGGATTTTTTTCTCATAAGAAGGACCTGTCTAGTCGTCAATAGGATCGGGGACGGTGACGCGCTCCACATGCGCCCCCAGCTCTACGAGCTTCTTTACGAAGTGCTCGTATCCACGGTCAATGTGATGGATAGCAGAAACCTCAGTCGTGCCGTCGGCAATAAGGCCAGCGACGGCAAGCGCAGCGCCACCGCGCAAATCGGGGGAGGTGACCTGAGCGCCCGAGAAGCCCTTGACGCCATGAATCATGGCGTGGTGGCTCTCGATGCGAATGTTTGCCCCCATGCGCACAAGCTCAGAAGCGAACATGAAGCGATTCTCGAAGATGTTCTCCGTGATGACAGAGCTGCCATCTGCCAGAGCGGAAAGAACCATAACCTGAGCCTGCATGTCGGTGGGGAAACCCGGGAACGGCAAGGTCTGGATGTCCACCGGGCGAATGGTGTCAACGCGGTACACGCGCACACCGCCCTCGATGCGCTCAAAATCGATGCCCATGAGCTCGAGCTTTTTAAGAACCATGCCCAAATGGTGCGGAGCGAATCCAACCACCTCAACACCAGCATCGCCAGCCATCAAAGCGCCCGCAACGATAAAGGTGCCGGCTTCGATGCGATCGCCAATCACGCGATGCGTAACAGGATGCAACTCAGAAACGCCCTCGATCGTAACGACAGGGGTTCCGGCACCGGTGATCTGGGCACCCATCTCGTTGAGCATGTTAGCGAGGTCAACAATCTCGGGCTCGCGCGCGGCGTTATCGATAACCGTGGTGCCCTTAGCGCGAACCGCGGCCATGATGAGATTCTCCGTGGCGCCTACGCTCGCAAACTCAAGCGTAACGGTCTCGCCATGCATTCCCTCGCCGGCGTCGGCATAGATGTAGCCATGCTCGGTATCGAACTTCACGCCCAGGGCCTCAAGACCCAAAATGTGCATATCGATCTTGCGGGCGCCCAGGTTGCAGCCGCCGGGCATTGCGATTTTCGCCTTGCCCATACGGCCCAACAACGGACCGAGGACCGCAGTAGACGCGCGCATTTTGGCAACGAGCTCGTACGGCGCTCCCCACTGATCGACAGCAGAAGTGTCAATAGCCAGGCTATGCTCGTCCACGACCTCGATCGTGGCACCCATGCCCTTAAGAACCTTGCCCATCACGTGTACGTCGGAAATATTGGGCACATTGGTAAGGGTGGTTTTGCCCGGAGCAAGCAAGGTTGCAGCCATGAGCTTGAGCGCAGAGTTCTTAGCGCCCGAAACGCACACGCGTCCCTCGATCGGATGACCACCTTCAACGCGGATGATATCCAAACCTGTCCCTTTCAAAAAAAGGCCCGGGAGCACAAGTCTCCCGGGCATGATGTCCATCGCATTGTTGGCAGAGGATAAATCCTCAATACCTATTTTGCAAGCAGCAGCTTACACCATGCGATTTCATTATATAGGTAGGCGCGACGCGCATCGTCTTCCGACAGATTCCTCAGGTTGTCTTCAAAACCTTGAAGTTCAACCTTAACCTTCTCGGCATCGACATCCGCCAGATCGCAGGCCCGCTCGGCCAGCACGATAACGGTGTCGTCGGCAATTTGAGCATAGCCGCCGCCCACCGCAAACGTGTGGTCGACCGTGCCCATCTCCTTGTCACACACGCGCACGTAACCGTCCGTAATGGTACAGATCTCGTTCGCGTGCTTGGGAAGGATGCCGCACTCGCCGTCCGTAGAGGGCACGACCGCAAAGGAAGCCTCGCCCTCATAGGCACAATGTTCCGGACATACGATACGGATGAGCATGGCTTACTTCTCCCCCATCTTGGCGGCGCGCTCGCGCACGTCGTCAATCGTGGACGCATAGCGGAAAGCCTGCTCGGGCAGGTCGTCGCACTCGCCGTCGACGATTGCGGCAAAGGAGCGAACGGTGTCCTCGACGCGGATGTACACGCCGGGGTTACCGGTGAACTGCTCTGCCACGTGGAACGACTGGGACAGGAACTGCTGAAGCTTACGAGCGCGGTTAACCGTAAGGCGCTGCTCCTCGGAAAGCTCGTCCATACCCAAGATGGCGATGATGTCCTGAAGGTCGGAGTACTCCTGCAGGAGCTCCTGAACCTTGACGGCCACGCGGTAGTGCTC
>JAXJMO010000095.1:0-19754 GCA_036313175.1 Collinsella sp. | reverse complement strand
CGCCGAGGGCTTCGCCGAGCCCGCGGACAGGCCGGCCCCGACAGAGGGGAGGCGCCGCGCGCTCGGGCGGCGCGCCAGGGAGATAGTGGACGAGATAGTCGAGAGGCGCGGCCTCAAGAAGGAGTAACATCGGGACTTGCAGCGACGGACCTCAGGACACTCTTACACCACGTCTGCGCGCGCGACCTTGTAGGGGTTCGCTCGGACGTCATCTTGGGTGGTTTTGCCTGCTACTAAAATGGTAACAGTACTCATATTTGCCCTTTTTTGCCCACAGACCTTTGAGGGTGCGGCGAAAAGGGCTTGTTTTGATTGTTTGGGGCAGGCGCGAGGCGCGGAAACGATGTCTGGAGCGACGGAGCGGCCTGGAATTCATCCGTAGAGGTCTTCATTGGCTGCGCCAGGAGTGTCCCTAGGTACCGGCACATAAGGAACGTCCCTAACTGCCGGAGGGGGCGTCTGCCGTGGCAGACGCCCCCTCCGGATGTGGGAAGTTTGCGCTGCAGGTTACTTGTCGGTGCCCAGCTTGTGTGGCTTGATAGCGAGAGCATTGACGAGCGCGTCGGTGGCGGACTTGACGGCTGCCGGTTGCGGATCGTTGACGTGATCCTCGGGGTGTACGGGCAGGTCCTTCTTGACCGCATCGTGGATCAAGTTGAGGTACTCAGTCACGCCAGTGGTCGATAGGTGCGTGCCATCGCCATCGAACAGGTCGTTGCGGTTAGCACTGTATCCGTACCAATCGATAACGCGCACGTTCTTGTAGCGCGTAGCGGCGTTGGCGATGGCCTGGTTGGTAGAGCCAACCCACGGCTGCGGGCTGCGCGTGTTCACAAACACCACAATACGCCTATCTCCTGCATCGGCCATGATGGCGTCGATCTGGTCGTCGGTTACCAAGCCGTTGGTGCCCAGGGCAAAGACCACGATCTTGCCGGCAAGGTTCTGCTGGATATAGCCCTCAAATGTCGCACGGCCCGCATCGAACTGGCGGCCCTTTTCGGCATCGATATGGCTGTGCGGGAACACGCCGTCAAAGGTGTCCACGGCACGCAGCGACACGGAGTCGCCGATCATAAGCAGATCGTAGGAGCCATCGGGGAAGCCGTCGTTGTCCTTGTCGGTGTCGTCGGCCGCCTGCTGGTCGGTGGGCGCGGTGTTCTTGGCTTCCTTGTTCAGAACTTCGGCGCCCTCGCCGCTCAGCGCAGACGTCTCGGGCACAAAGATCAGGCCGCCCAGTGCAACGACCAACACGACAGCGCAGGCTGCGCAGACAGGGATGTGCGTGCGTGCCCAGTTGGCGGGCGTGGTGGTGCCATCGCGGAATTCGGCGACGGTGCGCCCAAAGGCGCCCTTCCTAAACGGAGTCTCGATAAAGCGATAGCAGCACTCTGCCACGGCGACCACCAACAACATCTGCAAAATGTACTGCCACCACGGCGTATCGTTGATGTTGGCGACCGGGTTCATGAGGAGCAGCAGCGGATAGTGCCACAGGTAGATGCTGTACGAGCGCTTGCCAACCCACACGAGCGGCTCGGCGGACAGCGCGCGGGCAACCATTCCCTGGGGCTGCACGCAGGCCGCGATGACCATGAGCGTGAGGATCGAGCACAGCAGCGTGCCTCCGCGATACTGGAAGGCGGTGTAGCCGTTGGTGAGCGCGACCATGGCGGCAAGGCCAACCAGACCCACGACGCCCAACACATCGATGGATGCGGGCGAGGACCAAAAACGCACGAGGGCGCTCGGCTGTGCCGGGGCGGTCTCGGCTGCTTCGTCGGCCTTCTCGCCAGGTTTGCCCTCGGCGTTCTTGCCGTGCTTGGCGGCGCCAGTCAGGCGATTGAGCCCCAAACGACGAGCGAGACGCACCGGCGCCAGGTCGCGATCGGGGATAAAGGCCATCCAGGCACCCAGCAGCAGCGAGAACACGCGGGTGTCGGTGCCGTAGTACACGCGGCTGGGGTCGGCGGCAGGGTTGTAAAGCACCATCATGGCGAGGGCAGATACCGCGGCAAGGCCCAGAACCACGCGGCGCGTGTTGGGCTTGCTCACATGCATGGATACCATGGCAAACAGCAGCGGCGGCCAAATCAGGTAGAACTGTTCCTCGATGGCAAGCGACCAAAAGTGCGTGAGCGGGGAGGGGTCGCCCAGAGCATTGAAGTACGAGACGTTTTGAGCAATCTGCCACCAGTTGTTAAAGAACAGCAGCGACGGCAAGATGTCGGGGCGCATCTTGGTGAGCATCACGTGGTTGAAGACGGTGCACAGCGCACAGGTCACCACCACGACGGTTACCACGGCGGGGACCAGGCGACGGATGCGGCGAATCCAGAAGCTCTTGAGGTCGATGCGGCCGGTCTTAGCGACTTCGTTGAGTAGCAGGCGTGTGATCAGATAGCCCGAAAGCACAAAGAAGATCGTGACGCCGAGCAGACCGCCCTGCGCCCACGTGAGGTTGAGGTGATAGAGCACCACCGCGACGACGGCAAGCGTGCGCAGGCCGTCAAGGGCAGGGATGTAGCGGGACTTGGGGCGAGCAGGCGTCTGCTCTGCGGCGGGAGTGTTGGCGCGGCCCGCGTTGTTGGCAGAAGCGCGATGGGGGCTCGTGGTGCGTCGCGGCTCGTTGGCACGGCGTTCGCTCTTCACGCGTTCGTGCGGCGCCGGCTCGTTGCCCGTGCGGCGTCGACCGCGCGAGCCCGATTGCGAGAATTGTTCCATAAAACATCATCCAATGACGAGAATAATCAGCACGTATTCATTGTAGCTGCCTGCTCCTGTGAATGCTTGCTGCTGGCGCAACCTCAAGGGTGCGTTCACATCAAAGTGAACTAAAGTTATAGAGGTGCGAAGGCGCGCAATCGACGGTCGACGGTGGGTGCAAAGCCCGCAGATGAGGAGGTTTCCATGGCAGATCGCGGCATCGTTGCGGTGTTCGGCAGCATGAACATGGACCTTTCGGTGGCGTGCGAGCGCATACCGCGCGCGGGCGAGACAGTCGGTGGTGGCGGTTTTATCACCAACGCCGGCGGCAAGGGCGCCAATCAGGCTGTAGCTGCCGCGCGTATGGGCGCGTGCACGCACATGATCGGCGCGGTCGGTCGCGACGCGTTCGGCGCGTCGCTCGTGGTGGGGCTCCAAGACGCCGGCGTGGACTGTGACTTTGTAGTGCATCGCGATGACGTGGAGACTGGTACCGCGACTATCATTCGCTGCGAGGGCGACAACCGCATCATCCTGTCACCGGGCGCCAACCATGCGCTTGCGGGCGCGGACGTTGCCTGCGCGCTGAGGCGTCTGGTGGTCCATGAGCTCGACGGAGACGGCAGCGAGATTGCCCCGGCTGCCGGAAGCGTCTTTATCGCCCAGGGCGAATGTGACCTTGCGGCGACGGCCGAGGCGTTTGTTTGCGCTCACGAGCTGGGGTTCTATACGGTCTTTAATCCAGCGCCTGCCTGCGAGCTGCCTGCGGAGGTCTGGCCTGCGGTCGATCTGGTCTGTCCCAACGAGACCGAGTGCCAGGTGCTGACGGGAATCTTGCCCGCGGACGATGCAAGCTGCGTCGCGGCGCTCAACGCCCTGCTCGCTAGGGGTGCCGGAGCTGCGGTCGTCACGTTGGGCGGTGCCGGCTCGGTTACGCTCGGCGATGGCGGTGAGCTGCTGCGCATGCCGGCACTTTCGAGCGCGGTAGTCGATACCACGGCCGCGGGCGATACGTTTATCGGCGCGTTGGCGGCGGCTCGCCTAGAGGGCTTGCCGCTCTTTGAGTGCATGGCCGCGGGCGCTCGCGCCTCGGCAGTGACGGTGTCGCGCCTGGGCGCTCAGCAATCGATTCCCACGCGCGCCGAAGTTGAACATTGGTTTGGTTAAACGATAAAGACGGAGAAGCGGAGTAGAACAATGGCAATCAAGAAGCTGATCCTTGATCTGGATATGGGTGTGGACGATGCGATGGCGCTGGCCTATGCCATCGCGAGCTCCGAGGTGGAGCTCGTGGGCATCACCACGTGCTTTGGCAACGTGCGCGTCGAGCAATCGGCGCACAACTGCCTGGCGGTGCTCGATCTGCTGGGTCGCCCCGAGGTGCCGGTGTACCTGGGCGCCGACCGTCCTCTGCAGGCGACTGAGCCCTATACGCCGCCGGCGTCCACCGCGCTCATTCACGGCAAGAACGGCATCGGCGGCGCGAGCGTGCCCGCGTCGCCCTACGAGCCGGTGGGGGCGACCTCGGCCGACGGCAACGCTGCGGTCGATTATCTGATCGATGCCGCGCGCACTTATGGTCCCGATCTGGTCTACGTAGCGACTGGCCCGCTCTCCAACCTGGCGCTCGCCCTGGAGCGCGATGCGGCGGCGATGATGTCCATCGGCCGCGTGGTCGTGATGGGCGGCGCCCTTACCGTGCCCGGTAACGTGAGCGCGGGCGCCGAGGCCAACATGGCGAGCGACCCCGAGGCAGCCGACGCGGTGCTGCGCTCGGGCCGTAAGCTCACCATGGTGGGTCTGGACGTGACGCATCGCGTGGTGCTCACACGCCGCGACATTGCCGGCTGGACGGGCTCGGGCACCATGGCGGGCTGCGCATTTGCGAGCATGGTGGAGCACTACATTGGCTCGTACGAGATGAACGCCCCCTACCTGGGTGGTTGTGCGCTGCACGATCCGCTGGCCGTTGCCGTGGCGATCGACCCCACGCTCGTGGGTGCGCTCGGCTGCAATCTGCGTGTTGATCTGCTTGGCGAGTACCGCGGTCGCACCATCTGCGATGAGCGCCGCCTGTCCGATCCGGACAAGAGCGCGCTTGTGGCACTGACCGTGGATGCTCCGCGCTTCCTGTCCGAGTTCAAGACGCGTATGGCCCGCGTCCTTGGCTAAGTTGTCTTTTTGGGACGGGGCTTTTTTGACTGGTATGATTGGTGCGACCATTCGAACCAGCTAAAAGAGCCCGTCCCAAATTGACTACCGAGAGGATCTGCCATGGAGCGCATCGCGAGTTTTTCCGTTGACCATCTGCTGCTTGAGCCCGGCGTGTATGTGAGCCGCATCGACCGCGATCCGGCGACCGGTGCTGCCGTCACCACGTTTGACCTGCGCCTGACCACGCCCAACAAGGAGCCGGTCATGAACACCGCCGAGTGCCACACCATTGAGCACCTGGGCGCGACGTTCCTTCGCAATCATGCCGAGTGGTCGAGCCGCATTGTCTACTTTGGCCCCATGGGCTGCCGCACGGGCTTTTACCTCGTCGTATTTGGCGAGGTGACGAGCGAGGAGATCCTGCCGCTCGTGCGTGAGCTGTTCGAGTTTGTCGCCGACTTTGGGGGCGATGTCCCCGGTGCCGCTCCCGAGGAGTGCGGCAACTACCTGGACCAGAACCTTCCCATGGCTAACTGGCTCGCGCGCCGTTACCTCGACCGCGACCTGGCCGATATCGACGAGAAGCACCTGCGCTATCAGCAGGCGTAAGGGCTTTATCGCCCAAAACGCGCGCATTGGGCGCCTTCGCTTATGCGGGGGCGCCTTTTTGTTGAGTGGTCGGGACGAGCGTTCAAAATCGCTCATGTTTGTTCTAGAATGTTCATACTGTCACACAAACGAACAGGAGCGAACATGCATATCTACTCTGTCAACGATCCCGAGTTCAAGTCCTATGGCAACGTTTGGGATAACGTTCCGTCCGAGCTTACGTCGCCCGTGCTCGAGGCGCTCTCTGCCACGCCCATTCCCGAGGGCAGCAAGTACGTTGCAAGTGCGCCGGAGCTCGAGGACGTCAAGGATGCCGACAAGCTTGGCTTTCTCATGTTTGGTGGCCGTCCCTTCCAGCTCGGCTGGTGCAACGGCCACAATACACGACTCAACTGCCTGGAGTATCACCGCGCGAGCGAATTCAACTTGGGCGCTCGCGACTTTATCCTGCTCGTGGCGCATCGCTGGGAGATCGAGGACGGCAAGCTCGACACCGCGTGCGTCAAGGCGTTCCGTGTACCGGCCGGTACGCTTGTTGAGGTTTTCAACACCACGCTTCACTACACGCCGTGCATGGTCGACGATGGGGGCTTCCAGGTGATGGTGGCGCTGCCCGCCGGCACCAACGGTCCGCGCCCCGAGGCTGCGGCCGACATGCCCACGGCCGGCGGCAGCTACTGCTACTGGAAGGCCGACAAGTGGGTTCTCTGCCATGCTGACAGCCCCAAGGCTGCCGAGGGCGGCTACGTAGGCCTCATCGGCAAGAACCTCGACATCACCGTGGACTAGAATCTTCCGTCTCGATCTGTAACATCTAGCGGGCTAAATCGTCTCTACCTGTTACAGATTTAGACAAACTGCAGGGGACAGACCGAACAATCTCGATCTGTAACACCAGGCCCGGTTTTGACGGCCTACCTGTTACAGATCGAGACAAACGGGCCCAAACCACCACAAAGGTGCCTGTCCCCATTGCGGTGGCTGCCTAGAGTTGGCTGCGCAGATAGTCAGCCATATATGGAACGGCGAAACGCACGTAACCGCGGCGCGCCTGTTCGATTACGCCGGCGTCGATGAGGCGCCGGCGATACTTTTGCGCATAGTCGGGTGTGACTGACATACGTTTCGCTACATCGGAAATGCGCGAAACGGCGTCTTCGTCATCAGTCATTGCGTCGAGAAACGCGACGTCTTGGTCCGATAGCGCGGCGAGCGTCGTTTCACAAACATCGTTTTCGAAATCGGCTTTTGACGCTTCGATAGCTCCGTCGACTTGCTCTGGCGTTACGTGTTCTCCTGTCTTGCAGCGATTGCCGATGTTATAGCCGATGAGCTGCAGCATATAGGGCGAGCCTTGGGTTGCGCGAGCGGCACGGAGGCGAAGATCGCCTGGAATATCAAGGTCGAGCTCTTCGAAAGCCCGCTGATAATAGGCATCGACATCTCCGACTGAAAGCGGTTCGAGCGTGACCTTGCGAGCGCGGTTGAGAAATGTCAGCACGCGGTCATTGAGCGTTGCACAGACGGCTCCCGGGAGACCTGCCATAACAAGCGCGACGTTGAGTCCCTCACCGACCAGCTCTTGATAGGCGGTGACGAGCTGTCTAATCTCAGGTGAATTGGCTTGGAGCTCATCGATAAGGATGAGGATGCCGTGCCCCTGCTCGGTCAGCTTGCGCGCCAGCTGCGTGAGTTTGAACTGGAAACTCTTGGTCTCCTGCACATCGCGTGTGAACTCGAGACCGGCTGAGAAGCCGAAGACGCTCAAGCTACCGCCAGAAAGTTTGGGGAGATGACGCTTGCTGACATAAGGCTCGCCTGCTTCTTGGATTTTTTCAACAATGCGCTCAAGCATATCTTCGGAGGCTACGGTGGGTGTGGCGACAACAAAACCGAGCTTGCGTGCGCGGTCGGCAAGTTCCCACAGAAGAACCGTCTTGCCGCTGCCTCGCTGGCCGAGCATGAGCATGGCTCGGTCTCGATTGCCCGGCTCCTGCTCAAGACCGGAGATGAATGTCGAAATCACGTTCCCGCGACCCACCAGATAGGACGGGCGATTTCCAAATGAGGGGGAGAAGATGGTTTCAGTCATAAGTCTCCTTTCCTTTTTTTCCTATTTTTTCCTTTCTTTCCTATTCAGTCAAATGAATTGCTGAGCGAAGGCGGTTACGTAGGCCTCGTCGGCAAAACCTCGACATCGCCTGCGACTAGAATCTTCTGTCTCGATCTGTAACATCTAGCGGGCCAAATCGTCTCTACCTGTTACAGATCGAGACAAACTGCAGGGGCTGCCCGAACAATCTCGATCTGTAACACCAGGCCCGGTTTTGACGGCCTAGCTGTTACAGATCGAGACAAAACGGGCCCAAACCACCACAAAGGCGCCTGTCCCCTTTGTGGTGGTTTGGGGCGGCGGTATCAGAAAGTGTCAGACGGGGGCGGCTGCCGGGCCGCCGTGTGCGAAAAGAAGTGTCGGTCTGCGTCGCTGTCGTTGGGCGAGGCCCTATTTGCGGGGATACTGAAACCACGACAAGCAGCGTGCGAAAGGATTGATGCATGGCTTTCCGTAATGACTTCCTGTGGGGCGGCGCGACGGCTGCCAACCAGTGCGAGGGCGCCTACAACGTGGACGGCCGCGGCCTGGCCAACGTGGACGTGGCTCCGCACGGCCCCGAGCGCTATGCGGTGGTTTCCGGCCAGCGCAAGATGCTCGACTTCGAGGACGGCTATTACTATCCCGCGCAGACCGGCATCGATTTCTATCACCACTACAAAGAGGATATCGCTCTCTTTGCCGAGATGGGCTTTAAGACCTTCCGTATGAGCCTAGCGTGGACCCGCATTTTCCCCAACGGTGACGAGACCGAGCCCAACGAGGCTGGCCTGGCCTTCTATGAGGACGTATTCCGCGAGTGCCAGGCGCACGGCATCAAGCCGCTCGTGACCATCACGCACTTCGACTGCCCGATTCACCTCATCAAGGAGTACGGCGGCTGGCGCAACCGCAAACTCATCGACTTCTACAAGAACCTCGCGACCACGATCTTCACCCGCTACAAGGGTCTGGTGAAGTACTGGCTCACCTTCAACGAGATCAATATGATCTTGCACCTGCCGTTTATGGGTGCCGGACTGGTCTTTGAGGAGGGCGAGAACAAGGAGGCTGTCGAGTACCTGGCCGCCCACAACGAGCTCGTCGCCAGCGCTTGGGCAACCAAGATCGCTCACGAGATCGACCCTGAGGTCAAGATCGGCTGCATGCTCGCCGCAGGTAGCTACTACCCCTACAGCTGCCGTCCGGGCGATGTGCGCCAGGCGCAGCTCGACAATCAGGACAATTACTTCTTCGTCGACGTTCAGAGCCGCGGCTACTACCCGGCCTATGCCGTCAAGAAGCTCGAGCGTCTGGGCATCGATGTGGGCATGACCGACGAGGACCGCGAGATCCTGGCCGCCAACACCGTCGACTTCATCAGCTTTAGCTACTACAGCACCCGCTGCTCTGCCGGTGCCGACAACCCCGATGTCGAGCGCACCCAGGGTAACGCCTTCGCCGGCGCCAAGAACCCCTACCTGCAGGAGAGTCAGTGGGGCTGGGCCATCGATCCGCTGGGCTTCCGCATTACGCTCAACGATCTGTACGACCGTTATCAGAAGCCGCTGTTTGTGGTCGAGAACGGCTTGGGCGCCAAGGATGTTGTCGAGGAGGATGGCTCCATCAACGACGACTACCGTATCGACTACCTGCGCCAGCATATCGCCGCGATGCGCGATGCGGTGACCGAGGACGGCGTTGACCTGCTGGGCTACACCACCTGGGGCCCGATCGACCTGGTGTCTGCCGGCACGGGCGAGATGTCCAAGCGCTATGGCTTTATCTATGTGGATCGCGACGATGCGGGCAACGGCACCCTCAAGCGTTCCAAGAAGAAGAGCTTCGACTGGTACAAGAAGGTTATCGCCACCAACGGCGAAGATTTGGCCTAGGCTTTCCCGATAACCGTAGCCTCCTGACCAAGGCGCCCTACGAGCAGTTAATGCTCGCCGGGCGCCTTGCCGTCTGCGGATTTTGGGACATGCGGCCCGCTTTTTGACCCATCTGTCGGTACACTAAAAGTACTATGGGTACCCGCGAACGACATATCGGCCACGCGGCCGCCCGGACCGCGCCGGTTGCGGATCCCAGGGGCGGCAGGCTCTTCGCCATGCCTCGATTCCTTGTTGGCATAACGCATCGTGTATACCGCCGCCGCGTCTTCGCTATCGCCGGTGTCACTACTGCGCTGTTCCTTATACTTTTGGCAGTCTTGCCGGCGTTGTTCGCCTCCGATTTCAAGCTTTCCAACACCACGCCCGTCTATAGTGAGGTGTCCGAAGAGGTCGTGGATGCGCTCGTCCATTCGAGCTCTCTCCCGCTGCTTGTCGCTGCAATTGCATTTTCGATCTGGGGTGTGTTGGCGTACCTGCGTTGCTTGGACTACGTCTTGCGCCGCCGCCTTGTTGCCATCGCCGCCATTTGCGCCCTGTGGATGATCGAGGTCATCCTCAAATATAAGTCGTTCACACCGTTTTATGCCACCGTGCTGTGGTACCTGTACTACGTGCCCATGACGCTCATTCCGCTGCTCTACCAGCTCTGCGGCCTGCGCCTTGCGGGTTTGGAACAGCATCGTATGGGGCGTCGGTACCGCACCGTTTTGTGGGTTATGGCTGTCCTGCTTATTGGCTTTGTGCTCACTAACGATGTTCATCAGCAGGTCTTCCACTTCGATCGATCGAGTGGAACCTGGAGCAACGATTACACATACGGTTGGGGCTACGGTGCCGTCTTAGTGTGGACGGCCTTTAACTTCGTGGCCTTTTTTATCCTGGTGGGCCGGTCCTCGTCCTTCCACATCCAACGTTTTTCGGGTACGGCGGCGCTCGTGCTACTGGGCGGCGCATTCTTTGCAATCTCATATGCGCTGCGCGTGCCCTGGGCATGGAGGCTCAACTTTTCGCTCGTCTATTGCGTCCTGTGCGTGGTGGCGATGGAAATCTGCCTCGATTGCGGTGTCATTCCGTCATATCACGACATCGCCGGTATTTTCGGCACCTTGCCGCTTGACCTGAAAGTTCTAACGCGTGACCTGCAGGAAGTCTATGCCACGCCGGTGTCAAAGCCGATCCCAGAGGGCGTGCGCGAGGAGTTGCGAGTCCAGGAGCACGGGCGCGCCCATGCCTTTGCCGTGGCGTCCGATCCCGATGTAATGTATCGCACCTTTCCGCTGCTGGGCGGATCGGCGCTGCTTGCCCAAGACGTGTCGGAGCTCAACGAGCTCAATCGCGAACTAGCGCATCGTCGCATGGAGCTGCAACGCCAAAACGAGCTGCTTGTCGCCGACTACGATCTTAAGACGCATTTGGCAGATCAAGAGGCCGAGACCCTGCTGGTCCAAGACGTGGACCAGGCGCTTGCCCGCGCGCTCGAAGAGATGTACGACTCGCTGAGCTCGCTGCCACCGTTGACCGACGAGGCGTCTTCGCACGAGCGTTACCGCATGCTGCAGCGCGCCAAGATGCTCGTCGCCTATTGCAAACGCAAGGGGTCGCTCACGTTGGCACAGCACGGGGAGAGCGGTTTTGACCGCGACCGCATTCAGCTCATTGCCAACGAGCTCGCAAGCGACCTACGCACGATTGATGTCGATTGCGCCTCGATTATTGCCATACGGCGCCCGATGCACGCCAGTGCGGTAAGCGCGCTGTACGACTGCGTGTATGACTTTGCGTTTTTTGCCTACACCACTACTCGACCGGCACTTATGTATCACTTGAGCGACCACGACTCGTGCAGTGTGGAGCTGCGTGCCACGCTTTTCTCCAACGACGAGGAGGATCTTTCGCAGACACCCGCTGCGCAAGAGCTCGAAAGCGCTTTGCAAGGGCGCAACGTGGCATATCGCCTTGAAGGCGTGCCCGGCCAGCTGCGCATGATCGTGTTGATGCCGCGGGCGGGTGAGTGACGATGCAGATCCCGCTCATTCTCCCCCAAATCGTTGCGCTCGATATTGTCTTTGCCCTGGCTGCTTGCCTGCAGACGATCCACGTTCCGCTCATCGTATCGCGCCGCTCGTCCTATAACCGTAAGGTGACTTGCGCCTACGAGGCGAGCCTCGTGGTTCACCTGATGGTTTCGGCGCTCATCCTGTTCGCGTCGTCTGGCTCGTATCTGGTGGCGCCGCTTGGCGTTTGCGCCAGGGCAATGGGCGGAGCGCTGTGGCTCAATGCCGCGATCTTTGTATATGGCGTGGTGCTTATGGTGCACTATCGCCGTCCCGTCATGCTGACTGAGCTGCTGCTCGTTGCCGCCGTTACGCCGCCGGTGGTTTTTGCCATGGGCTCGGCGTGGACCGTTGTCCTAATCGCAGAAGGAGCGTTCTTCCTGTTCCGTTCCATCGCGGCGCTCTTGATGGACGTCCGTAACCGCCAGGAGGATATTACCGCGTTCTCGACGATTGAAACCATCAACGTGATTCCCGTGGGCATCCTGTATCTAGACCCGAGGGGCCGTCCGTTGCTCATGAACCGCTGCATGCGCAAAAACCTGGTGGAGCTTCATATGCCCACCGATCTGCGCGACATGAGCAGCACATGGAACGACCTGCGAACACTCAGTATGCAGACGCCCGAAAGCAGCGCTAATCGCGCCCATATCGACCTTGACCGCTTTGGCAGGGATCGCGCCGTGATCGAGATCTCTCCTTCCGAGATTCGTCTGTTCGTGCGTGACTCCGTTACGGTCTCGGGCCGTCCGTTCGAGCGCGTCGTCGGCCTGGACGTGACGGAATACGCACACGCCTACGACCGCCTGACGCAAGCCAATCATCTGCTTGAGCTTGCGGGGCAAGAGCTCCAGGCCCAGATCGAAGAAGTCAAAAAGGTTGCCGACAATGCGGCCTACCTGCGTATGCGTTCCCGCGTGCACGATGTGATCGGCCAGCGCCTGTCCATCCTCCATCGCTATTTGGAGGAGGGGCGCCTGGACGACGAGTCACTCGAGCAGATCGATCCGTTGCTGCGCTCAATCGCCGTCGACCTGTGCAGTGGCGGCGTCAGTGAGCCGGCGGAGCAGCTGGGTGATATCGTCCATGCTTTTGGCCTGGTGAGTATGCAGATCGATGTTGAGGGCGCGCTGCCTGAGGACGCACGTGTCGCCGCCGCATTTTTGCAGATTATCCGCGAGGCCTCGACCAATGCCACCAAGCATGCGCAGGCGCATCGGGTCCATGTGCGCTTGTGGCAGGAGGGGACGGATGCTGACGCCGTCGCGCGCATGACGATTTCTAACGACGGGTCTCCGGCCCCCGTATCGTATCGCGAGGGAACGGGTATCCCAGGTATGAGGCATGTCGCGCAAGATCTGGGTGGCAGTCTAGAAGTCAACGCCACCCCGCCCTTTACGCTTACGGTGTCCATTCCGCTTAACGCCAACGACACGTCTCAAAGGAGAAACTCATGATCCGCGTGTTAATTGTCGAAGATCAGGCCATCCTGCGCGAGAGCCTGGCGCGCTCCGTTGGCGACCAGCCCGATATGACCGTCGTCGCCGCGATCGCCGATGCCTCCGAGGCCTTGGGTGTCGCGCTCAAGGAGCGCCCGGACATGATACTGATGGACGTATGTACCGAACACGATTCAAACGGCATCGTGGCGGCGGCACGCATCAAGGAGCAGCTGCCTGAGTGTCGCATTATTATCATGACCGGCATGCCCGAGATCACCTTTGTCGACCAGGCCCGCGAGGCGGGCGTCGATAGCTTTGTGTACAAGAACGTCGGTATCGACGAGCTGCTCGCCGTGATGCGCTCCACGCTGGCGGGCTACTGCACGTTTCCCAAGCCGCCCGAGAGCATTTTTTCGGGTACGGCGGCACTCGACGATGTCGAGCTGTCGATTTTGCGCCTTGCCTGCGAGGGCAAGAGCCGTCGCGAGATCGCGGCCGAGCTGTTTATGAGTGAGGGCACCATCAAACGCCGCATCTCGGAGATTCTGAGCAAGACCGGCTACGACAACATCATGCGCCTGGCCGTGCATGCGGTGACTGAGGGCAGCATCGTTCCCAACATGGAACGCCCGTAATCGACGCGCTCACCCGTGTTCCGGCGCCGTAAAGATAGACTGCCCGCCGTTTTGCATCTAAAAACGGCGGGCAGTCTGCTTGTGCGGGCGATGCTGTCGGCGCAAGGCGGCGGGGCCGCAGGATCATTTCCTGCGGCCCCGCCTGACATGTGCGCGGATGTGTCCGCCAATCCGCGGCTATCGGTGTCTGCCGTTACGCGATGGTTGCGCTGTAAGAAGCGACGTCCTCGTAGGAATCGGTCAGGTAGGCGTCGATGCCGATGGTCGTATTGACCAGGTCGTCAAGGCTGTCAAGCTCGCCGCTCGAGAACGTGAATTCCTCGGTGGCGCTGGTGCCGGGCATCAGGTGAGCCGAGAACCAGGGTTCCTTCATGGTGCCGTTGACGTTGGTCTTGCCGGAAGGGGCGTAGAAGGTCAGGTCCTTGTCGCTCTTGTTGGTGATGTTGACGACAAAACCGATGTCGCCCCAGTCGTCCTTGAACTTCTCGGTGATGGTGATGGTGCACAGATCGTCATCGGCGACGGTGACGGCGGGGGAGATTTCGACATTCTGGACATCGTCGTCTTCGACGGCCTCATCGATCTCCTCTTCCTTCTCGGCCGCCTCGCGATCCTTCTTCACCGTACCGGACAGGTCCTTGTCGGACTTGGTGAAGACAAGATTGCCGTCATCTTCTTCGAGGATGAGTTTGCCGTCCTTGAGCTTCATGTCATGCGACTCGTCTTCGGCGGTGATGGTTACGGTGGTGGCGTCCTTTGCCTCCCATTTAAGGTCGACGACTTCAAGGAACAGGTCGAGGGCACCTGTACCGTCCTCATCGAGAATCAGGACGCAGTGGACACCCCAATCCTCGAGCATCTTCATGTACTCATCGGTCAGCTCTTCGCCCTCCACGGTTCCACCCGAGAGTTCCCAGCTGCCGACGAAGTTGGCCTTGGGGTCTTTGCCGCCGCCGCTGCAGCCCGTCAGGGCAAAGGCGAGCGCCAGGACGCATGTCAGAAATGCGAGTACGGACTTTTTGAACGTTGTCTTCATGGTGTCCTCCTTTATCGAACGAAACCCATAGAAGCAAATGCGGGGGTGGCGGACCCCCCGCCAATTACCAGATAGAGGAGTTAGGGCCTGGGCGTTCCGCAGTTGCTGCAGAACTTGCCGCCGTTTTCGCTGCCGCAGTTGGGGCAGAACCACTTGGTCGGTGCCGGGGCGGGTGCGGGACTGCCACACTCGGGGCAGAACTTGCCGGTGTTGGTGGCACCGCAGCTGCAGGTCCACGTGCCGGCCGTGGGGGCAGCGGCAGGAGCCGGTGCGGGGGCGGGTGCCGGAGCTGGCTGTGGGGCAGCCTGCTGCTGTGCCTGACCGGCGGCGAACAGCTGGCTGGCGTTCATGCCGCCCATGCCGTCCGCCATGCCCATGCCCATAAAGCCGGCCATCGCGCCGTTGGGGTTGGCCGCTGCCGCGCGCATTGCGTCGCTCTGGGCGCTGGCGATGTTGGCGGCTGCCATGGTGGGATCGCGCATGACCGCGGCCTTCTGCAGGTCCTTGATCATTTGCTCGTCTTCTTGCGAAGCGGCGATGGAGTTGACGCCAAAGCTCACGATCTCGACGCCGCGCAGGTCGCGCCAATCGGCCGAGAGGACTTCGTTGAGCGCGCGGGCGAGCTCGGTGGTGTGACCGGGGATGGCGCTGTAGCGAATACCCATCTCCGAGATCTTGGCAAAGGCAGGCTGCAGGGCGGTGAGCAGCTCGGACTTAAGCTGGCTGTCGATCTTGTCGCGCGTGTAGCTATCAGTCACGTTGCCGCACACGTTGGTGTAGAACAGCAGCGGGTTGGTGATACGGTACGAATACTCGCCGTTGCAGCGCACAGAGATATCGACATCCAGGCCGATGTTGTTATCGACCACGCGGAAGGGCACGGGCGAGGCGGTGCCGTACTTGTTGCCGATGATCTCCTTGGTGTTGATGAAGTAGACGCGCTGGTCCTTGCCCGCGTCGCCACCAAAGGTAAAGCGGCTGCCGATATTGGCGAAGGTCTCCTTGATGGAATCGCCCAGGTTGCCGCTAAAGACGCTCGGCTCGCTGCCGGTGTCGAAGACGAACTCACCGGGCTCCAGCGCGACTTCGATGATCTTGCCGTTTTGCACCACGAGCATGCCCTGGCCGTCGTTGACGGCGATGACCGAGCCGTTGGAGATGACGTTGTCCTCGCCGCGCGTGTTGGAGCTGCGGCCGCCGGTGCGCTTGCTGCCCTTGCAGGCCAAGACGTCAGCGGGCATCGATTCGCAGTAGATAAATTCCTTCCACTGGTCGGCCATGACGCCGCCGGCAGCACCCAATCCAGCTTTCAAGAGTCCCATGGTGATCTTCCTTTCTCGTCAAAGGCCGGGTGGTATTGGTCAGGATGGTTAGTCGTCCTTGTTGTCCTTCATGACGACGGTGGTCTCGGTGTGGCTGAAGGTGTCATGCTTCTCGGTCAGGTCGAGCTCGCCACAATACTCATCGGCATGGGTTGCTTCGTTGGCCGTCTTGAGCTGGCCTACCAGTAGCACGTCTCCGATGATTACGATGATCAGCGGCGCAATGATGTCGATGAGGATGCCCTCGATATCAAAGGTGAGGTAATCCGGATCGAAGGCGTATTCCCCCATAAAGAGAATCTGGGAGAGGATAAATCCGATCACGAAGAACAGCACCGAGGCGATGGCGAGCTTGGGCTTGGAGCAGGGGAGCACGCCGACCAAGCGGCCGGTCTGGCCGTTCATGGCAAACAGGTAGCTCTTGCCGTTCCACGAGGTGGAGAGCATCCAGACGGGGAACAGGGCGTAGTCGCTGTCTTCCCAGGTGTAGTCGAGCTGCTTGCTTTCGACCGTGGCATCGTCGTATTCGTCGACGACGGTCTCGCGCAGGGCCGAGATTGTGCTTTCTTCCATACGGCGTTCGGCGCGCGCCTTGCAGGTCTCGCAGTCCTCGTCGTAACGGTTGGCGATGTAGCCGGGCATATATGCGACCGAGAACGGGCGCAGCGCGTCGTAGTCAAACGGCTCGATGGCATCCATGTGGCCGTCGGGCATCTTGGACGATCCGTCGACGGGCACGCGCTTAAACGAGATATTGCCCTTGCGATAGGCATCGTAGTGGTCGGTGGTCGTGACGGTGCGGTCGGATTCCTCGGTCACGGTCTCGTTGGTCGCGTCAAAGTACACTTCGCCGTCAACGCGGGCGCCGTAGAGCCAAAACGGCACGTAGACACCTTGGACCTCGTCGATGTGGTTGCCGGTGACAAAGCTCTTGGGCAGCAAGATCTTGCCCTTGTAGTGTTCCTTGAGTGCGGCCGTGACATCGTCGCGCCCGAGCTTAAACGGGATCACCAGGTCGGGTGAGAAGTCGCCCGAGAGCTGGCCGGGTGCCACGGCAGAGTTGCCGCAGTACGGACAGGTGGTAACGGCGACGGTGCCGTCCGAGACCAGCTCGGCACCGCACGACGAGCAGATGTAGCCGGCGTTTTGAGCCAGCTCCTGCACGGCATCGTCGACAGCAGGCTTGGGGACCGCGGCTGCGGCATCGGCTTTGGCATCGGCCTTGTCCTGGCGCTCGCGATAGAGGGCCTCGACTTCTTCGACTTCAAAACGCGAATCGCAGTAGTCGCAGACGAGCTTTTGCTCGGCACTGGCAAAGTGAAGGGGGCCGCCACACGCGGGGCACTGATAGTTGACACTCTCGAAGGCCATGATCGGTCCTTTCCGTGCCGGAGACTATGCGCCGATGGCGCCGCCGCAGTATTCGCAGCGCCCGCTGGCATCGGGAATGGTGGCTGCACCACAGAAGGGACAGGTGACCGCGGTCTTGGGGGCCTTGGCGGCCACGACGCTGTCGCGCGTCTCCTGGCGCAGCTGCACCAGCGCATCGCGGACTTCGGTTGCCTGGCGCTTGGCCTCGCGGTATTCGATGGAGCCGCGCTGATCGATGGTGGAGTCGTTCACGCGCAGGTTGATCTCGGTAAAGTACGGCGTGTTGACGTGGATGGTCAGATTAAAGTCGTAATCCAGGTCGTAGCGCGGCGGGTTGTAGCTCTCGCGCTCGCCGTCCTTGGTCTCGCGATAGATCTCGGTGCGATGCTCGTCGATATCCATATCGCAACCGAGTACCTGCGAGAACTCGATGATGTCGGGATTGGCGTCGCGCCAGCGGCTCTGCGAAGTGATGATCAGCAGGCCCGCGTCCTCATCGAGCATAATATTGGTGCGCCCGGCAGAAAGCGTGCGCGTGGGGTTGAACGAAGACAGGCGTTCGGCGTTGGCCTCGCGGTAGGCGAGTTGCTCACGGATGTCGTCCGCGGTGCTGGAGCGATAGCCGTGAAAGTAGGGGGAGAGCTTGCCGGCGCACTCTTTGCACAGGTAGCCTTCATTGATTTTTGTCTTACCTAGAAGTCCCAGCTCGGTACCGCAAATCGCGCACTCTTTCTTCTCGAACATCTTGTCAAAGAAGCCCATGGCTGCCTCCCATCAACTGGTAGCGTGTGTCACTTTTGATGATGGGGGAGTGCGCGATCCTTCGCGATACCCAGGCGGCTCAAGGAGTCTCCACAACTGGGACACATGGCCCATTTTTTGACTAGTCGTTGGGTGTTCCTATAGTTTTGTCAACTGGGCAATGCTGTTTTCGAGATTGAATCGCGACATGCTAACGCCAGGCCTTTCGGCCGATGGGCTCCAATCTGTTCGGAGCGCTTCGACTAGGCGGCGTAGGGCACCCTGTCCCGCATGATCGCGTAGATGACCTTCAGCCTCTTTCGTGCCAGCGCCTTGAGCGCCTTGCCGTGCGGCATGCCCCGCTCTCGGCACCTAGCGTAGTAATCGCCCCATCTTCCCTCTGTCCGGGTAAGGCAGTTGCACGAGAATATGAGCAGGTTCTTCAGCCTCTTGTTGCCTTGGCGCGATGCCGTCACCGAGGAGATCGAGGTCCCCGACTGGCGGTTGCGCGGCGCCAGGCCGCAGTACGACGCGAGCCTGTCGTGGCTTGGGAAGTCTTCGATATCTATGGAGATCGCGAGCTCGGAAGCGGTTTTGGGGCCGATCCCCGGCACCGTCAGGAGGCATCGGTAGGTATCGTCGCCCTCGAGGAGGGCGGATATCTCCGCCGTGATCACATCGATCTCCGCCGAGTTCTCGGAGATCCTGCGCGCGAGCAGCCTCACCGCCCGGTCCTCGGCGGCGATGGCCGCCGCGTCCGGCCTTGTCGAGGAGGCCGTCGAGCGGACGAGGGCCTCGATCTTGCCGCGCGCCGCCCCGCGCGTGAGCGCCGCCGCCCTGCGGGGCCCGGCGTCGGCCACCGACCAGGCCCCGCCGAGGGATGCCATGAGCCTCAGCTGGGGACCGTCGGACAGGTCGACCAACGCCTCGAAGGCGGGGCACGATTCCAGCAGGATGCTGCGCAGCCGGTTCTTGCTCCTGGTGTTTTCGCAGGTCAGGAAGTTCCTCTGGGCGGCCAGCGCCCTCGCCGCCGCGACCGTCGGGCCCGGATCCCCGACCGGCAGGAGTGCGTCGGGGATGCCCAGCGCCGTCTTCGCGATGACCATCGCGTCCCGCTCGTCGGTCTTGGCGTCGCCGGCGAAGAGCCTGGCGGCCCCGTGCGCCGCGAGTCCCGGCAGGTACGCCGCCGACATCCCGGCCGCCTTGGCGCGGGCGAGCGCGAGGGCGCCTATGTTGCGCGACTGGTCGACGACCACGAGCGCGTCGGGGAAGCGGCCGAACAGCGAGTCCAGATCGCCCTCCCTGTTCGCGACGGGGGCGCTCAGCAGTATCTCGCCGTCCCGGGTCGCGACGCATGCCCAATGGGACGATTTCCCGACATCGAGCCCGATGACGGCTTCCGGCATTCTAGGTGGTGCCACGGTGTTATCCTCCAATCGGTAGGCCGATCGGAACCCCTCCCTGCGACACCCACATTACCTGGCCGTGGCGCTTGCGCCCGGCAGTTTCCTATCAGTCGTCCGGAGCGGCGAGCGCCCCCGGTGGCAACACCCCCCGGGCCCTCTACGGGGCAGGGGCAGACGGCCATCCGGAGGCGCCCGATCGGCGGCCCCTCGGGGCTTGCCCGTATCGTAGGCAATGCGCCGAATGCTCGCCATCGAAATTTATCGATGGCCTATTTCAGACTGTAATGG
>JAXJMO010000094.1:0-90215 GCA_036313175.1 Collinsella sp. | reverse complement strand
TCGGCGGCGTGATTCATAAGGTTGTTGATGCTGCCGGGCACGTCGCCGTCGCTGTCGATGCGGTAGCGCATGCCAAAGAACAGGCCGATCAGCATCAGCCATATCGTGGCGCCCCAGGCAAACAGGGCGATGATGGGGATCAGGATGGGGATGTTGAGGATGATTGCATCGCGGCGCGTGGCGATAAACTTGGTGTCCAGGCTCAGGCGGAAGAGCTTTTTGAGGTACTCCCACACGCTGTCCATCTTCTTGGAGAAGTCGGTCTTTTCGCTCGACTTCTCGTAGGCGGCCTGCGCGGCGACCATCTCGGCCGAGGGTTCGTCGACCGGCGCGGACTCGGTGGCGGCGTGCGCCGACGTGGTCTGGGTCTTGCCTTGCGACTCGAGCCAAATGATGGCGTCCAAAACGTTGCCGTCGGCGGCGTCGAGCGCGGCTTTGGCATCGGTGTAGCTCACGTTGCACTTGGTGCGGATGGTTTCAACTTTTTCGAGGTCGTCCATGACCTGTCCTTTCGTTCGATGGGCGCGACGCCGGGCGATCTGCCCGGGCGCGAGCGTTGCGTTCGGCGGCCTGCGTTGCGCGGCGCCGCCCCGCCCTTGGTCGAACTCTATAGTGCAGGTTATAGATTAAGCGATTCTTGAGCCAAGATTAACGTTGGATGAGTTTTTGGGTAGCGGTGGGAAAAGTATTAGACCTCGATAGCGGGGGATGTGGTGCCGGTGCAAAACGGCGTCAAAGGTTGGTCGAGCAGGCGGTTTCTCCATTGATGTCCGCACGGCATGGGACACTTACCCTGCCGCCCTGCTCTGCCGCGGCGGCATGTACCCAAACAACGACCCTCTAAGGAGTTCGATACCAATGAGCGATAACACCAAGCATCTCGCAAAGAAGTGCGTCAAGGACGCGGGGCCGTGCCTCGCGTTGTGCCTTGCCGGCGCAGCGGTCGCGCTGCTGGCTGTTCTGGGGCCATTCGACGTGCTCCGAAGTGCCAGTTCTCTGCACGTTTGCATGGCCCTTGCCGGCGCCATGATGACCGGCGGCGTGCTCGATCTGGTTTTTTGGGTGCTTGACCCGTTTGGATGGAAGAACGAAGGGTAAGCCCTAAGGGATGGAAGGGCTGGAACGGTTGGCTTAGTGATCGTGCAGAATGTGGGCTAGCGACTTACAGGGAAGTGATAATCCGATGACGGTCTATGTAACAGGCGATATTCATGGCGGCGCTGACATGCAAAAGCTCCGCGATTGGGAGCTTGGGGATAGCCTGGCGAGCGACGACTATCTCATCATCGCGGGCGACTTTGGCTTTCCCTGGGACTTTTCTACCGAGGAATGTGCCGATATTGCTTGGCTGGAGTCGCGCCCCTACACCGTGCTGTTTGTCGACGGCAACCACGAGCGTTTCGATCACTGGGCGGAACGCCCCATGGAGTTGTGGCACGGTGGGCTGACGCAGCGCCTGTCGGATACCTCGCCCATACGGCGCCTGACGCGCGGCGAGGTTTTTGAGCTCGACGGCTCAACGGTCTTTACCATGGGCGGCGCCACGAGCGTGGACAAGGAATACCGCATTCCGTATTCCAGCTGGTGGCCGCAAGAGCTGCCGGACGAGCGCAACTTTGAGGAGGCGCGGGCAAAGCTCGACAGCGTGGGCTGGACGGTCGACTACGTGATCACTCACACCTGCTCTACGCGCATGCTTTCGCCCACGCTTTACCCGGCACCTGGCTGGAATTATCCCGATGTCGATCGACTCACCACGTTTTTCGACGAGCTGGAGGACCACCTGGACTACAAGCGCTGGTACTACGGGCATTTTCATCGTGACGCCAACCCAGCCGAGTGCCACACCGTGCTCTACGACTGTATTGTCCGCCTGGGCGACGAACTCCAGCCCTGGGATGTCGCGTAGGGGCGGGGTGGCTGGCTACTCGACCGTTACAGTGATGTTTTCCCGATGCGTGCGGATAACATCCCAGCTAAAGTGCTCGACCAGCTGCTCGGCAGAGCGCGGTGTGGCGTCCGGCGCGATGCCTGTTTGCCCGGCGAGCCAGCCCAGTAGTGCCTCGGGCGCGCCAAAGCGGGTGCGGAGCTCGCCCAGGTCCAGGTCGCGGTCGCGCTTGGAAAGGCGGCGGCCATCCGGCGACATGAGCAGCGGAATGTGCGCGTAGTGCGGCGTGGGAAGTTCCAGCAAATGCTGCAGGTAGATTTGGCGCGGCGTGGAGCCCAGCAGATCGCATCCGCGCACGACCTCGGTGACGCCCATGGCAGCGTCGTCGACCACCACGGCTAGCTGGTAGGCAAAAACGCCGTCGCTGCGGCGCACCAAAAAGTCGCCGCATTCGGTGGCGAGTGCTTCGCATTGGGCTCCATACGTGCGGTCCACGAATTCGATCACATCGTTTGCGAGGTCGTCGACGGCGGGTACGCGCAGGCGCGTGGCCGGAGCGCGCAGAGCGCTGCGGCGGGCAACCTCCTCGGCAGAAAGGTCTCGGCAGGCGCCGCGGTAGATGGGCGTGCCGTCGCTCGCGTGCGGCGCGCTCGCGGCGTGGAGTTCGGCACGCGTGCAAAAACAGGGATAGGTGAGGCCGGCGTCTTGCAGCTGACGCAGGGCGTCCTCGTACAGATCCAAGCGATCGTGCTGGTAGTAGGGGCCTTCGTCCCACTCCAGTCCCAGCCAGGCCAGGTCGTCAATCAATTGAGTGGCAAGTTCCGGGCGCTTGCAGCGATCGTCCAGGTCCTCGATGCGCAGCACGATGCTGCCGCCTTGGCTGCGGGCCGAAAGCCACGAGCACAGGCAGCTGAACACGTTGCCCAAGTGCATGCGGCCCGAGGGCGACGGGGCAAAGCGGCCCACGACGGGGGTGGGGACGGGGGCGGGTGGCGTTGCTGGTGCGTCCGCGGCGTGTGTTGCTATGTTGCGTGCGTTGATATCCATGCGGACGAGTATAGCGCGGGGCTTGGCAGGGAAGGCGTTGCTGCGCTCACAAGTTGGCGGCGGTGCGCATTGCGCACGGTGGGTTTGCGGCTCAAGGTCTCGATCGCTGCGTACCGACTTAGCCTCACAAACGACAGAAACCCCGGCAGCTCTTCGCAACTGCCGGGGTTTCCGCGGAAAAGGGGGACATAATCCTCGAGCGAACGGCAAAGGGGCAAACCGTTTTCGCTCAACTGCTTTATGCCCCTCGGCTGGCGGCTCAATCAGCGCGTGCCGCACCCACACAAAGCCGCTACACCTGTGACAGAGCTGTGAAGTGGTATCTATTGCTGGCGCAGGCCATGCCAAGGGTGTCCCTAATGACTGGTCATTTAAGAACGTCCCCAATGACTGGCTGTTGGGGTGCGGGTGTGACTTTCATCCCGTTTGGCGCTCCGGTCGCCTAGATGTTCGTCATGCGTACCCGAAAACGTGGGACAATGGCGCTGTTGGTTTTACAGACAAAGGATGTGCCTATGAACACCCTCGCCGCCAAAGTCAGCCGGCAGCGCCACCTGTTTGCGCGATTCGCTTCCGTCTGCGTGCTCGTCGCGCTTGCGTTGTTGCTGCTGCCTGTCGCCGCGCACGCCGACGGCTACTCCATGACCCAGACCTATATCAGTGCCACGGTCGAGGCCGATGGATCGCTGACCGTTGTCGAGGGACGCCAGTTTGATTTCGACGACGACATCAACGGCGTGTTTTGGGATATCGATACAGGCTCTAACCAGCAAGGCGGCTCGGTGGTCGTCAATGTGCTGAGCGTCGAGGAAGACGACACTGCGTTTAACAAGGTCGACAGCGCAAACAAAGGCGACGACGGCGTTTACACGGTGGAACAGTCCGACGACGGCGTAAAGATTAAGGTGTTCAGCCCCCACGAGAGCGGCGACAGCGCAATCTACTACGTGAGTTATTCCATGACCGGTGCGGTTATGAACTGGGCCGATACCGCCGAGCTTTACTGGAAATTCGTCGGCGACGGCTGGTCGGCGGACTCCGATGACGTCGAGATGGAAGTCTACTTTGCAAATGCCGCTGCCGGGACGGCTGCCGTCAAGGGCGATAATTTCCGCGCATGGGGCCACGGCCCGCTGACGGGCGACGTGTCACTCGATGCGGACGAGCCCATGGTCACCTATACCATTCCCTGCGTGCATGAGGGCGAATTCGCCGAGGCACGCATCGCCTTCCCCAGCGACTGGGTGCCGCAGCTTGCCGTCTCGGGCGAAAAGCGCATGTCGACGATTCTGAGCGAAGAGAAGGAATGGGCCGACGAGGCCAACGCTCGCCGTGAGCACGCGCGTGCGGTTGCCGGCGCGATTGCCGTGGTGTGTGTTGTCGTGGCGGCTGCCTATACCGGTGTGATCGTGATGCTTAAGCTGCGCAGGCCCAAGCCCAAGCCGCTCTTCCAGGACGAGTACTTCCGCGATGTGCCCTCGGCCGACCATCCCGCGGTGCTTGCAGCTCTCATGAGCTGGAACGACGTGCCCGATCAGGCATATATCGCCACGCTTATGAAGCTCACCGACGACCGCGTGATCAAGCTGGAAGAAGCGACCGAGACCAAGAAGAAGGGTCTGCTCCGTCGCGAAAAAGAGGAGCAGACGTATCGCATCACAGTGACCGACGAGGCCTGGAAGGCTGCCAAGAAGGACGGCATCGATCGCGATGTGCTCAAGGTCTTCTTCGCCGGCGTTAAGCCCGATAAAGACGGCGTCCGTTCGCGCACGTTTAGCGAGCTGGAGGAGTATGCCAGCGAGCGTACTGAATCTGTTGGCGACAAGCTCGAGGACTATCAAAGCACGGTTAAGGGCAAGCTGGAGACGCGCGAGCTTATCGCCTCGGACGGCACCATCGCCCTGGTTGCCGGCTTGGTTCTCGGCATCATCATCGTCTTTGGCATTCTGGGCTCTCTGATCTATACCGACTTTGCGGACGCCAACGTCGGTGCCGCTATGATCTCGATCCCCGTCACGATCGTGGGCTTTGTCCTGAGCTGCACCTTCCGCCGCTACACGCCGGAGGGCGCCGAGGTGGCGGCTCGCTGCAAGGCGCTCAAGCATTGGCTTGAGGACTTTACGCGCCTGAAGGAGGCCATTCCCAGCGACCTGATCTTGTGGAACAAACTGCTGGTGATGGGCGTTGCCCTGGGCGTTTCGAAAGAAGTGCTGCGACAGCTGGCCGAGGCCGTGCCTGCGGACCTGCGCAACAGCGACGATTTCTACGACAACTACCCCTGCTACTGGTGGTATTACCATCACTACGGCAACGAGTCCCCGCTCGATTCGTTCAACGATGTGTACCACGAGACCATCCGCGAGCTGGCTTCGAGTTCCGATAGCTCGAGCGGCGGCAGCGGCGGCGGCTTTTCCGGTGGCGGCGGTGGCGGCGTCGGCGGAGGCGGCGGCGGAACGTTCTAGCGAGCGCTTGCTTTGGGGTGGATCTTTCTGGGCGGTTGCCAGGGAAGATTCATCCCATTTTTGTGCATCGAAACGGGTCAAACTTTCCGCTGAGGACCTTCGCGCAAGGGGCAGTGGACAAAAAATGCCAAATATGAGTACTGTTGCTGCGTTGGTCACATATGTTTGCACATAATAATGGGCTCCTAATGAGAGTACTTCTCGTTAGGAGCCCATTTTATTGAACATTTGGGGAGTTACGTCAGCTCGTGCAGCTGGTCGTCATGCCTATAAGCATCAAAAATGCCCTGAATCGCTGCTACTAAAAAGGTAACAGTACTCATATTTGATGTATTTTGACCAAGGCTATTTGCAGATCACCAAGGCTACTCATTGGGGACAGACTTAAATGACTAGGTGTGGCTGCTTGGGCTAGGCTGTTAGGTCGAGTTCGTAGAGAAAGCTTTCGCGCGGCATGTCGTGACGACGCTCTTCGCGGTTGGCGCGGTGCGTGGCCGTGCGCTTAAAGCCGTGCAACTCGTAGAACTTCCACGAGCAGTTGGAGTCGGTGTACAGGTGCGCCCTTGTCGCCCCGCGCGAGGACAGGTACGAGACCGCGGCATCGAGCAACACTGAGCCTACACCCAGGCCGTGGACATCGGGATCGACGGCGAGCAGCGTGACTTCGTTGTCGTGCGGCAACGGGCTGCTCTCGAGCAGGCGGTTGTTGGTTCGGATGGTTGCACGCACAAACGAGAGATACTCGGCGCAGGCATCAGGCTCCAGCTCACGCATCTGCGATAGCAGCGCGCGTTCGGTATCCATCCAATGTTCCTTAACGGTGGCGCCGGAGCTCTGTCCCGCACGCGCGAGCGAAATGCCACGCGCCTGACCGTCGATTACGGCAACCTGCGAAAACGTCGATGACGAAAGGCAATAGGCGAGGTCGCATGCGGCTTCAAGGCGGTTGTACTCATCGTTATCCGAATTGTTATGCCAAAGTTGCTGCAGAATCAGCGCGATGGCGTCGAAGTCTTCGGTATCAAACGGTCGGTAAAGAACCCGCGAGACCATAGTGCCTCTTTCTTTTGCGGATGCATATCGAGCACAGTTCTACCACGCCATTGGCATCAAATTATGGTGCCCCTGTGTTCCATGAACTCACCGTGCCCGGTGCTGTGCCCATCCCCTCCGCGTGCAAACTTTTTCTGCACATGCGCCCGTTGCGGGGTGCATCGATGCGCTCGATGCGCTACATTGAATCAGTATTTTCATTGCCGCTGCGCGAGCGCTGCAGATCGACGTATCACCGACTCACAGAGCACGGCGGCGTACCAGACAGGAGGACTGCATGGGATCTGATGTGAAGATCGCACGCGCGTTGATCTCGGTTACCGATAAGACGGGCGTCGTCGATTTCGCACGGACGCTGGTCGATGACTTTGGCGTCGAGATCATCTCTACGGGCGGCACGGCTCGTGCCATCGAGGACGCGGGCGTTCCCGTAACCCCCATCGAGGAGTTCACGGGCTACCCCGAGATGATGGACGGCCGCGTTAAGACCCTGCACCCCAAGGTTCACGGCGCGCTGCTGGCCCGCCGCGATTCCGAGCAGCACATGCAGGAGGCCGCTCAGCACGGCATTAAGCTGATCGACCTGGTCGTCGTCAACCTGTACGAGTTCGAGAAGACCGTCGCCAACCCCGAGGTCACCTTCGCGGATGCCATCGAGCACATCGACATCGGTGGCCCCTCCATGCTGCGCTCTGCCGCCAAGAACGCCGCGAGCGTTACCGTCATTTCCGACCCGGCCGACTATGATACCGTCCTGGCCGAGATGCACGAGACCGGTGGCTGCACCACGCTTTCCACCCGTCGTCGCCTGCAGGTGAAGGTCTACCAGACCACCGCCGCCTACGACACGGCTATCTCCCGTTGGCTTGCCGCCCAGGCAAGCGACGTGGCGGACACCTCTGCCAAGCTCGAGATTTCGTTGGAGAAGGTCGACGACCTGCGCTATGGCGAGAATCCTCAGCAGAAGGCTACGGTCTACCGCTTTGCCGAGGGCTGCGAGAACACCGCGAGCTCGCAGTTCCCGCTCGTTGGCTCCGAGCAGATCCAGGGCAAGCCGCTCAGCTACAACAACTATCTGGATGCCGATGCCGCTTGGAACCTGGTCCGCGAGTTCGACGAGCCGGCCTGCGTGATTCTCAAGCACCAGAACCCCTGCGGTTCCGCCGTTGCCGAGGACATCACGGCTGCCTACGACCGCGCTTTTGCCTGCGATCCCAAGAGTGCCTTTGGCGGCATCATCGCCTGCAACCGCGAGGTTCCCTATGAGCTGGTTGAGCACTTTGCCGATCAGAACAAGCAGTTCGTCGAGGTCATCATCGCCCCGAGCTACACTGCCGAGGCGCTCGAGCGCATGGCCAAGCGCCCCAACCTGCGCGTGCTGGCCACCGGCGGCGTGGACCACGGCGCCCAGGTGGAGCTGCGCTCCATCGACGGCGGCATGCTGGTGCAGGAAGTCGACCACGTGACCGAGGATCCCGCGACCTTTACGTTCCCCACCGACCGCAAGCCCACCGACGCCGAGATGGCCGAGCTTGAGTTTGCCTGGAAGGTCTGCAAGGGCGTTAAGTCCAACGCCATCTTGGTTTCCAAGGGCAAGGCTGGCATTGGCATGGGCCCGGGTCAGCCTAACCGCGTTGACTCTGCGCTGCTTGCCTGCGAGCGCGCCGAGGACTTCTGCGAGCGCGAGGGCGTGGAGAAGGGCAGCTTTGCCTGTGCAAGCGACGCGTTCTTCCCGTTCCGCGACAACGTCGACGTGCTTGCTGCACACGGCGTGACCTGCATCATCCAGCCCGGCGGCTCCAAGCGCGACGACGAGAGCATCCAGGCCTGCAACGAGCATGGTATTGCGATGGTCTTCACGGGTGCCAGGCATTTTAGGCACTAGAGGCTTTCCCAAGCACCCGACCTTGCCCCTCAAACCGTCGCTTGCGTACATTTAGTACGCGGCGCTCCTCTTTCGGGGCAATCTCGGGCACTTGGAAAACCCTTAATGGGATGTTGTTCTATCCCATTAAGCTGATCGGTCGCCTGACCATATCGTCAAAATAATCTCCGCAAAAGACGGCTGCTCCGTTTGGAGGGCCGTCTTTTTGGTATAAGAGGACGGAATGACTAACACGAAAGGTATGACCATGCCCCAGATTGATGATGCCGAGCTGTTTGGCAATGCCGAGGATCAGCGTGCGTACGAGGAATTTTGCGCCAATCAGGAGGCGGTCGAGAAGTTCACGCTCGACAAGCCCGCGCTTATCTGCCGCTGGCGCATGTCCAATAAAAAGGTGCCCATGCTCAACCGCCACATTCGTGCGCTGTCCGAGCGCCTGGTGCAGGGCGAGCCGCTTACCCATAACATGCTCAGCTGGGCCAAACAGCACGTTGAGTGGTCGCTTGCCGAGGGCGATTACACCGCACGCGACGGCGTGCTCATGCTGGTGATCGACGTTAACGGCAACGCCGCCATGACGGTGGGGGAGTACGAGCCGCTCGCCGATACGTCGGCCAAGGCGCTGCGTGCCCGCTCCGCCGAGGCCCGCTCCGAGGCCGACGAGACCGGCGTGGCGCCCGAGCTGCTCGCCGCCGTCGATAACGGCGAGCTTGCCTTTGTGGCGCCAGCGGACGAGTGCCTGTGCGGCACGGCGACGCTCATTGAGCAGCTGGCCCAGACCAAGGGCATCCCGGTCGCGCGCGTAGATATTCCCGCACAGCTCAAGGGCGCCTTGTTCCTGGTGAGCGACGAGCACGGTGTGGTCCCCGCAACCGAGACGGACGCCGCCGAGGCCGACGCCGCTACGGTCGCCTTCTTCGCCGAAGGCTACGAAAAGCTCCGCGCCCGTCGCTAAATGATTGTTCTGAGACGGGGATTAAAAAATCATTTTGGTCCCCGCCATCGCTGCGAGTGCGAGGCGGACAAAACGCCCCCGCTCGCGAACAGTTCTGTCACCTTGGCGACGTGCGTGGCACGTACCTGCGGCTCCGCAGCCATAATGGTGGCAAGACAACCAAGAGGGGAGCGGAATCCATGGCGCTGATCTATGTCGTTGAGGACGACGAGCCCATTCGTCGTGAGCTTGCCGATATTCTTGCCCGTGCCGGTTTTGAGGTTGAGGCCTGCGAATCGTTTGAGCATGTCTCGCGCGATATTCTCGCCGCCGCGCCCGACCTGGTGCTGCTCGACCTCACGCTTCCCGTCAAGGACGGCCAGCATATCTGCCACGAGGTTCGCCGCGAATCCGAGGTTCCCATCATCGTCCTCACGTCGCGCGCGACCGAGATCGACGAGGTCATGGCCATGACGCTCGGCGCGGACGACTTTGTTCCCAAGCCCTACAGCGCCCGTGTGCTCGTGGCGCGCATCAATGCCTTGCTGCGTCGCACCGCGGCGTCAGGCGAGCGCAGTACGCTCGTCCACAAGGGACTGGAGCTCGACCTCGCCCGCTCCATGGTCACCAATACGGCAACCGGCACTAGCACCGAGCTCACCAAAAATGAACTGCGTATCCTCTCGCTGCTTCTGAGCCGCGCGGGCAAGATCGTTTCGCGCTCGGCCATCATGCAGGACCTGTGGGACTCCGACGCCTTCGTAGACGACAACACGCTTACCGTTAACATCAACCGCCTGCGCACCACGCTCGAAAAAATCGGCATCAAGGGGTATTTGACGACGCACCGCGGCCAAGGCTATTCGGTCTAGGGGCCGGCTATGTCGTTTGCCAAGTTCTTTAAAGATGCGCTGCTTCCCGTCGCCGTGTGGACGTGCGGCGTGCTGCTGAGCTGCTTTGTGCTGACGGTCGCCGGCGCACCCGTTTCTATCGTGGTCGTGGCGGTTGGCGTGTCCTTTATCTTCGGTATGCTCGGCATCGTGATCGAGTACGCGCGTCGCCGTCGTTTTCTGCGCCAGCTGGAGCGCGCGGCAGAGGAGCTCGAGAGTCCCGCATGGGTGCAGGAGATGGTGCAATGCCCGACCTATGCCGAGGGCGAGCTTGAGTACGAGGTCTTGCGCCGGGTGGGCAAGGCTGCCTGCGACGAGGTTGCCGAAGGCCGGCGTCAGACCGATGACTATCGCGACTATATCGAGAGCTGGGTCCATGAGGCCAAGCTGCCCCTGGCGGCGGCCCATTTAATTTTGGAAAACCTGGATGGCAGCGAAGACGACCTGTCACGTGTGGATGACCTGGGCCGTGAGCTGGCTCGCGTGGAGCGCTATATCGACCAGGCGCTGTACTATGCGCGCTCGGAAGTCGTGGAGCGTGACTACCTGATTCGCCGCTGGGATCTCAAGACCTTGGTGACGGGCGCAATCAAGGCCAATGCGCGTGAGCTTATCGCGGCGCACGTGGCGCCGGTGTGCGAGAACCTCGACTTTGAGGTCTTTACCGACGAGAAGTGGCTCGAGTTTATTCTGGGCCAGCTCATTCAGAACAGTATTAAATACGCACGTGAGGATGGTGCGAAGATCACGTTTTCGGGCGCGTTGCTGGACGAGGGCCTGGCAAGCGAGCGCATCGAGCTCACCGTCGCGGACAACGGCTGCGGCGTGAGCGCGGCCGACCTGCCCCGTGTGTTCGAGAAGGGCTTTACCGGCGACAACGGCCGCACCACCAAGCGCGCAACGGGCATCGGCCTCTACCTGGTGGCACGTCTGTGCTCCAAGATGGGCATCGACGTCACCGCATCGTCCGAGCCCGGCGAAGGCTTCGTCGTCACGTTCGCCTTCTCAACCAACAAGTTCCAATATTTCGAGTAACGCACGCGGCAGACGTCCGCCCAAACAAAAACGTGCCGCCCCAAACGGGGCGGTACGCCATCTTTTATCAGTTAACTCGCTGAAGTACGGTGACGAAGGCGCAAGGCCGGGAGGGGTTATCTAAGCCGACATCCCGCAGCCGCGAAGCGGCGAGGACGTCGGCGTGATAACCCCGCAGGCCTTGCACCGACGGGAAGGAACCTACTTCACGACCAGAATGTCGCAGTCCGTATTGCGCAGCAGGAACGTCGAAATCGAGCCCAGGAGCGCGTACTTAATTGAGGACAGGCCGCGGGCGCCGCAGAGCACCAGATCGGGCTTGACCACGTCGAGCATCTCATCCTTGAGCGTCTCACGAATGCGGCCGGTGCGAATCATGACCTCGACCTCGGGAATGTCGGGATTGGCCTTGGCCTCCTCGAGCTGCTTGGCGATGGAGTTGTTAAAGGCCTCCTCCAAGCCGTTGACCAGGTCGACCGGATAGGAACCGGCGCTCTCGAGCGCGGTGGAGTCGATAACGTGGCCGATGATCAGCTTAGCGCCGTTGTTCGCGGCGACCTTGATGGCGCGTGCGAGCACAAAATCCTGCTGCTCAGTACCGTCGAGTGAAACAAATACCTTGGTATAGCCCTCGTTCATGGTTTCCTCCTTGGTCTATCGCACGGGCGCGGGGCTCGTGCGTCGGGCGGGCGCGGGCGCGTTGGCCGCCGGACACTTTATCTTGTTGCAGTTATACCCAAGGATTTCGGTTTGACCGCTCGCAATTCTGTGAACGGGCGAGTTTTTTGGTAAGGGTAGGCGCAGGCGCGTCGCCAACGGTTGATAATGGGACATCGCCCGCACCGTCCGCAGAACAATATCGGCGGGTGTCTAACGAGGGGGTCCCTTTGGATATCATCGAGCTTCTAAAATCTGCCTTCATGGGCCTGGTCGAGGGCATCACCGAATGGCTGCCTGTTTCGTCGACCGGTCACATGATCTTGGTGGACGAGTTCGTCAAGATGAACGTGAGCGAGACGTTCTGGAATATGTTCCTGGTCGTGATTCAGCTTGGCGCCATTTTGGCCGTCTGCGTCCTGTTCTTCTACGACCTTAACCCGTTTTCTCCCAGCAAGGGCAAGGAGGGCCGTCGCGACACCTGGGTGCTGTGGGGCAAGATTGTGCTCGGCTGCATTCCCGCCGCGGCGATCGGTCTGCCGCTCAACGACTGGATGGAGGAGCATTTCTACAATGCTCCCGTCGTGGCGCTGGCGCTCATTGTGTACGGCGTACTGTTTATCGTGATTGAGAACTGGCGCGCGAGCAAACGCGAGGAAATGGCCGTTGCCGGTTCGTTTGGTTCGCGTGCTGTGGTGGCGGGCGGACGTCCCGCCGGTGCGCACTTTGCGGCGCCCGCCGCGGCTACCGCTGAGGATGAGGACGATGACGAGAATCTGGACTTTGGCTCCATCGCCACGCTCGAGGACCTGAGCTGGAAGACTGCGCTGGGTATCGGCTGCTTCCAGGTGCTTTCGCTGGTGCCTGGTACGTCTCGTTCCGGTTCTACCATCATCGGTGGCCTGCTTTTGGGCTGCACGCGTTCGGTGGCGTCCAAGTTCACGTTCTTCCTGGCCATCCCTGTCATGTTTGGCGCGAGTGCGCTCAAGCTGGTCAAGTACTTCATCAAGGGCGGCACGTTCGGCACCAACGAAATCGCCATCCTGGGCGTGGGCTGCGTCGTCGCCTTTGTGGTGTCGCTCATTGCCATCAAGTGGCTTATGGGCTTCGTGCGCCGTCACGACTTCAAGTGCTTCGGCGTCTACCGCATCATCCTGGGCATCGTGGTGCTCGCGTACTTCTTTGTCCTGGAGCCTATGCTCGGCCTGTAACTTGGTTGACGCTGCGCGGCGACCAGAGCGACAACTTGTCATTCAAAGGGGGTGGCATGACCAAAAGGTCTATGCCGCCCCCTTTTCATGCCAATTTGTTCGCTCTGGCCGCCGCTCGCTGCTGCCATGACATCGGTGGCCCCCCAATGCACCAAATCCGCTGGGGCGGGCCTGACGGTGGCGCACGGAGTCGTGGTGTGATTTGCGTCGGTGTCCGCGCGGCTCGGTATACTGGTACGGCTCAAACTATGGCGCCGCCCGCAGGCGCGCCGTCCGTCAGATGAGGAGTCGCCCATGACCCAGCCCCTGCCCTGGGAAAAGAACGCCGCGGTACCCGTACCGCCCGCGCCGGAACCCGTGCCGCTCGATGCATACACCGCCCCCGCTGCGCCGGAGCCCGAGCTCGTTCCGCTCGACATCTACGACGCTCCCGCGCCGGCGCCCAAGCCCGCCAAACCGCTCGTCGACATCGACAGCCTTAATCCCGCCCAGCGCGAGGCGGTCCTGTCCACCGAGGGCCCGTTGCTGGTGCTCGCCGGCGCCGGCTCGGGCAAGACCCGCGTCTTGACCTTCCGCATCGCACATATGCTCGGCGACCTGGGTGTTAAGCCTTGGCAGGTTCTTGCCATTACGTTTACCAACAAGGCCGCGGCAGAGATGCGCGAGCGTCTGGCGGCACTCATTCCCAGCGGCACCCGTGGCATGTGGGTGTGCACCTTCCATGCTATGTGCGTGCGCATGCTGCGCGAGGACGCCGACCTGTTGGGCTACACCGGCCAGTTCACCATCTACGATGACGATGACTCAAAGCGCATGGTGCGCGACATTATGCAGGCGCTCGGCATCGAGCAAAAGCAGTTCCCCATCAACATGATCCGCAGCAAGATTAGCTCGGCCAAAAACGCCATGATCGGCCCCGAGGACATGCTCAAGAGCGCCGATAGCCCCAACGACAAAAAGGCCGCGCAGGTCTACCTAGAGCTGGAGCGCCGCCTGCGCGCCGCCAATGCGATGGACTTTGACGACCTGCTCGTGCGCGCGCTCGAGCTGCTGCGCACCCGTCCCGAGGTGCTCGATAAGTACCAAGAGCGCTTCCGCTACATTAGCGTCGACGAGTATCAGGACACCAACCACGTCCAGTACGAAATCGCCAACCTGCTGGCCGCTAAGTACCAAAACCTCATGGTCGTGGGCGACGATGACCAGTCCATTTACAGCTGGCGTGGCGCCGACATCACCAACATCCTGGACTTTGAGAAGGACTTTAAAAACTGCAAGACCGTCAAGCTGGAGCAGAACTATCGCTCTACGGGTCACATCCTGAGCGCCGCCAACGCCGTGGTGCGCCACAACTCGCAGCGCAAGGACAAGCGCCTGTTTACGGCCGAGGGCGATGGCGAGAAGATCCAGGCCTTCCAGGCGAGCGACGAGCGCGACGAGGGCCGCTGGATTGCCGGCGAGATCGAGAAGCTGCATGCCAAAGGCACGAGCTACGACGACATCGCCGTGTTCTATCGCACCAACGCCCAGTCGCGTATCCTCGAAGATATGTTCCTGCGCGCGGGCGTGCCCTACAAGATCGTGGGCGGCACGCGATTCTTCGACCGTGCCGAGATCCGCGACGTCATGGCCTACCTTAAGATGATCGTGAACCCGGCCGACGAGATGAGCGTCAAGCGCGTCATCAACACACCGCGCCGCGGCATCGGTTCCACCTCGATCCAAAAGATCGAGCAGCTGGCGCGCGACAACCGCTGCTCGTTCTTCCAGGCTTGCGAGATCGCGTGTGCCGAAACCGGCATGTTTAGCGCCAAGGTGCGCAACGGCCTGTCGAGCTTTGTGTCGCTGGTGCGCGAGGGTCGCCGCATGGACGGCGAGCTCAAGGACGTTGTCGAGATGATTGTCGATAAGACGGGCCTACTGCAGGCTTTCCGCGCCGAGGGCACCATGGAGTCCGAGAGCCGCGCCGAGAACATCCAGGAATTCCTGGGCGTCGCTGCCGAATTTGAGGAGACGCACGAGGACATCGAGGGTACGCTCGAGAGCTTGGAAGAGCTGCGCGCAGCCGGTGTTGCCGACGTGCCTGCCGGCGCCGAGCCCGAGCCCGTCGTGGTGAGCGCGCCTGCGCCCGAACCGGGGCCATCTGCCCCGGCATCCTCGTTTGAGGCACTCGTCGGCGCGCGCGATGCCGCGGGCTCCAATCCGCTCGATAGTCTGGCTGCTCCGGCGCTGTCTCCGCAGGATGCCCTGGCTGCTGCCATCGCGGGCAACGCGTATGCCGCGCCGACGGAGATGCCGGCGGGTGCCGTGCATGCCGACGAGATTGAGCGCACCTACGGTCCGCTCACCTGTAAGGCGCTGCCGGCACTCATGGAGTGGCTGGCCCTGCGCTCCGACTTGGATTCCCTGGCCGGCGAGACGCATGCCATCACCATGATGACCATCCACTCCGCCAAGGGCCTGGAGTTCCCGGCGGTGTTCGTGGCCGGCATGGAGGAGGGCATCTTCCCGCACGTGCACGACTTTGGCGGCAGCGATGACCCGGGTAAGCTTGAGGAGGAGCGTCGCCTGGCCTACGTCGCCATCACGCGCGCCCGCAAGCGCCTGTTCCTGACCTATGCGGCCACGCGTCGCACCTACGGCTCGACCTCTGCCAACCCGCGCTCGCGCTTCCTCAATGAGATTCCGTTTGAGGATATCGAGTTTAGCGGTATCGGTTCTGCCGGTTTTGAAGGCACGGGCTGGGAGAAGCGCGGCGACCGTCACGGCACCTTTGGCTCGGGCATGGGTTCGGATATGTATGGCGGCAAGGTGTTTGGCTCGCATACGCGCTCGACCGGCGGTTCCGGTTCGCGCGGTGGATCGAGCTTTGACGATTTCTTTGGCGGCAGCAGCTACGGGACCGAGCGCCATCGTGGGGTCTCGCCCGACGCCGGCCGTGTTGCCTCGACCTTTGGCTCGGGCGCGCCGCGAGCCAAAAAGCCGTCGTCCAAGGTGTCCCCGACGGTGGAGCGCAAGGTCGATCGCGCCAGCGCATCGCAGGACTTTGCCGCGGGCGATACCGTGAGCCATAAGACCTTTGGCACGGGTACCGTGATCTCGGTCGCTGGAGACATGATCGAGGTTCAATTCGAAAAGACCGGCCAGACCAAAAAGCTAATGAAGGGCTTTGCTCCGATCGTCAAGCTGTCGTGATCCTGGCGGACCTGGGCGGGCGTATAGGGCAACATCGCCTGCTCGGGCAGTCCTGCGCAAGACGGAGAGCACATTAAGTGCTCTCCTTTGCGTGCGGAACTCGCGATCGATGTTGCCCTATACGCCCGCCCAGGTCCTTGGGTAACGGTGCTTGCGAACGTCGCTCTGCTCGTTCGCTTTTTGATCTGGAGAGCCGGGTGGGCTGATAAATAGATATGGCAAGGGGCTCTCCCGCACATGGACGGGAGAGCCCCTTGTTGCGTTTGGGTTGTTGGTGCGACCTACAGGTGGCTGATGATCAGTTCCATCTTGCCTTCGAGGTCGATGGAGCTGACGGTGCTCGGGGCCAGCAGGTGGCTTCCCTTGTGGACGGGGTCGCCGCAGACGGTGCCTTCGCCGTCGATGACCGACAGACACATGAAGGGCCAGCGCTGGTCGAGGGTCTTGCTGCCGTCGACGCGCACGCGATCGACGGTGTAGCAGGAGTTAGACTCGAGCTCGGTCACGCCATCGACCTCGGGTGCGGTTACCGTGCCGTCGGTCGGAGCCTGAGCATCAAAGTCGATGCAATCGAGGCTCTGCTCAATGTGCAGTGGGCGCAGCTTGCCGTCGGTGCCGGGGCGGTCGTAGTCGTACAGACGATACGTCACGTCGCTCGACTGCTGCGTCTCCAAAATGAGCGTGCCGGTCTTGATGGCATGCACGGTACCGGAATCAATCTGGAAAAAGTCGCCCTTGTGGATCGGCAGCACGTTGAGCATGTCGTCCCAACGGCCTTCCTCGATCATCTGTGCGGCCTCGACGCGGTCCTTGGCGCGCTGGCCGACAATGATCGTGGCACCGGGCTCGCAGTCCAGCACATACCAGCACTCGGTTTTGCCCAAGCTGCCGTTCTCGTGCTTGGCGGCGTACTCGTCGTTGGGGTGAATCTGGATCGAAAGGTCGTCCTTGGCGTCCAGAATCTTGATGAGCAGCGGGAACTCCTTGCCTTCACAGTTGCCAAAGAGCTCGCGGTGCTCGGCCCACAGCCATGACAGCGTGTGACCGGCGTACGGGCCCTCAGCGATCTGGCAGTCGCCGTTGGGGTGGGCCGAGATGGCCCAGCACTCACCGATGGGACCATCGGGAATGTCGTAACCAAATACGGTTTCGAGCTGGCGGCCGCCCCAGATCTTCTCGTGAAAGATCGGCGTCAGCTTAATCAAATCGGACATGTTTATACCCCCATTGTGTTGTGCGGGCGCTGCACAAAACAGCTCAAAGCGAGCGCCCGGATGACTACAAAAACCTATGCCAACGTTACGTTGTGCAACTCAAAGCGGTCGCCAACGTTGCGCGAGACCGAATACTCAAAGGCGGCGCCGCTGTCCAAAAAGCCAATCTGGGTGAGCTCGAGCAGGGGAGAGCCAGGTTTGGTGTCCAGACGATTGGCTTCTTCCTCGGTTGCTGCCACGGCGCGAATGGTACGGTGGAAGCTCGAAATTTTCAGCCCGCATTGCTCGCGGATGAAATGGTAGACCGATCCGTACAGGTCCTTCTTTTTAAGGCCTGGAATCAGCTCGAGGGGCATGTAGGTGTACTCGATAACGATGGGCTTCCCATCGGCCTGACGCACGCGCACGACGTGATAGGCAAAGTCATCCTCGGCAATTCCCAGCTGGGCTGCGATGTCCGCTGGTGGATTAACAATCGAGAAATCGTAGACCACCGAGGTCACCTTTTCCCCGCGGTGCTCATACGAAAAGCCCTGGGCACGGTCGTTTTTGCCCTGGAAAAACGCTTGGCCGGGAAGTCCCGCCGTGTCCTTAACGTAGGTACCCGATCCGCGCCGGCTGGTAATAAGACCTTCCTCGGTGATTTGCTCGATAGCTCGTTTGACGGTGATTTTGGAAACGCTATAGAGCTCACAGAACTCAACGACGGTGGGAAGCTTGTCGCCCGGTTTAAGAGCGCCATCCTCGATACTTCGACGAATATCTGCAGCTATCGCCTCGTATTTGGGAATCATGGAACCTCCTTTCCGACATATATGAATACAAAAAGTAAGTATAACCCTCAACAGGGCATCCATATTACTTTTATCTAAGAAGTTCGAGAAAGAAAAAAGAAAAAGACGCTTTACTTTTAAAATTAGAGCGCTATAGTTTAAGCAACGAACGGAATCCTTCCGCACAACAGGATCGACCGTTTGGGGACGGTTTTGTTTTGGCGGGTTGGATATCGGTATGGCCGGTGCGCGCCCGCGCCGGATAACCTGCCAAAGCAAACCCGTCTCCAACCGGAAGCTCTAGAACACGAAAGCGAGGACTTTGATGGCACAGTATCAGCTGCCCAACGACTTCTTCTTTGGCGCTGCTATGTCCGGCCCGCAGACTGAGGGTCAGTGGAACCAGGGCGGCAAGCTCGAGAACCTGTGGGACACCTGGTCCATCCAGGATCTGGGTTCGTTCTACAACCGCGTTGGCTCTTACGCCGGCAATGACTTTATGGCCAAGTACCAGGAAGACCTTCGCATTTTGAAGGACTTGGGTCTGGATACCTATCGCACTTCCATCCAGTGGAGCCGTCTGCTCGATGCCGACGGCAACCTCAACGAGGAAGGTGCCGCGTGGTATCACGAGTTGTTCCGCGCCTCTCGCGAAGCCGGCTTGGAGCCGTTTGTCAACTTGTACCACTTTGACATGCCCACCTACCTCTTTAACCGTGGCGGCTGGGAGAGCCGTGAGGTTGTCGAGGCTTACGCACATTACGCCGACGTCGCCTTCCACGAGTTTGGCCAGGAGATTAAGTACTGGTTCACCTTTAACGAGCCCATCGTCGAGCCCGAGCAGCGCTATCAGGAGGGCGTGTGGTTCCCGCAGCTCCACGACTTCAACCGCGCCCGCACCGTGCAGTATCACATCTCGCTGGCGCACGCGCTGGCCGTGGCCAACTATCGTCGCGCCTATGACGAGGGCGCTATTCGCGCCGATGCCAAGATCGGCATGATCAACTGCTTTACCCCGGTCTACACCAAGGAGAACCCCAGCGAGGCGGACCTCGAGGCCGTGCGCATGACCAGCGGCATCAACAACCGCTGGTGGCTCGACCTCATCACCAAGGGCGAGCTTCCTGCCGACGTGCTCGACAGCCTGGCCGAGGGCGGCGTTAAGCTCCCGTTCCGCGCCGGCGACCAAGAGATCCTCAAGCAGGGTGTTGTCGACTGGCTCGGCTGCAACTACTACCACCCCACGCGTGTTCAGGCGCCGGCGAGCAAGGTCGACCAGTACGGCCTGCCGCACTTTGCCGACGAGTACGTATGGCCCGACGCCGTTATGAACGAGAGCCGCGGCTGGGAGATCTACCCGCAGGGCCTCTACGACTTTGGCATGGACTGCGCTAAGAACTACCCCGATCTTGAGTGGTTCGTTTCCGAGAACGGCATCGGCATCATGGACGAATACAAGAACCGTGACGCCGAAGGAACCATCCAGGATGACTACCGCGTCGACTTTGTACGTCAGCACCTGGAGTGGGTGGCCAAGGCCATCGACGAGGGCGCCAAGTGCCGGGGCTATCACTACTGGGCCGTCATCGATAACTGGTCTTGGGCCAATGCCTTTAAGAATCGTTACGGCTTTGTCGAGGTCGATCTCATGGACGGCTACAAGCGCCGCCTTAAGAAGTCGGCGGCCTGGCTCAAACAGGTCGCCACGACCCACGTGGTTGATTAGCGACCGGGCGAACGCCCAGACCGCGCGCCGCCGCGCGCAACACATGGCACATCTGGTGGCAGAGGGCGACAGACCACCGTGCGCATAGGAAAAGGCCGGATTTGAAAGTTAGGAGCAATCATGGCCAGTGACAACGGAAAGAGCTTCCTCGACAAGTTTGCCGAGGTCTCTGCGAAGGTGGGAAACCAGGTTCACCTGCGTTCCCTGCGTGACGCCTTCGCGACCATCACGCCGCTCTATATCCTTGCGGGTATCGCGGTTCTTATTAACAACGTCGTGTTCCCTCTGTTCCCGCTCGATGCGGCGGGCCTTGCCAACCTTCAGACGTGGGGCTCGGCAATTACGCTGGGCACCCTCAACGTCTCTGCCATTATCTTGGCCGGATTGATTGGCTACAGCCTCGCCAAGAACAAGCGTTTCGATAACCCGCTCGCTTGCGTGGTCGTCGCCATCTCTGCCTTCGTCATCATGATGCCGCAGCAGATCACCGCCTCGCTTGCCGCCACGAGCCCACTGCTCACCGACAAGATCACCTCCGCCGAGGTCACGGGCGCCCTTTCGACTGCCAACACCGGCACCAACGGTCTGTTCTCGGCTATTATCATCGCCCTGCTTTCCGTCTCGCTCTTCATCAAGATTTCTGGCGTCGAGAAGCTCAAGGTTAAGCTGGGCGAGGGCGTGCCTCCCGCGGTCTCCAACTCCTTCAACGTCATGATTCCGATGCTGCTTAACCTCGCGGTCTTCGCTCTTGCCGCAGCCCTGCTCGCCGTGTGCGCCGGCACCGATCTGTGCACCATCATCTCCACGTGCATCTCCAACCCGCTCAAGAGCATCATGAACGCCGGTCCGTGGGCTGTTATCCTCATCTACACCCTTGCTAACCTGCTGTTCTGCGTCGGTATTCACCAGTCCACCATCTCTGGCGCTACCGTCGAGCCGATCCTGACCATGCTCATCGTCGACAACATGGCTACCTTTGCCGCCGGTGGCACCATCCAGCCCGATCACTACATGAACATGCAGATCGTTAACAGCTTCGCCCTCATCGGCGGCTCGGGCTGCACCCTCATGCTCCTGCTCGACACGCTCCTGTTCTCCAAGAACAAGGCTTCCGAGACCGTTTCCAAGATGGCTATCCTGCCTGGTCTGTTCAACATCAACGAGCCGGTTATCTACGGTTACCCCATCGTGTACAACCTGCCGCTCATGATCCCGTTCGTTCTTCTTCCCGATCTGTTCATCGGCATCACCTATGGCCTTACCTGCGCAGGCATCATCAGCCCCTGCATCGCCCAGGTGCCCTGGACCATGCCTCCCGTCATCAATGCCCTGCTCGCTACGGGCTTTGACTGGCGCGCCGGCGTGTGGCAGGCTATCGAGATTGTCATTGGCATGGCCGTCTACCTGCCCTTTATGAAGATTTCCGAGAAGGCAATCGCCAAGCAGGAGGCTTTCGCCGAGTAGAACGCCTAACGTTCGTCCCTTTCACCTTTGCGGGCGCCGGTACGCGGTGCCGGTGCCCGCAGCTCTCTCCCTTGTGTAAAGATGCAGGGGGTGGGCACAATAGCCGCAAGGAATAAAACCAGTTGTCGTCTGCGCGCCGCGCAGTTATAAGGAGGAAACCATGAAGAAGATCATGCTCTGCTGCAATGCCGGTATGTCCACGAGCCTGCTGGTCCAGAAGATGCAGGCCGAGGTTGCAAACCGTGGTCTGGATATTGAGGTCGAGGCTCGTCCCATGAACGAGGCCCACGATCACCTGGACGAGTGCGACATGTTGCTGCTTGGTCCGCAGATCGGCTACACCAAGGGCGATTTTGAGAAGGAGGCCGCCGGCCGCTTCCCGGTCGAGGTTATCAACATGGTCGACTACGGCCGCATGAACGCTGCCGGCATCATCGACCACTGCGTCAGCGTGATGGGCTAGGTGCTCTGCATGGAGGATATGAACGAACTGCAGATGACCTGCTTTGAGATCATCAGCTACGTCGGTACCGCCAAGAGCATGTACATCAATGCCGTGCAAAAGGCCAAGGAGGGCGATTTTGACGCCGCCGAGGAGCTTATCAAGCAGGGCGACGAGGCCTATAACGGTGGCCACGATGTTCACATGGGGCTTCTGAAGAAGGAGGCCAACGGCGAGCGTAACGGCGAGGCCCCGTTGATTTTGCTGCATGCCGAGGACCAGATGGCCGGCACCGAGACCATGCGCGTCATGGCGACGGAGCTCATCGAGGTTCACAAGCAGCTGCAGGCACTTCAGGCCTAGTCGGCGTTATCGCCGCGACGGACCGTGCGGTCCAACAGACAACATAGTCCCTTTGACGGGCGCCGGGAGCCTCCGCCTCCCGGCGCCTTTATTTTTGGGGATGGTCTTGCGCGGCCTGTTGGGCAGCCAATTGCGTTACCCCAGATAAAACCTGCCAAAACAAACCTGTCCCTTTTTGGTAGGTTTTTGCCTTGAGAGCGGTACCATACAGGCAATGTTTAAACGAGAAAGGTGGGCTCCCATGGAACCTAAGCAGTACTACATCGGCATCGACGTCGGCGGCACTTCGGTTAAGGAGGGCCTGTTCGACGAGGACGGCAACCTGCTTGCCAAGGCCAGCGTGCCCACGCTTCCTATCGTTGACGCCGCGGGCTTTGCCGCGGTGACCGAGGCTATCGACCAGGTGGTCGCCAAGGCACAGATTCCGCGTGCCTTTGTGGCGGGCATTGGCCTGGCCGTTCCGTGTCCCATCCCGGCGTCGGGCGATGCCAAGGTCAAGGCCAACATTGCCATTAACCTGCCCGAGCTGAGGGTCGCCATTCAGAAGCACTGCCCCGATGCGGTCGTTAAGTATGAGAACGATGCCAACGCCGCTGCCATGGGCGAGGCCTGGCTCGGTTCTGCCAAGGGCGTGCAGAACGTGGTGATGGTCACCATCGGTACCGGCGTGGGCGGCGGCGTTATCGTTAACGGCGACGTGGTATCGGGCGTTGTGGGCGCCGGCGGCGAGATTGGCCACATGTGCCTGAACCCGGCCGAGGAGCGCACCTGCGGCTGTGGCGGCCATGGCCATCTGGAGCAGTATTCCAGCGCCACCGGCGTGGTGAGCAACTACCTTGCCGAGTGCAAGAAGGCGGGCGTCGAGCCCATCGAGCTCACCGGCCCCTCCGATTCCAAGGACGTGTTCCAGGCCTGCCGCGAGGGCGACAAGCTCGCGCTGGCCGCAGCCGACACCATGGCCGACTACCTTGGCCGCGCCCTGGCGCTTATCGCCAACGTGGTCGACCCCGAGATGTTCCTGATCGGTGGCGGCGCGTCCGCTTCGGCCGATGTTTATCTCGACAAGGTTCGCGAGCACTTTAAGCAGTACGCGCTCTCTGCCTCGCGCGAGACGCCCATTAAGGTCGCTTCGCTCGGAAACGACGCCGGCATCATCGGTGCCGCCTACGTAGCCCTGCGCGCCGCCGGTAAATAGTCGGTGCAGGAGGGCGGTGGTACAAGGGGGCAGACTTCGCCCCCAGGCTCGCCCCAAATTGCGCCGCGGCCCTTGCGTCTCATAAGGTTCGGCGCCAGCGTGCTACCATAGCTACGTCCAAGTACACATATCAAGTGGAGGATATCCATGGCAAACGTTCTTGTCTTTGGTCACCAGAACCCCGATAACGACGCCATCATGAGCGCCGTCGTCCTGTCCCAGCTGCTCAACCAGGTTGAGTATGCCGGCAACACCTACGAGGCCTGCGCCCTTGGTCAGCTTCCGGCAGAGTCCGCCAAGCTGCTCGCCGACGCCGGCATCGCCGAGCCTCGCGTGATCGAGTCCGTCGAGGCCGGTCAGCTCGTCGTCCTCACCGACCACAACGAGTCCGCCCAGTCCGTCGCCGGCCTTAAGGACGCCACGGTCTTTGGCGTTGTCGACCATCACCGCATCGGTGACTTCGAGACCGCCGGCCCGCTGCACTACATCTGCCTGCCCTGGGGCTCCAGCTGCACCATCGTCACCAAGCTCGCCGGCGTGCTCGGCGTTGAGCTTTCCGACGTCCAGGCCAAGCTGCTGCTCTCGGCCATGATGACCGACACGCTTATGCTCAAGAGCCCCACCACCACCGATGTCGACCGCGCCGTCGCCGCCAAGCTCGGCGAGCAGGTGGGCGTCGACCCGGTCAAGTTTGGCATGGAGGTCTTCCTCACCCGTCCGTCCGGCTCCTTCACCGCAGCCGAGATGGTCGGCAACGACATCAAGATGTTCGAGCCCGCCGGCAAGAAGCTGCTCATCGGCCAGTACGAGACCGTCGACAAGAGCCGTGCGCTTGGCATGATTGACGAGATTCGCGAGGCCATGCGCGCCTACGCCGCCGAGAAGGGTGCCGACGGCATTGTTCTGTGCATCACCGACATTATGGAGGAGGGCTCGCAGGTCCTGCTCGAGGGCGAGACCGAGGCCGCTCAGAAGGGCCTGGGCATTGCCGACGAGCACGACGGCGTCTGGATGCCGGGCGTCCTCTCCCGTAAGAAGCAGGTCGCTGCCCCCATCATGGCCGCCTGCTAGGTTCTTTTGACCAAATGCCACGACCGGATCGCGGACGCCCCGCGCTCCGGTCGTTTTTTGTGCACGGCGCCGCGTCGTCTCTTGGACAGGCGTGCCCGTGCCGTTGAGCAAATAATGTTCAACCTGTGGTTCCGCTTTTCGGCCACGCCTGCGTGCTTGTCGTGCAGGGTAGGCTAGATGCAAGCGTAATACGTTAGAGCGCGGCGCCGCCACTTGGGCGGGCCGTGCTTTTTTAAGACGGGAGCTTTCCCGTGAAAGGAGCCGCCCATGGCAGCAACTGAGCAGCTGTTCAACGTTCGTGAGCGCAAGCGCTTTGAACGTCACGACATTTGGGAACGCATCACCGAGAACGGCACGATTTCCGCCGCCGTCATGGTCTTCGCCGCCATCGCCGCCGTCATTTGCGCCAATACCGATGCCTACGAGGCCGTCCATCACTTTTTGGAGACCCCGCTGTATGTGGGTCTGGGAAACCTTACGGCCGGTCTCACCGTTGAGCTTTTCGTCAACGACTTCCTCATGGCGATTTTCTTTTTGTTGGTGGGCATTGAGCTTAAGTACGAGATGACGGTTGGCGAGCTCAAGAATCCGCGTCAGGCCATGCTTCCCATGCTGGCGGCCGTGGGCGGCGTCGTCGTTCCCGCCTGTATCTACCTGATCTTCAACCATGCCGGCGCCCGCAACGGTTGGGCCATCCCCATGGCAACCGATATTGCCTTTGCGCTGGGCGTGCTATCGCTTTTGGGCAATCGCGTTCCCAACGGCGTGCGCGTGTTCTTCTCGACGCTCGCCATCGCCGACGACCTCATCTCCATCGCCGCCATCGCCATCTTCTACGGTCAGAGCCCCAATCCGTTTTGGTTGGGCGCCGCCGCGCTTGTGACCTGCGCGCTCGTGTGGCTCAACAAGACGCAGCATTACCGCCTTGCCCCGTATTCGGTACTGGGTCTGCTGTTGTGGTTCTGTATGTTCAAGAGCGGCGTGCACGCCACGCTTGCTGGCGTTATCTTGGCCTTTACCATCCCGGCTAAGTGCGGCGTCAAGCTCGATAGCCTCACCGATTGGTTGGGCGAGTGCCTGCCGCTGCTCGATGACCGCTACGACGACGAGGCACACATCCTGGGCCAGCATGACTTTACCGTCTCGACCACCAAGGTCGAGCGCGTCATGCACCGCGTAACCCCGCCGCTTATCCGCATGGAGCGTCTGATCTCCACGCCGGTCAACTTTGTGATTCTGCCGATCTTTGCGTTCGTGAACGCACAGGTTCGCCTGGTGGGCGTGGACATGAGCACACTGCTCACCGACCCGGTGACGCTCGGCGTGTACTTTGGCATGCTGCTGGGCAAGCCGATTGGTATTTTTGGCATGACATTTACCCTGGTCAAGCTCAAGGCTTGCCAGTTGCCGCGCAACGTCAACTGGCACATGATTGCCGGTGTGGGCATTCTGGGTGGCATCGGCTTTACCATGTCGATCCTCATCAGCGGCCTCGCTTTCCCGACGGCCCAGTTCGAGGTCCTGGCTGCCAAGGCCGCCATCCTTGCCGGTTCGGTCACCGCGGCCGTGCTTGGCATGATCTACATGAGCGTGGTCTGCAAACACCCCGCGCCCAAGGACGAGTAAGAGCACATACAAGTTTGAAAACGCCGCCTGTGAACACCATCACAAGCGGCGTTTTAGTCATTGGGGACGTTCTTAAATGACTAGGCTTATTCCACGGTGCCGTAGACGGCGCCCCAGCCGTGGGCGGCAAGGGCCGAGTTGAGCTGGTCGCAAAGCGATTGGCGGTCGTAGTAGCCGGGCGGCAAAAGGTTCACGATTTCCATAAGGTCGGGCGCGAGGTCCAAGATCTCGGCCTGCACGATGAGATCCAGGCGGTCGATGGCGTGGCGGTCATAAAACAGCCCGTCGACCAGGCGCTGCAGGTCGCCGAATTCCTCGGCCTGGAACGATCCGTACTCCATAGTGCCTCCTTGGGCGCCCCACGCCGGCATGCGCGGCGTTTCGTAATTTATTGCGATGGACTTAATCTATCACGGCTTCATACCCTTGCGGCGGTGGCGGTCTATACTTAGACGAACTGCAACGTACCGCTTCGCGAAAGGTCGCACCCATGCAGACGATCTACCAGAAGATGGAAACCACCGAACTCGATGCCGCCATCGAGGTGCTCAAAGCCGAGGTCGCCGAGGTCAAGGCCAAGGGCCTGGCGCTCGATATGGCCCGCGGCAAGCCGTCGCCCTCCCAGGTGGACATCTCTCGACCCATGCTCGATATCCTCAATGCCGATGCCGATCTGCACGACGGCAACGTCGATTGTTCCAACTACGGCTGCTTTGAGGGCATTCCCTCGGCACGCAAGCTGGCAGGGGGGTTCTTGGGCTGCCCCGCCGAGCAGACGCTCGTGCTGGGTTCATCGAGCCTGCTGATTGAGCACGATATCGCCGGTATGTTCTGGCGCTGCGGCTCGTGCGGCAGCGAGCCTTGGGAGGCTTACGAGGCCGCGCATGACGGCAAGAAGGTCAAGTTCCTGTGCCCTGTTCCCGGCTACGACCGCCACTTTGGCATCACCGCCGACCTGGGTATCGAGAACGTCCCCGTCGCGATGACCGACAACGGCCCCGACATGGACGAGATCGAGCGCCTGGTTGCCGCCGACGATTCCATCAAGGGTATCTGGTGCGTGCCCAAGTATTCCAACCCCACGGGCATCACCTTTAGCGAGGACACTGTGCGCCGCCTGGTCGAGATGCCCACGGCCGCGCCCGATTTCCGCATCTTCTGGGATAACGCCTACTGCGTGCACGACCTGTACGACGAGACCGACGAGCTCGCCAACATCTTCGATCTTGCCCGCGCGGCGGGCACCGAGGACCGCGTGGTGGCCTTTGCCTCGACGTCCAAGATCACCTTCCCGGGCGCCGGTATCGGCTTTATCGGTGCGAGCCCCGCGGTTATCGCGGAGTTCTCCAAGCGCCTGAAGGCCGGCCTCATCAGTGCTGATAAGCTCAACCAACTGCGCCACGTGCGCTTCCTTCCCACCATCGAGGCGGTCAAGGAGCACATGAAAAAGCATGCCGAGTTTTTGCGCCCGCGCTTTGAGGCCGTTGAGCGCAAGCTCACCGAGGGCCTGGGCGATACGGGTTGCGCCACCTGGACGCATCCCCGCGGCGGCTACTTTGTAAGCTTCGATGGTCCCGAGGGCTCGGCCCGGAAGGTTGCTGCGCTTTGCGCCGACCTGGGCGTTAAGCTCACGCCGGCCGGTGCCACCTGGCCCTATGGCAAGGACCCGCGCGACACCAACATCCGCATCGCGCCGAGCTATCCCACGGTCGAGGACCTGGAGGCCGCGCTCGATGTGCTGGTGCTGGCCGTTAAGCTCGTCGCTGCCGAGCTTGCGCGTGCCGAGCGCGCCTAACGCGCGGCTTCCCGTACTATCCGCACTTTCGATACGTAAAGGAGCGTATACATGGATTTGGGTATTTCCACCAACCCCACGCCAGAGCTCTACACCATTAAGGTAACCGGCGAGATCGATATCTCTAACGCCGATAGCCTGCGCAATGCCATCGACCTGGCGCTCGAGCAGCCCACCGAGGCCGTTGAGCTCGATTTTGCCCAGGTGAGCTACATCGACTCGACGGGCATTGGCGTGCTCGTGGGCGCCGCGCACCACGCGGTCGACCACGGTAAGCGCTTTAGCTGCACCAATGTGCAGCCCCCGGTGATGCGCGTGGTTCAGCTGTTGGGTGTCGACCAGGAGATTTCGATCACCGCTGCATAATCTTTGCCCCCAAAAGGGCGTGCCGTTTGGCATATGTTTGTGATGCGCTCGGACGTTTTGGCGTCCGGGCGCTATACTTGACCGAATGAATAGACGAGTTCCGGCCGAATGGCGCGGTGCGGGCTCGACTCACATCGAGCCTTGGAGGTATGTGTGTTTGGTATTGGAGAGGGTGAGCTCGCGATCATCGTGGTCTTCGGCTTTTTGCTGTTTGGCCCGGATAAGCTCCCGCAGATGGGCCGCACGATCGGCCGTGCCATCCGTCAGTTCCGCGAGACGCAGGAAAAGATGACGGCCGTTGTTCAGTCCGAGATTATCGATCCGGTGAGCGAGGCCGCGTCGGCCCCGGTCAAGCCCAAGAAGGCTGCTGCGACCGACGACGATTCCGATGCGGACGAGGATGCCGCCGAGACGGCAGCGCCCGCCAAGAAGGAGACCTTTGCCGAGCGTCGCGCCCGTCTTGCTGCCGAGAAGGCCGCAAGCGAGAGTGCCGCTGAGGGAGAAGGTGCTGCCGAGGAGGCTGAAGCCGAGGGTCCCGACGCCGGGTCTGCCGATGCCGCCGTCGAGCCCGAGCCTGCTGCAGAGCCGGAGCCCGAGCCCGAGCCGGCAGAGCCCACGACGGCCGACCTCTATGCCCGTCGTCCCCGCAAGCGCAAGGCCGTCGTCGACCAGCTTGCCCGCGAGCTCGAGGCCGAGGACGATGCCGCTGCCGATGCCCCGAAGGGAGGCGATGAGTAATGCCTATCGGACCTGCGCGTATGCCGCTCTTCGATCACCTGGGAGAGCTCCGTCGCCGCCTGACCATCGTGGTCGTCTCGGTGTTTGCCGCAGCCATCGTGCTGTATTTCGCCACGCCCGTGGTGCTCGACATCCTGGAAGATCCCATCCGCTCCTTTGTGCCGGATGGTAAGTTCTACATCACCACCACGCTCGGCGGCTTTGGCCTGCGCTTCTCGCTGGCCATCAAGATGGCCGTGGTCATGTGCACGCCCATGATCATCTGGCAGATTCTGGCGTTTTTCCTGCCGGCGCTTCGCCCCAACGAGCGCAAGTGGGTCGTGCCCACGGTGCTCGCCTCGACGGTGCTGTTCTTCCTGGGCGCAATCTTTTGCTACTTCATCATCATCCCTGCGGGCTTTGAATGGCTCATCGGCGAGACCTCGGCCGTTGCCACGGCACTGCCCGATTTGGAGAACTACGTCAACATGGAGCTGCTCTTTATGATCGGCTTTGGCGTGGCGTTTGAGCTGCCGCTCATCATCTTCTACCTGTCCGTCTTCCACATCGTGTCCTACGCGGCCTTCCGCGGCGCCTGGCGCTACGTGTACGTGGGCCTGCTTGTGGGCTCGGCTGTGATTACGCCCGACGGCTCGCCCGTTACGCTGGGCCTCATGTATGGTGCCCTGCTCTCGCTCTACGAGATTTCGCTCGCCATTGCCCGCGTGGTCATTACCGCGCGCGAGGGCAAGGAGGGCTTGTTTGTGAGCCGTCTGGACCTGTTCTCGGACGATGAGGACGACGAGGAGTAAATCGGTATGCACGAGGTTGGCATTGTCAACGGCATACTCGATACAGTGATTCGCGCGGCGCGTGGGGCGGGGGCCTCGCGCGCCGTTTTGGTAACGCTGCGTATCGGGGATATGACCGAAGTTGTGCGCGAGGCGCTCGACTTTGCGTGGGAGACATTTCGCGATGAGGACCCGCTCACGCGAGGCTGCGAGCTTGCCGTGGAGGAAGTCCATCCACAAAGCGAGTGTCTGGACTGCGGGGAGGTCTTTGAGCACGATCGCTTCCATTGCCGCTGTCCCCAATGTGGCGGCGCCAACGTGCGTCTGCTGCACGGCCGCGAGCTCGACATCGCAAGTATCGAAATCGAAACCCCCGACGATTAGCCCGCTAGCCATCTGGTGATGGGGTATAAAGGGGCCAAAGTAAGGAGTGCCGAGTATGGCTGAGAAAACGATTGATATCGCGTCGCCGATTCTGTCGCGCAACGAGCGCCTGGCAGATCAGCTGCGTCAGCGATTTAATGAGACAAACACCTACGTGATCAACGTCTTGTCGAGCCCCGGCTCGGGTAAGACAACAACGATTCTGGGCACCAACGAGCGCCTGCGCGACAAGGCCGGCTTGCGCTGCGCCGTCATCGAAGGCGATATCGCCTCGGACGTCGACGCCATCACCATGAAGGAAGCCGGCATGCCTGCCATCCAGATCAACACGGGCGGCCTGTGCCACCTCGAGGGCAACATGATCATGGAGGCCGTTGACGCGTTCGACCAGGCCGTGGGTCTGGAAAACATCGACGTCATCTTTATCGAAAACGTGGGTAACCTGGTCTGCCCAGTCGACTTTGACCTGGGCGAAAACCTGTCCATCATGATTCTCTCGGTGCCCGAGGGCGACGACAAGCCCATCAAGTACCCGGGCATCTTTCAGCACGCCGGCGCGCAGCTGCTCAACAAGGTCGATGTGGCCCCGGCTTTCGATTTTGACATGGATAGGTATACTAAGACACTCGATGACCTCAATCCGCAGGCGCCGCGGTTTGCCGTGAGCGCGCGCAAGGGCGAGGGCATGGATGCCTGGTGCGATTGGCTCATCGGGCAGATTGAGCAAGCAAGGGCGTAAGTCGGCCGCCATACGGGCGGGCGTAGCCGCAGAGATACGAGATAGGAGCCTCTTTTGAAGCTCATCATCGCCGAGAAAAACGACGCCGCGCGTCAGATTGCCGAGCGTCTGTCCACGGGCAAGCCCAAAAAGGACAAGGTGTACAACACCGCCATCTACCGTTTTGAGTGGAAGGGCGAGGAGTGCGTGACCATCGGCCTTGCCGGTCACATCCTAGCGCCCGATTTTTGCGACAGCGTGCTGTTCGATAAAAAGCTGGGCTGGTATTCGGTCACCGAGGACGGCGAGATGCTGCCGGCCGACATACCCGATGGCCTGGCGCGTCCGCCCTACGACACCAAGCGCAAGCCGTTTCTTGCCGATGGCATCTCAATCAAGGGCTGGAAACTCGAGAGCCTGCCTTACCTCACCTGGGCGCCCGTCATTAAGCTACCGGCCGAGAGGGAACTCATTCGTTCGCTCAAGAACCTCGCTAAAAAGTCTGACAGCGTCATTATCGCCACGGACTTCGATCGCGAGGGCGAGCTGATTGGTTCGGACGCCCTTAACAAGGTGCGCGAGGTGGCGCCGGACTTGCCGGTTGCCCGCGCCCAGTATTCTTCGTTTACCAAGGCCGAGATCACGCAGGCCTTCGATAATCTCGTCTCGCTCGACCAGAATCTGGCCGACGCCGGCGAGAGCCGCCAGCACATCGACCTCATTTGGGGTGCGGTGCTCACGCGCTACCTGACGCTCGCCAAGTTTGGCGGCTTTGGTAACGTGCGCTCTGCCGGCCGTGTGCAGACGCCGACGCTTGCCCTGGTGGTCGAGCGCGAGCGCGAGCGCATGGCGTTTGTGCCCGAGGACTATTGGCAGATCCGCGGCATGGGCGCCGCACAGGGTGCTGCCGAGGATGACCGCTTTAAGATCGCTCACAAGACGGCACGCTTTACCGACAAAGACGCTGCCGAGACGGCGTACGGCCATGTCGACGGCGTTGCGACGGCAACCGTCGCCGCGGTGACCAAGCGCTCGCGCAAGCAGCAGCCGCCCACGCCGTTTGCGACCACCTCGCTGCAGGCTGCCGCCGCAGCCGAGGGGATCTCGCCTGCGCGCACCATGCGCATCGCCGAGTCCCTCTACATGGCGGGTCTCATCAGCTACCCGCGTGTCGACAACACTGTGTACCCCGCGACGCTCGATCTGGGCGCCGTGGTGAGCGACCTTGCAAAGATCAACCCGGCGCTGGCGCCCGTGTGCAAAAAGGTGCTCGCCGGTCCCATGAAGCCCACGCGCGGCAAGGTCGAGACCACCGACCACCCGCCGATCTATCCTACGGGCGAGGGCGACCCGTCCGCGCTCGATGGCGGCCAGCGCAAGCTCTACGACCTCATCGCCCGCCGCTTCCTGGCGACGCTCATGGGGCCTGCGACCATCGAGAACACCAAGCTCGAGCTCGATGTGAACGGCGAGCCGTTCGTGGCTTCGGGCGATGTGCTCGTGACCCCCGGTTTCCGCGAGGCATACCCGTACGGTCTCAAGCGCGACGAGCAGATGCCGCCGCTGGAGCAGGGCGATACGGTCGACGTGTTCGACATTAAGCTCGAGGCCAAGCAGACCGAGCCGCCCGCGCGCTACAGCCAGGGCAAGCTCGTGCAGGAGATGGAAAAGCGCGGCCTGGGCACCAAGTCCACGCGCGCGAGCATCATCGAGCGCCTGTACGCCGTGCGCTACCTCAAAAACGATCCCGTGGAGCCGAGCCAGCTGGGCATCGCCATCATCGACGCGCTGTCGCAGTTTGCCCCGCGCATCACGAGCCCCGATATGACCAGCGAGCTCGACGGCGACATGACCCGCGTCGAGCGCGGCGAGGACACCGAAGAGCATGTCGTGACGCACTCGCGCGCGCTGCTGGCCGGCGTGCTCGACGAGCTGCTCAAGCATACGCAGGAGCTCGGCGACGCCATCAGCGACGCCGTCACGGCCGATGCGCGCGTGGGCGCCTGCCCCAAGTGCGGCAAGGATCTGGTTATGAAGACGAGCGCCAAGACCCGCGGCAGCTTTATCGGCTGCATGGGCTGGCCCGACTGCGACGTGACCTATCCGGTGCCGAGCGGCGTCAAGGTAAGCCCGCTCGAGGGCGAGGCCGCTGTGTGCCCCGAATGCGGTGCGCCGCGCATTAAGTGCCAGCCGTTCCGCCAGAAGGCTTTCGAGATCTGCGTGAACCCGACGTGCCCCACCAACTACGAGCCCGACCTTAAGGTGGGCGAGTGCAAGGTGTGCGCCGAGGCCGGACGCCATGGTGATCTGATTGCACACAAGAGCGAGAAGAGCGGCAAGCGCTTTATCCGCTGCACCAACTATGACGACTGCGGCGTGAGCTATCCGCTGCCGGCGCGTGGCAAGCTCGAGGCGACGGGCGAGACCTGCCCCGAGTGCGGCGCCCCCATCGTGGTGGTCAACACCGCGCGCGGCCCGTGGCGCATCTGCGTGAACATGGACTGCCCGACCAAGGAGAAGAAGCCCGCCCGCGGCCGCAAGACCACGACCAAGGCGAGCGCGGCGAAGAAGACCTCGACTGCGAAGAAGACGACGGCTAAGAAAGCCACTGCCGCCAAGAAGACGACCGCGAAGAAGTCGACTGCCAAGAAAGCAGCCGCCGACAAGTAACGGCGCAGTCGAAACATTGCCCAAAAAACGAGCGAGGGTCCCATGATCCTCGCTCGTTTTTTGACCGGCAGTTAGGGACATTCCTTTTTCTGCCGGCAGTTTAGGAACGTCCCTAACTGCCGGCTCGGAAACGACAAGGCGTTAGTTCACTTCGACGGGTTTGGCGCCGGGATAGCGCTCCTCAAAGTCTAGGCGGTACTTATTGTCATTGGTGCCCGCCACGTTGTCGCGCGACAGCGGCGCCACGATCTCGTTCTTATGGTCTGCGGGCTTTGCGTACTTTAAGCTGATCTCCCAGGCATCGCAGATCGCATCGATGCGGTGATCCAGGTCGTCGTACAGAGCAATGATGTCCTTCCACGAGCTGTAGTTCTTAGAGCTTGTGGGGACGTCCAGGTCCTCGACGATATCGTAGTACTGCTCGATGGTGTCTTCCGTGCGCTCGGCGACGTCGGCGAGATTTTGACGGGCGGTACGGTCCTCTTCCAGATAACCGCCATTGAACGCCTCTGCGCAGGCACGGACCTGGTTATCGAGATCTTCGAGCAGGTCGTAGTATTCGCTCAGGCGACGGTAGAGGTTTTGCTCGGAGAGGGTCGCCTGGCTGCCATCCTCGTCATCATCGTCGTCATCGTCAAAAAGGCTATTGGGGTCGTCGAGAGGCTTGAGGTCATCATCGTCAACATCATGGTGCAGCTTAGTAATCTCGGCAGTCGTTTGCGTGGCGGCGTTGTCGAAAGGCTTGATCACAAAAAAGATGACCAAGGCGATGATAATTGCCACGAGCACAACGATAACGGCGATAAGCGCCTTGGTGCTGCTCTTTTTGGCGGCGGGGGCCTGCGGTGAATCAGGCGCGTACGTAGATGCCGGTTGCTGTTGGGGCGGGGTGTCCGCGACGGGTATGCGCTGCGTCGTTTCGACCGCTGCGGGGCTGGCGGCGGGGTCGGGGCGATAGGCGAGGGGGTCGTCCGGCTTAGCTTGCGGCGTATCGAGGAAGCCGGTCTGCTCAAACGCGGGTTGGCCATTGCTTGCGGTTGTCTGCTCAACGGGTGCACCGCATGAGGTGCAGAACTTGGCATCATCTGCAAGAAGTTTGCCGCACGAGGCGCAATACCGAGACATTGCCACTCCTTTCGCCACATTTCAAATCAATACGACGATTATACCCAGCGCTCAAAAAAGTCGGCAGCTAGGGACGTTCCTTTTCTGCCGGCACTTTAGGAACGTCCCTAGCTGTCGCCTAGTCATTTAAGAGCGTCCCCAATGACTACCCAATGACTAGGCCCGATTTGGGGCGCGCCTGCCCCTGGGGTATCATGGCTTGGTTGATATATCTGCATTTACGCGCCTTATAGGAAGGGGCTGCGCTCATGGCTTTTGAGCCCGCTCAACATAGCTTTATCACGCTCGAGGGCGTCGATGGTGCCGGCAAGTCCACGCAGGCGCGTCTGCTTGCCCGCGCGCTCGAACTCGCTGGCTACCAGGTTGTGAGCCTGCGCGAGCCGGGCGGCACCGCCATCAGCGAAAAGATCCGCGCTCTGCTGCTCGACCCCGCCAATACGGCGATGGGCGACACCTGCGAGTTGCTGCTCTACGAGGCGGCGCGCGCTCAGTTGGTGCACGAGGTCATAGCTCCCGCCCTCGCGGCCGGCAAGGTGGTCCTGTGCGACCGCTTCTACGATTCCACGACCTGCTACCAGGCATTTGCCGACGGCCTCGATCGCCAGATAGTGTGCGATGCCAATAACCTGGCCGTCGCGGGAACACACCCGGCGCTCACGCTCGTCTACCACATCACGCCCGAGCAGGCGGCGCTACGCATGGCAGCCCGTGGCGCGGCAGATCGCATGGAGGCAAAAGGCATGACATTCCAGGAGCGTGTTTACCAGGGATTTTGCGCCATTGCTGCCGAGGAGCCAAACCGCGTAAAGCTCATCGACGCCACTGCGACCGTCGAGGAAGTCTTCGAGAAGACGGTCGAGCAGATTCGCGCGTACGGTCTCGTCATTTCGCAAGATGCTGTCGTCGCCGCGCTTGCCAAGGAGGCCGAGTAACATGGCCCCCGCTCAGGCAAGCCTGCTGGCCAAGCTCGACACCCAAGAGCGCGTTCGCGATTTTTTGACCAACGCCGTCGCCAGCGGCCGCGCATCGCACGCCTACCTGTTTTTGGGCGCTCCCGGTGCCGGCAAGCTCGATGCCGCATGGGCGCTCGCCCAGGCCTTCCTGTGCGAGCAGGACGGCTGCGGAGCATGCGACAGCTGCGTACGCGTTGCTCGGCATACGCATCCTGACGTGCACTATTACACGCCCGAGAGCGCCACAGGCTACCTCATTGCCCAGACCCGCGAGCTGCTCGATGACGTGCCGCTGGCGCCCATCCGTGCCAAGGCCAAGGTCTACATCATCGATCGTGCCGAGCAACTGCGCGCTAACACCGCCAACGCGCTGCTCAAGACACTCGAGGAGCCGCCCGAGGGCGTTATGTTCATCTTGTTGGGCACCTCGGCAGACGTGATGTTGCCCACCATCGTGAGCCGCTGTCAGTGCGTGCCGTTTCGGCTGGTGTCGCCCACCGTGGCCGCGCAGGCCGTGAGCCGCGCGACGGGTCAGGATCTCGCGCGTTGCCGCATGGCGGTCGCCGTGGCGGGAAGCCCCACACGCGGCATCGAGTTCCTTAAGAGTGCCGAGCGCCAGGATGCTCGCCGCCAAATGGTCCGCGCCATCGATTCGCTCATCGCTGCCGACGAGGCTGATGTGCTCAGCCGCGCCAAGTCGCTCATCGTCGCCGTTAAGGCGCCGCTCGCCGAGGTCAAGTCCACACAGGAAAAGGTGCTCGAGCAAAACGCCGACTACCTGTCGCGTGGAGCATTGAAGCAGCTTGAAGACCGCAACAAGCGCGAACTCAACGCGCGCGAGCGTTCGGGTATCATGGAAGCGCTGGCGAGCGCGCGGACGCTCATGCGCGACGTGCTGCTGACACTTCAGGACGAGGCGGCCGACGTCGTGAACGAAGACGTGCGCGACACGATCGGGCGGCTTGCCGCCGCGACGAATGTTGCGGGTGCCACCCGGGCGCTCGAGGCGGTCGCGACCGCCGAGCGCAACATCGCCAGAAACGTTACTCCCCAGCTGGCCATCGAGGTCATGCTGTTCGATATCAGGAAGGCACTGAAATGCCGTTAGTCGTACCCGTTAAGTTTACCTACGCCTCGCGCGACCTGTGGTTTGATCCGCAGGATCTGGATATCCTCGAGGCCGATTATGCCATTTGCTCCACCGAGCGCGGAACCGAGATCGGCCTGGTCACGGCCGATCCCTTCGAGGTGCCGCAAGATGAGATCGGCCAGCCGCTCAAGCCCGTGCTGCGCGTGGCGAGCGACATCGACCTGCAGCTTGCCGACGACCTGGCCATCCAGGGCGACGAGGCCATGGTCGATTTCCGTCGTCTGGTCAAAGAGCTCGACCTCGAGATGAAGCCGGTCGGCGTCGAGTACCTGTTTGGCGGCGAGAAGGCTGTGTTCTACTTTGCGGCCGAGGAGCGCGTCGATTTCCGTCAGCTCGTCAAGGACCTGTCCTCGACGCTGCACATTCGCGTCGACATGCGCCAGATCGGCGTGCGCGACGAGACCCGCCTGGTGGGCGGCTATGCCCAGTGCGGCCAGGAGCTCTGCTGCACGCGCTTTGGCGGACAGTTTGAGCCGGTTTCGATCCGCATGGCAAAGGAGCAGGACCTGCCGCTCAACTCGTCCAAGATTAGTGGCGTCTGCGGCCGCCTGATGTGCTGCCTGCGCTACGAGTTCGAGGCGTACAAGGACTTTAAGAGCCGCGCGCCCAAAAAGAAGACGCTTATCGATACGCCGCTTGGCAAGGCGCGCATCCAGGAATATGACACGCCGCGTGAGCAGCTGGTGCTGCGCCTGGAGAACGGCAAAGTCTTTAAGGTCAACCTGGCCGATATGACGTGCTCGGAGGGTTGCAAAAAGAAGGCCGCCGAGCAGGGCTGCAACTGCCGCCCCGACTGCGTGACGCGCGACGTGCTCGAACGCATCGAGTCGCCCGAGATGCGTCTGGCGCTCATGGAACTCGATCGCGAAAACGGCGTCGACGTGGGCGATGGCCTGTCGAGCGCCGATCGTCTGGCCGGCACATCGATGCCCAAGCGCCGTCGTCGCGATGCCGAATCCGATGCTCGCACCGCTCAGGGCCAGGGCGAGGGCCGTGGCCGTGGAAAGGGCCGCGGCAAGGCCGAGGCGCCCGAGACCGAGGGAGCAGCCGATGGCCGTCGCCGCCGCAAGCGCACGGCGTCCGTCGACAATGGCGAGGCCGCGGGTAAGAACGCTTCCCGCGAGCGCGAGGCTCAGCAGCCCCAGCAGCAAAATCGCGGCGGTGGCATGAACCCCACGCGCCGTCGTCGCCGTCACCTGTCGAGCGAGGAGCGCGAGGACGCCTTCCGCGCCGCAGCTGCTCGCGAGGCCGGTGCCGCTCCCAAGGGCGCCTCGGCCTCCGACGCGCCTGCCGACAAGGCTGGCAAGCCGCGTGGCGAGGAGGAGCGCGCGTCACGTCCGCGTCGTCGCCATTCCTCGGGCGCGCAGCAGAAACCCTCGATTCCTTCTGTGGCCGATCAGGTTTCGGATGGCGAAGTCAAGGTCACGCGCCGTCGCCCCGGCGATGGCGGAGGAGCTGCCGCCAAGGCTTCGCACGGCGGCGCTCGCGACGAGTGCGAACCGCGTGAGAATCGCGGTGGCGAGGGCTCGACCGACCAGGGTCAAAAGCGTCGCCGTCGCCGTCGCTCCCGCAAGCCGCGCCAGGACGGCGGCGAAGGCTCGACCCGCACCTCGTCCGCACCGCAACCGCCTACCGGCGAATAGCGCCCGTAAACGGATGCAACCTGTCTGACCCCAGCACCTCTGGGTATCATGGCTCTACACCGACAACCCTCCCTTCGCCTTCGCGTAGGGAGGGTTGTGTCATGAAGAGACATCTGAACGTATTGACTCGCTTGCAGGGCGCAGGTGTCCTACCGTTTGCGGACGAATTGCTACCGCTTGCCGAGCACGTGACATACGAGGCGCTCGAGGCGTTGTCGCCCACGCGATGCGCCGGCTGCGAGCGTTCCGGTGCGCTGATCTGCCAGGATTGTCTGGCATCGCTCGCGCTCATCGACCCGTGCCATAGCTGCATCCGATGTGGTGCCCCGTTTGGGGATTTGCTGTGCACCGAGTGCTCGGTCGAGGGCGCGTCTTCGGCAATGGCCGAGGCGCTCGATCGCTGTCTGGCGTGTGCCGTCTACGCACATCCGCTGCCGCGCATCATCAAGGCGTACAAGGATGCGGGCGAGCGCCGTCTGGCACCGTATCTGGCGGAGCTATTCTACGACACCGTCTTGCATGCCCAGGCGGCAGCCCCCGATCGCTACGGCGGTGTGCTGTCCGGTGCGGACGCGGTGGTGTTTGTGCCCGCGACTGCGGCGGCGTTTCGGCGGCGTGGATTCGACCATATGGAAGCAATTGCGCGCTCGTTTTGCGATCTTTCGGGTGTCCCGTTGCTGGACGCCCTGGTCAAATACGGTCATGGTGACCAGCGAGAGCTCGGCCGCGATGAGCGCCGGGAGCATGCCCGGGGCGTGTACGAGACGGTCGAGGATGTGCGCGGCCGCCGTCTGCTGCTCATCGATGATGTCATTACCACGGGCGCGACCATGGCAGCAGCCTCGGCGGAGCTCAAACGTGCCGGTGCCGCGGCCGTCGATGGCCTCGCTATCGCACGCGTTTGGTAGGGGTGGTTTTGTGGCAGTGAAGATAGCGCGACGCATCGAGCCGACAAGCGAGCAACTGGCGGCCTCTGTAATCCTGACTGGCGCCTCGGCGCTGCGCATGATGCGCGCCGAGCGCCGACAAATGGGTTACATCAGTTGGAGGGACCTCGCTCCCGATGAAGAGTGCCGTGTGCTGCGCGCATCGTCGCCCTCGGCCGAGGACATCTATCTTCCCGATTTGGTGAGGATCGGGGTCGTGAGTGGCGAGGTTCAAGAAGACCTGTGCCTACTGGTGGGGTCTGCAAAGCAGCGTCGCCGCATGCCTGGTGCAAGCTGGTCCGTTTGTTCTACAGGCCTGCCGGACGCTTCGATTTTGGAGGTGGAGCCGGGGGTGTACAGCTTGTCTCCCGAGGCCCTCTGTGCCGCCGTTGCGCGCGAAGTCGGCTGTATCCAGGCATTTGCCCTGGCCCAGGAGCTGTGTTCCAAGATTTCGCTGAGCGATCGCGGGCAGTATTTGCCTCCCTACAGCTCGCCTACCGTGAACAGGCTTGCAAAGGATAAGGACCAGCCGTCAGATGTGGGCTACTTTGAGGTAGAGCCAGTGCTGACGCCCGATCGCCTGGCAGATTACCTTGCGGCATGCAAGGGGAGCGCGGCCAAGCAGCTGCGGCGGCTGTGCCCCTTTCTGTCGGAAAACCTGCGCTCACCCATGGAATGCATCATGCTTGCCATGTTTTCGCTTCCGTTTTCTTATGGCGGATTTGCCTGCGGTCCCTTTAAGACCGACCACAAGATCGAGTTCAACGACCGTGCGCAGGCGATCTCGGGGATGCCGTATGCGGTTTGCGATGCCTATCAGGAAGCAGCTCGGTTTGACCTGGAATACAACGGTGAGCAGGGCCATTCGTCTCGCGGCGGGCGCATTCACGATGAAAAACGCAATACGGGTTTGGCGTCCATGGGAATCGAGGTCGCGACGGTCAACAACGAGATGCTCTGCGACATGGAAGCGATGGAAGCGCTCGCATGGCGCATCCACCAGCGTATGGGTAAACGATATCAGAATCGTGTAGAGGCTCGTCGAAAGAGGCAAGATGCTCTGCTGAATACGCTCCGAGCGTGCTTTGGGCTCAAGCCGGCGTAAAACTATGGCTTTACAGGGGGTCTGTTTATATGCCATGTGCAAAAAACGGCAAATATGAGTACTGTTACTAGATTAGTGACAGCAAAAATAAAGAAACTTGGGCCGAAAAACTGGATTCAGCGAAGAGATAATAAACGAATGTGGAATATCTTGGCGCCAAGCGGGCTGTGCGGAACTCAAAAAGGGCTCGTGGGGCGGAAATACGCTGCTACTAAATTGGTAGCAGTACTCATATTTGCCGTTTTTTGCACACGGCACCCTGAGACGGGTGCCCCGGGGCTCCCCGTGGGGGAGCTCCGGGCTTCATGGGGGCACGAATGGTCCGCCCCGACCTGCGAAATCTGTGCTCGCGATGCGAATAACGTCCCTAACCTTAAACTATAGCTTGAACTTAGCTATAATGCGCTACGTTCCTGCCAGGCTGTGGTTGCGGACGGACGAAATGCCCATCCTAGTCCAAGACAGACGCGGTCAAAGGGATCCACGTAAGCGACCGCGTGCGCGCGGCGCGATCATGGCGCGTCCTAGATGTAAGCCGCACCGTCCGTTCTACTTTCTTTGGGGCAATACCGCCTCGCGGGCGAGCGGGCCAGTCGTGAAGGTGGCTGCGGCCTCCCGAGCAAACGCCCCGGTGCGCAAGTGTGGGGTCAAATACCAGGTCAGCTGGTGGGAACAACCCGATATTCCGTGCGGGGCACGGATCGTATACGACACAGAAGGCAGGGTAGTGGACATGGTGAGGGGCAGCTTGATGCATGCGGCTCGGTTAGGTGCTGGGGCCGCGGCGGTCATTGCCGTTTTGGGCCTGAGCGGATGCGCGTTCAATCCACTGTCCACGTTCACGACGCCCACGATCGACCAGATCGAGCGCGAGACCGTTACCCCCACGGTATCGGACGATGCCCTGGTCACGCCGGGAACCCTGACGGTCGCCCTCGATACGTCCGATGCACCGCAGGCCATGCAGGATGCCGACGGAAACCTCACGGGCTATGCGGTCGATGCCGCTCGTGCCCTCGCATGCCGCATGGGTCTCAAGGTCGCCTTTGTCGATGCGTCCTCGGCCGATTCCGCGCTCAGCGATAAAAAGGCGGACATCTTCATTGGCGACATCAAGTCTGCGGGCGGCGACATCAGCTCGCTTGGCACCTGTCTGTACGATGCCGCCGCCGTATTCGGCAAGAGCAGTGACGGCGAGTCGCTGAGCGTTTCCACCGAAACGCTTAACACCGCTACCCTGGGCGTTCAGACCTCCTCGGCCTCGCAGGAGGCGCTCGCCAAGCAAAGCATCACCGCCAACCAAAAGACCTTTTCCAACATCAATGAGTGCTTTGAGGCGCTCGAGTCGGGCGAGGTCGATTACGTGATCTGTGATTCCACGGCTGGTGGCTACCTCGCGCGTCTGATGAGCCAGATCTCCTATGTCGGTACGCTCGAGGCGCCCTCCACGCTTGGCGTCGCAGGTCTTAGCTCTAATGATGAGCTGTGCCGTGCCGTGAGCGATGCCCTCGATGGCATCACGGTCGATGGCACGCTCGAGGCAGTCCACTGCGTCTGGTACGGACAGATGCCCTATGACCTTACCGCCAAGACCGTTTCGGGGGCCAATGTGCAGGCATCCGACTCCACGTCCAACGAGACCGAGTCCTCCGATGACGACGCCTCTGATAACAACAGCGACGGCCCGTCGTCTAGCCAGGAGGGCACCATCACCGACGATGACATCAACAAGCTCAATAGCTAGTTATTGGTAGGGGTGGCGCCTGCCACACGCTGAACAAGGCGCTTCTTCACGGTTTCAACACGCATGGCCGGGTCTCCCCAATAAGGGAGCCCGGCTTTTCTATTTTGGTAAAAACGGCAGGTAAAAGCTGATTTCCAGGAAAAAAACTAGCTTTGCCGACGCCCTCCTATAGCGCACTTTGTCACGGAAAAGTGCGAGACTTCGGTATGCGGTATCAAGCAGTCGTTATTCGGGTCTTTGGGAATTCGCGTGATTAAATGCACGGCAATGGGTACATAGCCAGTACAGTAAGTCCCCGAGGCAGATTGGAGCCACGTATGGATATCAAGGTTTCTGGACGCAAGACGACGGTAACCGATGCTCTGCGTGCGCATGTGGATGAGAAAATCGGCGAGGCGCTCAAGGTTTTCGACATCGAGCCCATGACAGTCGACGTCGTGCTTCGTTATGAGAAGAACCCCTCGAACCCCAACCCGGCAATCGTCGAGGTCACGGCTCGTGCCCGCGGTTCGGTGATTCGCGTTGCCGAGCACGGCGCAGATATGTATGCTGCCATCGACCTCTCCGCCGATAAGGTCACCCGCCAGCTGCGCAAGTTCAAGACCAAGGTCGTGGACAACCGCCAGGGTGGTGCCAGTGCCGCGGATGTCGCGCCGGTCGAGCGCGTTGAGGATCTGGCCGACCTGCTGCTGCCCGAGGAGGACGACGACCTGCTCGTCCGCGAGAAGGTCATCGATGTCACCCCGATGACCGAGGAGCAGGCGCTGGTGCAGACCGATTTGCTGGGCCACGACTTCTACGTGTTCGAGAACGCGACGACCGGTCTCATCAATGTGGTGTATCACCGTAAGAATGGTGGATATGGCATCATCAAGCCCCGCATCGAAACACTTGACGAGTAAAATACGTTAACTTGCATGAGTTAACGGTTGGCGGCCATCCCATGCGGGTGGCCGCCTTTTTACGTAAGGAGTCGCTTTGATGGACAAGGCCGCATCCGCCGGTCATTCGAACCGTTGCCGCATCGTCGTCGATACCTGCTGCGACTTTAGCCCCGAGGTCGCCGCGAACCTCGATGTCGATATCCTGGGTTTCCCTTTCATTATCGATGGCGAGGAGCGCACAGACGACATCTGGTCGAGCATGAGCCCTAAGGAGTTCTACGACCGCATGCGCGCCGGTGCCCGCGTGTCCACCTCGGCTGTGTCGCTCGGTCGCTATATCGAGTTTTTTACCGAGTGCGCCAAAGAGGGCACGCCCACGGTCTACCTGTGCTTTACCTCGGCGCTGTCGTCGAGCTACAACTCCGCGTGCCAGGCGGCAGATGTCGTGCGCGCCGAGTATCCCAACTTTGAGCTCTACGTGGTCGACAACGCTCTGCCCTGCGCGACCGGTGCGCTCTTGGCGCTCGAGGCCGTGCGCCAGCGTTCGGCGGGACTGACCGCCAAGCAGCTGGTCGATTGGGCAAACGAGGCAAAGACCTACGTGCACGGCTACTTTACGCTCGAGAGCTTCGACGCACTGGCTGCCGGCGGCCGCATTCCTCCCGCGGCGGCGCAGCTCACGGCAAAGCTCGACGTCAAGCCCGAGCTCTCCTACGACCTGGCCGGCTCGCTGTCGCTGATCGGCGTCAACCGCGGCCGCAAGAAGGCGCTCAAGTCCATCCTCAAGTCGTTCCGCGAGAACTACGTGCCCGATCGCACCATGCCCATCGCCATCATGACGGCCGATGCCGAAAAGGATGGTGACTGGCTCGAAGCCGCCATCCGCAAGGAGGAGGGTTGCGCCGACGTCACGATCATTCGCGGCTCCGTGGGTCCCACCATCGGCTCGCACGTGGGCCCCGGCATGGTGGGCTGCGCGTTTTGGGGTAAGAACCGCGCCGACAAGGCGTCGCTTTCCGACCGTATCGCCCGCCGCGTGCGCGGTCAGTAGGCAAGCGCTGCGTCCGTAATCGCCCTCGACTCACAGCCCAAACGCTGGCACCGAGTATTCAACCTGGTAACAACACCCAACCCAAAAGGAAAGGTTTCATGGCAAACAAGCTCTCCGTCGCATTCATCGGCACCGGAATCATGGGTGCCCCCATCGCCGGCCACATTCTGGACGCCGGCTATCCCGTCACGGTCAACAACCGCACCAAGTCCAAGGCGGCGGCGCTTATCGAGCGCGGCGCCGTCTGGGCAGATACGCCGGCCGATGCCGCGGCGAACGCCGATGTCGTCTTTACCATGGTGGGCTATCCCTCCGAGGTCGAGGAACTCTACCTGGCGGGCGACGGCCTGCTCGCGTGCACTAAGCCCGGCGCGGTCTTGATCGACCTCACCACGAGCTCGCCCGAGCTTGCCCGTGACATTGCCGAGGCCGCCCAGGTTTCTGGTCGCATGGCGTTTGACTGCCCCGTCACCGGCGGCGAGTCGGGCGCTATCGCCGGTACGCTCACGGCTATCGTGGGCGCTACCGAGAACGACATCGCGCCGGTCCGCGACATCCTTGCCACCTTTGCGGCCAACATCTGCTGCTTCGACGGCGCCGGCAAGGGCCAGGCTGCCAAGCTCGCCAACCAGGTGTCGCTGGGCGCCTGCATGGTCGGCATGGCAGACGCCATGGCGTTTGCCGAGCTGAGCGGCCTCGATCTGGAGAAGACCCGTCAGATGATCCTGGGCGGCACCGGCAAGTCCGGCGCCATGGAGAGTCTGGCGCCCAAGGCGCTCGACGGCGATTACAAGCCCGGCTTTATGGTCGAGCACTTCATCAAGGACCTGCGCTTGGCGCTCGCCTATGCCGACGACCGCGAGCTTGCGCTGCCCGGCGCCGACGTGGCCTTTACGCTCTACGACATGCTCGACGCCATCGGTGGCGCCAAGCTGGGCACCCAGGCCATCACGGTGCTCTACAAGGAGGAGGCCGACGCCATCGCCGCCGGTCTTGACTGGTCGCAGTATCGTCCCGAGGAGCATGGCGCTCACGAGGAAGGCTGCGGTTGCGGCGAACATGGCGACGACCACGAGTGCGGTTGTGGCCACCACCATGGCGAGGACCACGAGTGCTGCGGCGGCCACGGCCATGACGACGGCCACGAGTGCTGCTGCGGCCACCATCACGGGGAGTAGCGCCCATGAGCTGGACGTTCGTGGTGCTTGCGCTGGTGCTCTTTCTCTTTGCGATCTACATCGGCTTTTTGTGCGGCCAGTGGGCGTGCGAAAAGCGCGTCATCACCAAGCGTGACTACTGGATTGCCAACTTTGCGGGAGCGGCGGCAGTCATCCTGCTGACCTGGGTGTTCTCGCTGTTCCCGCTAGTGCAGTTTGCGCCGATCGGCTGGCTCGGCGGCTTTATCGCCGGCCTTAAAATGAGCTTTGGCGAGTCCGTCGGCCCGTGGCGCAAGCACGACGAGGTCTTTAACGTCAACAAGGCTCACCGCGCCGCCGCCGACGCGGGCGACGCCGAGGAGCGCCGCCGCGCGCGTCGCAATGGCGCGGCCGACCGACAGCTCATCTCGGTCACCGATGACAGCAAAGGTGCTGGCAAGCACGCTAAGAAATAGTAAAAAGAGGTAACTATGGCAGAAAACAAAGACGAACAGCTCACCGACGAGGAGCTGGCACAGCTCCAGCTGGCAGAGGAGAACGAGAACGCCGTCGACCGCCTGGTCAAGGAGCTCGGCTGCCCCACGCGCCGTATCCGCCAGTTTGCCGCCCGCGTGCTGCACCTGCTTGCCGAGCGCGATCCGCAGCGCGTCGTGCCCTGTGTGCCCGCGCTGATCGAGGCGCTCGATCGCCCCGAGGCTCAGACCCGCTGGGAGGCCCTCGATGCCCTGACGGCGCTCGCCACCACTTGCCCCGAGCAGCTGGGCGATGCCTTTGAGGGCGCCGAGACCGCGCTGTTCGACGAGATTTCCTCCACGCTGCGCTATGCCGCCTTCCGCCTGCTGTGCGTGTGGGGCGCCACGAGCGTCGAGCGTTCGCGCGAGGCTTGGCCCATCCTGGACGAGGCCATCCAGTGCTACCACGGCGACCTTGAGTATCGCGATATGCTCGGTTGCCTGTACGAGTTTGGCCAGGGCGAGATCGACGCCGAGGTCGCCGAGAAGCTTGCGCTGCGCCTTAAGTTCGACGCCGAGAACGGCAAGGGCAGCTATCTCAAGGCCCGTTCGAGCGAGATTTGCGAAATGCTTGTTAAACGCTTTGACCTTGATCTCTCCAAAAAGAAGAAGCGTGCTAGCGTTAAAAAATCTGACGACGCCGAAGACGAGGAGTAACAGATTATGGCGCACGATGTAGTCCTGATTCCCGGTGACGGTATCGGTCCCGAGATTACGCAGGCCATGCGCCGCGTGGTCGAGGCCACCGGTGTCCAGATCAACTGGAACGTCCAGGAGGCAGGTGCCGGCGTCATGGACGAGTTTGGCACGCCGCTGCCCCAGCACGTGCTCGATGCGGTCGCCGAGACCAAGGTTGCCATCAAGGGCCCCATCACCACGCCGGTCGGCACGGGTTTCCGCAGCGTTAACGTGGCCCTGCGCAAGCACTTCGACCTGTACGCCTGCGTGCGCCCCTGCCTGTCGCAGCCGGGCGACGGCTCGCGCTTCCGCGACGTCGACCTGGTCATCGTGCGCGAGAACACCGAGGACCTCTACGCCGGGATCGAGTTCGATGAGGGCGCTGCCGAGGTCGAGGAGCTCTCACAGCTTGTCGAGCGCTCGGGTCAGAAGACCTTCGCCGCCGATTCCGCCATCTCAATTAAGCCCATCTCCATCGCCAAGAGCCGCCGCATTGTGGAGTACGCCTTTGAGTACGCCCGCCGTTGCGGCCGCAAAAAGGTGACGGCCGTACACAAGGCAAACATCATGAAAGCGACTGACGGCCTGTTCCTGCGCGTTGCGCGCGAGGTGGCCGCCAACTATCCCGAAATCGAGTTCAACGACAAGATCGTCGACGCCACCTGCATGGGTCTGGTCCAGAACCCCAACGACTTCGATGTCCTGGTGCTGCCCAACCTGTACGGCGACATCGTGAGCGACCTGTGCGCCGGCCTGGTAGGCGGCTTAGGCATGGCCCCCGGCTCCAACATCGGTGCTGACTGCGCCATCTTTGAGGCAACGCACGGCTCCGCGCCCGATATCGCTGGCCAGGATATCGCCAACCCCACGGCCGAGATCCTCTCTGCTGCGATGATGCTCGATCACCTGGGCGAGAACGACGCTGCCAATCGCATTCGCGCCGCCGTCTCTGCCACGCTCGACGAGGGCGAGCAGGTTACCGGTGACGTGCGTCGTGCCCAGACCGGCTCCGTCGAGGGCGCCGTGGGCACGCAGGCCTTTGCCGATGCCGTTATCGCGCACCTGGCCTAAGGTATGCACGCTGCAAACGCCTAAATAGTACTTAAGTGTTTGCGTATAACCTAAGAATCAATACGCCCGGCACTCTGTCGGGCGTATTCTATTGAGGACTATGTTTCCTAACAAGGAGTAACCGATATGGGTCTGATTCAAAAGAAGGACGAGAAGGACGAGATCGACGGCATCCAGATCATCGAGCGCGGCGAAGGCCCCGACGGTGATGAGGACGAGAAGATCGACCTGGTCGCCGGCACGTCTGCCGAGCATATTGCCGCCGGCACGACCGCCGAGGAGGAGGACGCTCGCCTGGAGGCAAAGATCGCCGCGGACGCTGCTGACGAGAATCTGATGCCCGAGGAGCAGGATGAGGACAACGACTCCGACTTGGACGACCACGCTTGCAAGCACAAGAAGACGATGATTGCCGCCTTTGTGGTTGCAGTCGTGATCGCTGCGGTGGTCGGCTTCTTTATCGGCAATGGCGGCTTTGGCGGCAAGGGTGTCGGCTCGGCGACCCTGACCGAGGACCAGCTCGATTCGACCGTGGCAAGCTATAGCTACAACGGCAAGAAGAGCGACATCACCGCGCGCGAGGCCATCGAGAGCCAGTACAGCCTCGACACCGTCAAGGATAGCGATGGCAACTACACCGCTCCTTCTGCCGACGTCATCCTGTCCTACGTGCGCAACCAGATTCTGCTGGACGCTGCCGAGGACGAGGGCATTACCGTCTCCTCTAAGGAGATGAAGCAGTACGCCGAGGATTCCATCGGCACTTCTGACTACAAGACCATGGCCACGCAGTATGGCGTGTCCAAGGACCAGGCCAAGCAGATCGTCCGCCAGTCCGCGACGCTGCAGAAGCTCTACAAGAAGAAGGTGGGCGATAGCTCCGCAAGCATGCCGACCGCTCCGACCGAGCCTGCTGACGGCAACGAGGAGACCGCGAGCAAGGACTACGCCGACTACATCATCAACCTTGCCGGTGACGAGTGGGATAGCGAGAAGGGCACTTGGAAGGACGCCGACAGCACCTATGCCAAGGCCTTTGCCGACGATGCCTTTACGGCCGATAGTGCGACCTATAAGCAGGCCATGACCGCCTATTACACCGCCTACCAGCAGTATTCTTCGCAGACCTCGAGCGCCAGCTCCAAGTGGACCGAGTATGCTAACGGCCTCTACGCCAAGGCCAACATCAGCATCTACGGCCTGTTTGCGTAAGGTTTGCCTGAGCCGCCGAGCGCGTAGCCGAAATATCTGAATAGCCCGCTAGAACGGATGTTGTTCTAGCGGGCTATTTGCGTTTAGGCGCTGGTGGCTAAATTATGCCTATGAATCTTTAAGTCCAAAAAGATTATCGGCTTCATCGTCAGGCATATATTCCAGCACATCGCCCGGTTGGCAGTCGAGTGCCCGACATATCGCGTCAAGAGTTGAAAAACGTATGGCAGAAACCTTGCCCGTCTTAATGCGTGACATATTGACCTGGGAGATGCCCACGCGTTCCGCAAGCTCTTTGGATGAGATCTTGCGTTCGGCGAGCATGCGGTCAAGCCGCAGAATAATCATGGATTCCCCCTAGAGCAACTCGTCATCTTGTTTTTGCAGGATATACCCGTAGCGGAAGATACTGGCAATCAGGCAAATAATCAGGCCTGCAAAGAGCATGGAGGGCTCGAATAACTGGCCGGCGAACGCATCCGTAAAGCTGCCGCCAAATCCTGAGAGTATCATTCCCGTGATTACGGCACCAAGAAGCCTCACGGCAACGCCGCCGATAAGGAATAAATGTCCTACTCGACGAAGTGTCTGGTTACATTCAAGGTCAAAGGGCCTGCCTTCCTTTTCAATGTTGAAGAAAAGCCTGCGCACGCTTATCGCGATGGTAAGCGCGAGGCATGTCATCAAGAGGCTCCCTATGGCAGTGTGGCCATCGTGTGCGACGAGCATAAGTGGGGCCTGCGCATCGGTACCGACAATAGCCAGGCACGGCCCTTCGCCGGCTTGAAGTTCTACGGATTGGAGGCACGACCCTTGGGAGAGGCCGGGCAATATAAGTAGAAGGTCAATCGCAATGACTGCGAGGAGTCCCAGAGCGAGCGCTGTGGTAATGCAGATTGTGGCCCATTTGCAGATGCGAGCGAGCTTCCTCAGTTTGGCTAACGTCTGTTCGCGGCTGATGGTTTCATTCGATATAGATGCGTTTCGGTGGACCATAACCCCTCCAATCGACGTTTTGGATGATACTTGTATCATATCAAAATTAACGATAAACGATAAATAATTACGTATACTGAGTAAGTAATGATTGAAAACGATTAGCGTGAGCTATTAGCTCATTTTGGATGCCGGAGTTTGGCGTTCGGGGGATGAGGACAAATGCCTAAAACTTCCCGTGATCGCGCAAGCGCTCCATCGCGCTTCCCTAATTCATCTGGGAAAACAACTGCAAACGATTGCAAGTAACCGGTGAACGGTCGAAAACTACCGTTCACCGATAATCTCAAAACTGGTTCTAACTGGTATTAAGTCAAAAAGACCAATTCACATATCTTCACAATGACCTGCAATTTTTCTTCACGCTATTTTTAGCCGCCCTGCGTTGTTTAGACACAGGAAAAGATCCGATCTTTTGCCAAAACATTTCGAAACGGTTTCAAAACCGCAGGTAGAAGTGTTAACGACCGGTAAACGGTCGATTTATCACCGTGAGCGGTGCAAAAACGTTTTACCGTATGAATCAAGGAAAGCGACCTCTTCTGGGGTGATATAGTGACAACAACACGTCACGTGGTTACTACCAGTTTAGAAACCACTGGTCTTCAAAGAACGCTTTCCAAGAAGCTTTAAGGGCGAGCGCCCGCTGGCTTCCGAAAATCATCGGACTCAGATTGTACACACCTTCGGAAGGGAAATTTGAATGGTTGGCTTTATTCTTACCGGTCATGGACAGTTCGCACCCGGCCTTGCAAGCGCTATCGCGATGGTTGCTGGCGACCAGCCTGCTTTTACCGTCGTTCCTTTTGAGGGCGACCAGGCCGCATCCTACGGTGAGGATCTCCGCGCCGCTATTACCGCCATGCGCGAGGAGTGCGATGGCGTGCTCGTCTTTACCGACCTGCTTGGCGGCACCCCGTTCAACCAGTCGATGATGATTGCCCAGGATGTCGACAACGTCGAGGTTCTGACTGGCACCAACCTTCCCATGGTTATTGAGCTTCTGTTCCTCCGCGGCAATGCCACGCTCGCCGAGCTTGGCGAGCAGGCCGTGACCGTTGGCCAGACGGGCGTCACCGCCCAGACGGTCGCATCCGTTGCCAGCTCCGAGGAAGAGGATATCTTCGGCGACGAGGACGGCATCTAATGGCCGATTTCGGAGCCAACGTCCTGAGCTCCTCGGTCGCCCTTTTAGGCCTGCTTGTCATCATGGGCTTGATTTACACCATCTGGTCGCAAATCAACATGAAGAAGAAGCAGAAGTACTTCAAGGAGCTGCACACCGAGCTCAAGCCGGGTCAAGAGGTTCTTTTCGCCGGCGGTATCTACGGAACCGTCAAAGGCATCGAAGGCGAGAAGGTCCAGATCAAAGTCCGATCCGGAGCCGTCGTAGATGTTTCGCGTTACGCGATTCAGGAGATCAAGTAACTGTCGTCAGCAAATAACGAAAGGAAGCTGATCAACATGGCAGAACCCAACATTCTTCTTACCCGCATCGATAACCGACTGGTTCATGGTCAGGTTGCCACCCAGTGGAACTCCACCCTGGGCTCCAACCTCATCCTCGTCGCCAACGACGACGTGGCGTCCAACACCATGCGCCAGAACCTCATGAAGATGGCCGCTCCCGCCGGCGTCGCTACGCGTTTCTTCTCTCTGCAGAAGACCATCGACGTCATTGGCAAGGCGAGCCCGCGCCAGAAGATCTTCATCGTGGCCGAAACACCGGAAGACGTGCTTACGCTCGTCAAGGGCGGTGTGCCTATAAAGAAGGTAAACATCGGCAACATGCACATGTCGGAAGGAAAGCGCCAAGTCGCCACCTCCGTCGCAGTTAACGACGAGGATGTCGCTGCGTTTAAAGAGCTGCAGGAATTGGGGGTGGAGTTGGAGATCAGGCGCGTTCCGAGCACGCCTGTTGAGGACACGAGCAAGCTCTTCTCGTAATCCTCGTGATCCACGTTGTCAGGAGTGAAACCCTGACGTTCTGTACGTGAAATCCAAAGTGCGTACATACATTTTGAAAGGAGGAGCAAGATGGAATACTCGATCATCCAGATCGCTCTGGTCTTCGTCGTCACGTTCATCGCGGCAATCGACCAGTTTGACTTCCTCGAGTCTCTCTATCAGCCCATCGTCACCGGCGCCGTCATCGGTCTTATCCTTGGCGACCTCAACACCGGTCTTCTCGTGGGTGGTACCTATCAGCTCATGACGATCGGCAACATGCCGATCGGAGGCGCTCAGCCGCCTAATGCCGTCATCGGCGGCATCATGGCAGCCATTCTCGCTATCGCCACGGGCCTCGAGCCCAACGCGGCAGTCGGCCTCGCCATTCCGTTCGCTCTGCTTGGCCAGCTTGGCGTTACCCTGGTCTTCACGCTTATGTCCCCGCTTATGTCCACGGCCGATAACATGGCTCACAACGCGGACACCAAGGGCATCGAGCGCCTGAACTACTTCGCCATGGCTCTGCTCGGCCTGATCTTCGCTGTCGTCGTCACCCTGTTCTTCATCGCTGGCGCTACCATCGGTCAGACCATCGCTTCTGCCATCCCGACTTGGCTGCAGACCGGTCTCTCCGCTGCAGGCGGCATGATGCGCTTCGTCGGCTTCGCCGTCCTGCTCAAGGTTATGATGAACCGCGATATGTGGGGCTTCTTCCTCATGGGCTTTGGCCTCGCGCTCATCACCGTTGCCAACGATTCGCTGGCAACCCCTGCTCTGCTCATCCTCGCTCTCATCGGCTTCGGCATCGCTTTCTGGGACTTCCAGCAGCAGACCGAGCTGAAGGGTGCAGCTGTTTCTGACGGAGGTGACTTCGAAGATGGCATCTAATGAGTATGTGATCCCGGAGCACTACGAGGATCTCACTCCTGCTCCGCAGCTCGACCAGAAGACCCTCAACAAGATGGCTTGGCGCTCCTGCTTCCTGCAGGCATCGTTCAACTACGAGCGCATGCAGGCCGCTGGCTGGCTTTACTCCATCATCCCCGGTCTGGAGAAGATCCACACCAACAAGAACGACCTCGCGGCTTCCATGAGCCACAACCTGGAGTTCTTCAACACCCACCCGTTCCTTGTCACCTTTGTTATGGGCATCGTGCTTTCGCTCGAGCAGAACAAGGTTGACATCCCCACGATCCGCGCCGTCCGCGTCGCCGCAATGGGCCCGCTCGGTGGTATCGGTGACGCCCTGTTCTGGCTGACGCTCGTGCCTATCACGGCCGGCATCACCTCCAACATGGCCATCAACGGCAACGCCGCTGCACCGATCATCTTCCTGGTGATCTTCAACGTCGTCCAGTTCGCTCTGCGCTTCTGGCTCATGAACTGGTCCTACAAGCTTGGCACCAGCGCTATTGACGCTCTGACCGCCAACATGCAGGCCTTCACGCGTGCCGCTTCCATCATGGGCGTCTTCGTCGTCGGTTGCCTGGTCGTCACCATGGGTGGCACCCAGATCAACCTCCAGATCCCCAACGGCACCACCCGTGGTCTCTCCGCTACTACCGTGATCGTCTCCGAGAAGGAGGCCGAGAACTTCACCGGTATGGAGGGCATCGATACCGAGACCGCTGAGGCCGGTACCATCGCCATGACCGATAAGGACGGCAACGCCCTTACCGCTTCCGATGCCGACGGCAACGCTGTCGAGTGCGGCGTCACCGATCTGGGTAACGGCATGGAGTCCGTGACCTACGGCACCGTTACCGAGGATCCGGTCAACTTCTCTGTTGCCGACACCCTCAACACCATCGTCCCGAAGCTCGTCCCGCTTATGCTTACGCTGCTGCTTTACTACATGTTCGCTAAGCACAGCTGGACCCCGACCAAGGGCATTCTCCTGCTCTTCGTCCTTGGCATCCTGGGCGCTGGCCCGCTTGGTCTCTGGCCGAGCATCTGGTAAGGCTCTAGCTTGAGGGGTGTGTCCCTACGCGGCTCACACCCCGACCCCTTAAGCCATGTGTATGTTAAAAGCCGCGTGCTCGAAAGAGCGCGCGGCTTTTGTTTTCTTAATGATTCGGGTGTGGCAGACAGATAATGCATAACACCCTAGGTAGTTAGCCGAATTCGAGCAAAAGGGAGGATAGGATGGCGATCGGAGCGCGTAAGCAACCGCTGTACGATCAGCTGGTCGATATTCTGACCGAAAAGATTGACCATGAATATCGCGCCGGTGACATGATTCCTTCCGAGCGCGAACTTTCGGAGCGCTATGGTCTCTCGCGCACTACGGTACGCCTGGCTCTGCAGGAACTGGAGCGTTTAGGACTGGTGGTTCGGCAGCACGGTCGCGGTACCTTTGTGACCGACCGTTCGGCAAAAGCAACCAATCTTATGCAGTCCTACAGCTTTACCGAGCAGATGCGCGCGATGGGTCGAGAACCCGAGACCACGATTCTCGAGTTTTGCGAGATGGAGGCCGATAAGAATCTGGCCGAGCATATGGGATTGCGCATCGGTGATCGCATTTTTAAGCTCAAGCGCCTTCGCTCTGCCGACAACATGCCCATGATGGTCGAACGCAGCTATCTACCGGTTCGTCAATTTCTGTCCCTAAAGCGACCGCTGCTGGAGCGTAAGCCGCTTTACGATGTGATTGAGCAGGACTTTCAGCAAAAGATTCGCGTGGCCGAAGAGGAGTTCTATGCGAGCATAGCCCGTCCCACCGATGCCCACCTTTTGGGAATTGTCGAGGGCTCGCCTGTGCTCGATTTGGTCAGGACTACGTATAACGAGTCAAACGAGGTAGTGGAGTACACACTCTCGGTTGCTCGTGCCGATCAGTTTAAATACAAGGTTTACCACCAGCGCAGTAACTAGTGCTCGCATCGTTTCCATATGGTGATTCTTTGCATTTAACTGGTTACTACCAGATAACCAACCGAAGTGTATAATTGCACGTCAGAGGATTACTTCTAGAGAGAGGTATTAGAAATGTTCGAGAAGAGTGTCGAGGAGCTCACCGAGCTCGGCGCCCAGATCACCACGGCCGAGATTGCTCAGCAGCCCGAGCTTTGGCGTGATACGCTCAGCATCTATCGCGAGAACAAGGAGGCCATCGAGGCCTTCCTGGCCGAGGCTCGCGCTATGGGCGAGGGTCGTCTGTCCGTTGTCTTCACCGGTGCCGGTACGTCCGACTACGTTGGCGATACCTGCGCCCCGTACCTGCGTCACGCTGGCAACACTGATCTCTACGACTTTAAGCCCATCGCCACGACCGACATCGTGAGCGCCCCGCGCGACTTCCTGCGCGCCGAGGATCCCACGCTCGTGGTTTCCTTTGCCCGCTCTGGCAACAGCCCCGAGAGCCTTGCCGCCGTTGCCGTTGCCAAGGAGCTCGTCCACAACGTCAAGTTCCTCAACATCACCTGCGCTCCCGAGGGCAAGCTTGCCGTCGAGTCTGCCGATGATCCCAATGCGCTGACGCTGCTCATTCCGCGCGCCAACGACAAGGGCTTCGCCATGACCGGTTCTTATTCCTGCATGACCCTGCTCTCCACCCTTATTTTCGACACTGCCTCTGACGAGCAGAAGGCCGAGTGGGTCGAGACGATTGCCAAGATGGGCGAGGAGGTCATCTCCCGTGAGCCCGAGATCGCCGATTACCTGGCTGGCGATTTCAACCGCGTGACCTACTTGGGTTCTGGCTCCTTCGGTGGCCTTGCTCAGGAGAGCCAGCTCAAGATCCTCGAGCTCGCTCACGGTCTGGTCGCTACTTCCTACGACACCTCCATGGGCTATCGTCACGGACCTAAGTCCTTCGTCGACGATAAGACGCTCGTCTTCGTGTTCGTCAACAACGACGCCTACACCCGTCAGTACGACATCGACATCCTCAACGAGATCGGTGGCGACAAGATCGCTCAGCACACCATCGCCGTTCAGCAGGAAGGTGCCACCGTCTATGAGGGCGAGTCCTTCACCTTTAAGGGCTACGAGGCGCTTCCCGAGGGCTACCTTGCTCTGCCGTTCGTGATGTTTGCTCAGGCTATCAGCCTGCTCAACTCCGTGCGCGTGGGCAACACGCCCGACACGCCGAGCCCCACCGGTACGGTCAACCGCGTGGTTAAGGGCGTGACGATTCACCCCTTCACCGCTTAATCGCGTCCCCCTGTAAGGGCGCCCGTCCGCTCATAACGGCGGGCGGGCGCTTTTTGTTTTTACGTGGGCTGGGTATAAGCATCACCACAGTCAACTGCTTTAGAAGCAAGGAGTGCATATGAGCACGTACGCAATTAAGGCTGACAAGTTCTTCTTGCCGGCAGGCCCGCAACTGGGCGGCTATCTTATGGTCGAGGATGGCGTTTTTGGCGCCTGGCAGGCCGACGAGCCCTCTTGCGAGATTAAGGACTACACGGGATCGTGGATCGCACCGGGTATGGTCGATACTCACATCCATGGCTTCTATAACCACTCGACTACCGATAACGATCCCGAGGGCATCGATATCAGCTCGACCGAGCTCGCCCGTCGCGGTACCACCAGCTGGCTGCCCACGACGTTCACCGATGGCGTCGAGCAGATCAAGGATGCCTGCGCCGCCATCGCCCAGGCGGACGAGGGCCGCGGCCCCGACTTCTGCGGTGCTCGCATTCAGGGCATCTATCTGGAGGGCCCCTTCTTTACCATGAAGCACGTGGGCGCGCAGAACCCCGCTTATCTTATCGATCCCTCCGAGGAGGTCTTCGATCAGTGGCAGGAGGCTGCGGGCGGTCGCATCGTTAAGAGCGCCATGGCGGCCGAGCGCGACGGTGCCGCTGCTTATGCGGCTGCTCTGAACGCCAAGGGTGTGGTGACCAGCATCGGTCACTCCGACGCCACCTACGATGAGTGCATCGCCGCCATCAACGCCGGTGCCAGCTGCTTTACGCATACCTATAACGGCCAGCGCGGGCTGCATCACCGTGAGCCCGGTGTCGTGGGCGCTGCCATGTCCACGCCCGAGACCTACGCCGAGATCATCTGTGACGGCAAGCACGTAAACCCTGCCGCCATCAAGGCGCTGCTGCAGGCAAAGGGCTGGCAGCACACGGTGCTCATCACCGACTGTCTGGGTTGCGGCGGCATGCCCGAGGGCAGCTACACCAGTGGTGGCATGGATGTCATCATGAAGGACAACCTGTGCTGGCTCGCCGACGGCAAGAGCATTGCCGGCTCGGTGCTCACGCTTGCCCAGGGCGTCAAGAACATCGTCGACTGGGGCATCGCCAGCGCCGATATCGCCATTCGCATGGCAACCGAGGTGCCGGCACGCTCCGCGCACATCGAGGATAAGTGCGGCAGCATCATGCCGGGTCGCGACGCCGACTTTGTCGTGTTCGACCATGAGCTTACCCTCGTCGAGACGTATGTTGGCGGCCAGAGCGTCGGCAACGCCTTTACCGAGTAACGATAGAAAAAGACGGCGGGCCCGAATCTACTCGGACCCGCCGTATGGGTTAAACGCTCAAAAGCACCTTCACAGTTACAGCTTGTTAGCGATCTTCTTTGCCGTGCGCTTAACGCCGGCCACCAGGCCTCCTGCAGGATGCTCCTTCTCGTATGCTAGGCGCTTCTCGCGCTTGGCGTACTCTTCGACGATGATGTCGCCATACTCGTCTTCGATCTTGTCGAAGAAGTCGACGGCGCCCTTAATTTCCTCAGCGGTTGGGTGTCCCTTTTGGACACCGCCGGCGAGTTTGAACGGCCCCCACGTATCAAAGCCGGGGCAGCCGTAGACACCCATAAAGATGGCCTGCCTCATGCGGCAGATGCCATCGATATCCTTGCCGTACCATTTGTTCTTGCCACCGTAGGTCATAAGGCCAAACACCTTGTCCTGCGGCTGCAGCACGTTCGTGAGCACGCGTGCCATGTCCTTGTCGATCTCGGAGTAATAGATGCCCGTGGCGACACCAATCAGATGATATTCGTGCAGGTCGGGGTACTCGTTTTTACCGAGCGCCTTGACGTCGAGGGTATCGATCTCGGGGTGCGCCTCGACGATGGCGTCCACGAGCTTTTTCGTATTGCCGTGATGGCGCGAGGCGTAGAGGATGATGGTTCGCATAAGAAGGCCTTTCAGCTGTAATTGCATCAATGTCTGTATGGTACCCCGTTACATGGCTGGGATACCGGACGCATCGATGAACGCGCGGGTTTGTCCTTTGGTTAGGGCCGAGACGGGTACTTGCGAGCAAAAAGCAGTTGTTCGAAAGGATGGGCAATGGAATACGCTCTCTCCAACGATTCGATTTCTATTAAGGTGTCCACGGCTGGTGGTTCGTTTACCTCGATCGAGGCCGGAGGTCGCGAGTATCTGTGGCAGGGCGATCCCGCCGTGTGGTCCGGCCAGGCACCGATTTGCTTCCCGATTTGCGGAGGCTTGCGCGATAACAACGCCATGACGTTTGCCGGGCATCATGTAAAGCTCGCTCGCCATGGGTTTGCGCGCAAACAGGAGTGGAAGCTGCTGAGCCAGAGCGAGAACGAGCTGGCGATGTGCCTGGCTTCGGAGGATAACGCCGCGCTGCTGAGCGATTATCCGTATCCGTTTAAGCTTGTCGCCCGCTATACGCTCGAGGACGCCGCCGTGCGTGTCTCCTATGAGGTTACCAACGAGGGCACCGAGGACATGCCGTTCTTTATCGGTGGACACCCCGGCTTTAGGTGTCCGCTCGACGAGGGCGAGGCCTATACGGACTACGAGTTGCGTTTTGAGAAAGACGAGGCTGCGGAGCTCTGCACCGCCGTTCCCTCGACCGGATTGATTGACGTGACCAACCGCTCCAAGAACCCCATGGTGGGAAAGACGCTGCCTCTGTCACATGAGCTCTTCGATTTTGCGGAGACCATCTTTGACGTGCTCGAGAGCCGTCGGGTCACGCTTTCCAAAAAGGGCGAGGACAAGGGCGTTCGCCTGAGCTTTGAGGGCTTCCCGTACCTCATTGTGTGGAGCAAGCCCGAGGGTGATTTTGTGGCAGTTGAGCCCTGGGGCGGCCTCTCGACCTGTTCCGATGAGGATGACGTGCTTGAGCACAAGCGCGGCTGCCTTATCGCCAAGCCCAAAGAAACCATCGTGCGCTCGTTCACAATCGAGATTCTGTAGTCGCATGTAGCCAATTCGTTTTGCAAGGCATAAGGAGCCTGCGAGATAAGGAGCTAGAAATGATCCTCACCGTTACGATGAACCCGTCCGTCGATACGCGCTATCAGCTCGATGAGCTCATTATCGACGACGTCAACCGCGTGACGCCCGAAAAGACCGCCGGTGGCAAGGGCCTCAACGTGGCCCGCGTCCTGGGCCAGCTGGGCGACGACGTTGTGGCAACCGGCTTGCTTGGTGGTCATATGGGCGCCTATATGGCCGAGCTCATGGATGCCAACGGCATTAAGAATGATTTTGTGCCCATCAAGGGTGAGACTCGCATCTGTCTCAATATCCTTCATGCTGGCAACCAGACCGAGTTGCTCGAGAGCGGCCCGACGATTGCCCCCGAGGAACTCGATGCCTTTACCGCCAAGTTCGCCGAGCTTGCGAGCAAGGCCGATGTCGTTACCATCTCGGGTTCGCTGCCCCGCGGCGTCGAGGCGGACTACTATGCCAAGATCACGGGCATTGCCGAGAACGCCGGCGCCAAGGTGCTGCTCGATACCTCGGGTGCCTCGCTTGAGGCTGCGCTCAAGTCCGAGGTCAAGCCTGAGCTGGTTAAGCCTAACCTGACCGAAATTAACGGCCTTCTGGGCACGAGCTTTACCACCGACGATGTGGACGAGCTCCGTTCCGCGCTCGCCTCTGACGCCCGCTTCTCCGATATCCCCTGGGTCGTCGTATCCATGGGTGCTGCCGGCTCAGTTGGCTTCCACAATGGCCGTGCGTTCCGCGCCAAGACCCCCGATATCCCCGCCGTTAACGCTACGGGCTCTGGCGATTCGACCATTGCCGGCTTCGCACATGCGATTGCTGCCGGCGCCGACGACGAGACGGTGCTGCGTACCGCCAACACCTGCGGCAAGCTCAATGCCATGGATCCCATGACTGGCCACTTGGTTATGGATCGTTGGGACGAGGTTTACAACGGCGTTGTCGTGACCGAGCTGTAGGAGCTTGTGCTGCGGCCCCGGCATCGGTTGCTAGCTCATGTCGACGACAGGTGCAGTAGCATTATGCCGGGGCGCGACGCCGACACTGTCGTGTTCAATCCCGACCTTACCCTGGTCGAGACGCATGTGGGTGGCAACAGCGTCGGTAATGCGTTTGCCGAGTAGCCGCCAAAGAAACGATCCGAGAGGGGATTTAGATGATTTACGGTGCATTGGGCGATATCGAGGAGTACCGCGGAATGCTCAAGGGGCTCGACGTGCTGATCGACTGGCTCGAGGAGAACGATCCGGCGCAGCTCGAGGTCGGCAGCCATCCGATTCTGGGCGACAAGGTCTTTGCGAACGTCATGGCTCCCACGACGCGTCCCGAAGCCGAGGCTCACTATGAGACGCATCAGCGCTATCACGACCTGCAGATCGACGTCGAGGGTCGCGAGGCCTTTAAGGTTGCCACGGGCAGCCTGACGCTGGTCCAGGAGTTTGACGAGAAGGACGACTACGATCTGGTCGATTCCGACGCCTCGATCGCCGGCGATCTTGCTGACGACAAGTTTGCGCTGTTTGTTGCCGGCGAGCCTCACATGCCCACGCTCGAGTTCCCGGGCGATGGCGCGCAGCCGGTCAAGAAGATCTGCTTTAAGCTGCTTGCAGACGCTTACTGGGAGGAGTAACGAACTGCTCGGCTGAGCTGTTCGTATGCTGGCGTGATTCCATTGAGGAGCGCGCTTGAGCCCCGTTAATCGCGGTTCCCTTGGGGATTGCGGTTGGCGGGGCTTTTGTTGAGTAGGAGAGTTTCCGGCGGCGTTGTGCTTGGATTGGCGGAAGCGCGCCCGAAATCAGCAACAAAAAAGCCGCCCGAAGGCGGCTATCTTGTGCAATGGAGCCAGCGACCGGGCTCGAACCGGTGACCCCCGCTTTACGAGAGCGGTGCTCTACCAACTGAGCTACGCTGGCGGCCATGTGATGGCGCAACTGAGGCGTCAACGGCTGTCTATGATACGGGACATCGCAAATCCGCGCAAGTGTTCTGACGGCTTTTCTCACTTTAAATGCACTAATATTGGAGACGCGATGTCTTGCTCTTACGGGTCTCAAACAGAATGGGGCAGCGATGACTCAATCCAAGATTCTTCTCGCACGCATCGACGACCGTTTCATTTACGGACAAGACGTTGAGCTGTGGAACGAAGCCGTGGGTTCCAACCTTGTCCTAATCGTCAACGATGAGATCGCGGCAGATTCGCGCCAATGGGCACCCATGAGGGTGGCGGCGCCAGAAGGCGTTTGGACGCGGTTTTTCTCGGTGCAAAGGACCATCGACGTCATTCATACCGCAACGCCTCGCCAATTGATTCTGATCATGGTGGCCTCACCCTCCGATGCGCTCGCGCTGGTTAAGGGCGGTGTGCCGATCACCAAGATCAGCATTGGTCATATGCAGGCAGGGGAGGGCAAGCGTCCCGCAACGCCCGCAGTTGCCGTAGACGACACAGACGTCGCTGTTCTCAGAGAGCTGCAAAAGCTCGGCATAGAACTAGAAATCCGCTATCTCCCCAGTTCCGCCCCCGACCCCATCGGCAATCTGTTCAACTGATCCCTTGGGGACGGAGGAAAACGGATCATTTTGCCTTCGTAGGGGATCTGTGTGGCGCTGTCCGCCAAAACTATGCCGGTTTACTACGATGAATTGCTTATCGCCGAGCATGCCAAATTTGCAGAGAATAAAACCGCAGGTAGACGAGTTGCTAATTTTTTATAAACCAGCGCGTGGTCGGACATAGTGGGTTCATCGCAGTAATTCGGCATAGTTTTGTTATGTCACCAATTCGGTGGCATCGAAAAGAAGGATTTAGGCATGAAGCAGCGCCCGTTGGCGGTGGTGCCGGCGGGCGCTGCTGTGCGAGATGTCGCGTTGTGGGCCTAGTGCCTCATAAAGTGGTATTCGATCATATTGCTGTAGGGGTGACCCGGACCCACAATGCCCTGCGGGAACAGCGGCTGGTGCGGCGTGTCGGGGTACATCTCGGCCTCGAGGGCAAAGCCGGCGCCCCAGCCATAGTTGGCATCGTCCTTGGCGTGCTCGTCGCCCAGCCAGTTGCCGGTGTAGAGTTGCACGCCCGGGGCGGTGGTGTAGTAGTCCAGCTCACGACCGGTCCACATCTCCTCGACATGTAGGGCGCGACGCAGGTTGCGGCCGTACTGATAGCCATCGATGCACAGGCAGTGATCGTAGCCACGGGCCTGCTTAATCTGCGGGTCGTCGGCCTCCATGCCGGGTGCGACGGGGCGCAGCTCGCGAAAGTCAAACGGTGTTCCCTCGACCGGAGCGATTTCGCCGGTGGGGATGTTCTGCTCGTTAATGGGCAAGTAGTGGGCAGCGTTGGCGATAAAGAAGTGCTCACAGTCCATGCCGGCGTTATGGCCGGCAAGGTTAAAGTACGTGTGGTTGGTCATGGACACGTAGGTGGCGCGGTCGCTCTCGCAACCATACTCGATGCGGAAGACGCCGGTGCGCGTAACGGTAAACACAGCCGTAAAGATTCGGTTGCCGGGCAGGCTCAGCTCGCCATCCTTAAGCGAGGTGGTCATGCGCACGGCGTTGTGAGTCTCGTCGAGCTCAACGTCCCATACGCGCTTGTGCAGACCATGCTCAAGATCGCTGTGCAGGTTGTTGACGCCTTCGTTGGCCGGCATGTGCCAGTCCGTGCCGTCGATGGTGATCGTGGCGCCCGCGGTGCGGTTTGCCACGGGGCCGATGGTCGCGCCAAAGCAGGCGGGGTTGTCAAAGTAATCCTCGAGCTTATCGAAGCCCAACACCACATCGCGCACGTTGCCGGGAATATCGGGCACATCGATACCCAGCACGGTGGCGCCATAGTCCATAATGCGAACGCAGATCTCGGGCCCGTTGAGGGTATAACGATGAACGGGGGTACCGCACGGCGCGGTGCCGAAAAGCTCGGAAGTGATCATTTGGTTCCTAACATCGAGGTATTTCCGACAAACTGTAGCGCGAACACGCGAGATTATCACTACACCCCACTAAAGCAGGGGGTATTTTTCTCAAAAAAGTGATGATTGGAGCTGTGCGGGCGTTCATTTTTGACGCGCACGGGTCTGATACAATTTGTTCGTTACTGTTTGAATGATATGCATGCATAGAACGGCGAGGATTCATCGTGATTAAGGCAGAGCGACAGGATAGGGTTCGCCAGCTGCTCGATGAGCAGGGCACGGTTTCGGTTAAGGAGATTTCGGATGCGTTAGGTGTCTCGGACATGACGATCCGTCGCGACCTTGAGGAGCTTGCGAGCCTAGGCGAGATCGAGCGCGTGCACGGCGGCGCCCGTAGTGCGCAGAGTCGCCCGCACGCTATGTTGCGCCATGAGTATTCGCACAGTGAAAAGCGCACTAAGCATGCCGAGGAAAAGCTGCAGATCGCGCGCCGCGCCGTTGGGCTCATCGAGGAGGGCTCGACCATCTTTTTGGGGACGGGCACTACAGTTGAGCAGATGGCCTCGATGCTGCCGGCGTGCCGCCTACGCATCGTGACTAATTCGCTTTCGGTGTTTAATCTGCTCGAGGCGCGCGAAGACTGCGACCTGTGTCTCGTGGGCGGTATGTACCGTCGCCGCACTGCCGCCTTTGTGGGCCCCACGGCCGAGGACACCTTGCGCGCACTGGGGATCGACGCAGCCTTTATCGGCGCAAACGGCATTCTGGACGGCGACGTGTCTACGTCTAACATGGAAGAGGGCCGCATCCAGCAGCTCGCCTTTAGCAAGGCCGATTCACGCTACCTCATCGCCGACTCCAGCAAGATCGGCAAGCGCGACTTCTACACCTTCTGCCGCCTGGACAGTTTGGACGCCGTGGTGTGCGAGCCGGGTATCGCCGCCGAGGATCGTGTCGCCATCGAGGAGCACACGCAGGTCATTTGCTAGCTAGCGCTACGGGATTGCCAACAGGCGATGCGGGAGGACTTTTACCTCCTGTCATTGTGGGGAATCAACGCGTGAGCGCTACGCGATATGACGCGTAAATGAGGACTCCACTATCAAATTGTCTCAACCTGTGACAGGTAGGGGTGAAATCACCAACCAGATGTTACAGATTGAGACAATTCGGCGGGGCCTACCTTGTTTGTCTCGATCTGTAACGGTTAGGACTTAAAAACTCGGCTACGTGTTACAGATCGAGACAAAAGAAAAAGAACATTAGGACTTGAAAATAAAGTTTTGATAAGGGATTCGCCCAGTTAAGACGGTGCGGCAGACAATTGAGATTAGTTTGCCTCCGGAGTCGTAAGCATAATGAGTCAGTTCGATGACCGGAAGTTTTGCAACACCATAATTACTGGCTTCGGAATCGCTAAGCAGACGTGCTCTATAGCTTTCCCTAACAGATTGGATAGACTTGGACAAGTCGTCCATGATTCTGCTAAATGCCTGAAAATCTAACTGGTTATTCGGAACGCGCGACTTTGAAATGAAGAACGTATCAGCGCCTATGAAGCTGCCTTCAAGTTCGTAGGTCAATTCAAGACGCTGAATTTCATCGCGACTTTGACATCCAAATTGTTGGAGCATCATTACGGAAATTGGACGACCTGATGTGAGGCCGCCGAAATGTTTGGTGATGGCATCCGGATCAACGCCATCGCAATGGCTTGCAAAGTCAAAGTCTAAAAGTGAATTGAGCTCGCTAACGCGTTTCGGTGCAACAAACGATCCCTTACCTTGGATTCGATAGATACTTCCACGACGCTCCAGCTCACTCATGGCAAGTCGGACGGTTGTTCTGCTTACGGCGTATTCGTCGCAGAGTTCCATTTCTGTTGGAAGTTTATCGTCTGCTTGATATTCATCGACGATCTGCTTGAGCAGCGCGTCGGTGAGCTGTAAATAGAGTGGCCGTTTTTCGTGTGTATCGAGCATTAGAGCCTCAGTTTGCATGTTGGTTATACCTGATGGTTGCCTCAGTCGGGATGTAACGTGGGCAAGGTAACCTTAACGTATCACAGAGCGGCTCAGCATGACGATCTGATGCCTGTATCCACGAAGGGCTTGTCCGAGCGTGAAGATATTCTGGGGCAGGCAAATACCGTTCATGGAGTCCCCGATATGTTGGAGGTCAGCGCCGGCTGCTTTTGCTGCAAGGCCTATTTTCTTAATGGTCTCGCTGTCGCAGGAGTCTTGACTCGTCCCGTTCGCCGCCATGACGAGAACCTTCTCTTCAATTGACTTGCCTACGTTGTGGGATCGTACAAAGTCTACGATGGCGCGCAGGTCTGCTTCTTGGAAGCAAGGGACGGTGTAGGGGGCTGGCACGAGAAGGATATCGACGCCGAGGTCAACAAACTTGCGCGCAATTTCGAGCGTCATGACAGGTTCTGCAACGCCCGCTCCATGCATTTTTCCGGCTATGACCAGGCCATTGAAATGCTCTTTGGAGAGTTTAATCGAATGGGCGATTGCATCGTTGGAGACGCCGGTTCCAGGGTTGCCCGTCAGGCAGATAAAATCAAATCCGAGTTCGTTAGCCTTTTCTAAGGTCTTGGGAGAGACGCGACGACCCATGGGGATTTCCGTTCGGGATTCAGACATCTCTGCCTCGTTATCAACTGGCTCCAGATTGACGCCAATGGGCCTTCCGCATGCTCGCTTCACCCAAGTGACCGGGTTTTCATTGAGATCATCTGGAATACCGGCAATAACTGGATCGAACACATCGAGCGCGTTAAACAGAAGCAGGTCGGCACCTGCGGCACGTTCGATTTCTGCATTAGTAACGCCGCCGAGAAATTGGGAAGAGGGTACGTTTTCCGCCATGATGGTACGTCCCTCGGAAGCCAGAATTGCCTGTTTTAGATCCATGGGTGACGTGGCGGCAAAATCGGATGCGGACATGTTCAGTAATCGTTTGGGCATTGTTACTTCCTTTGACTAGAACGACAGGCTTGTGACATTGTCTCTAATATTGTTACAACAATATATTCAATATGTTATATCCAATCGGTGAACGGTTGCAAACTTATTGTACTGCTCGGAAAAAATAGCCTTTAGCTGGGAAAACATTATATTAATCAACTACCGTTCACCGAATAAGTATTTGAATTCTTGACATATCGACAAAGCGGAAAAAGAATTGGTTATGACAAATCGCGCAAATGATATTACATTTCGCACAAGAACGTATTCACTTACATAAGTGGATACAAACGGGGACGACGACGGTTGAGTCCGGATAAATCGTTGTGTGCCCGGGAATCATGAAAGGATGTGTTATGGACGCTATCGTCAAATTCCTTGAAAAACACCAGCCCCTCTTCGACAAAATCTCGAGGAACATTTATCTGGTGGCGATTAAGGATGGCTTTCTCTCGAATATGCCAATTGTGCTGTTCTCGAGCCTGTTCCTTCTTCTTTCGACGCTCCCTGCCTATGTAGGTATCACGCTTCCGTCTGAGGTGCTGGATTTCTTCAATAAAATCTATGCATATACCATGGGACTTCTTGGCATTATGGTGGCCGGCACCACGGCGAGCTCACTTGCCATGTCGATGAACCGTCGCATGCCTTCGGGTAAATCTCTCAACCCCACCTCGTGCATGGTTTGTGCCATGTGCGGCATGCTCTTGCTATCGGTGACGAACGATGTTGTCTCGATTGGCGGAGCAGATACATCTGTTTTTGAAACCGGCTATATGGGAACCAAGGGTTTTCTCGCTGCGTTCGTAGCCGCATTCTTGACCGTTAATATCTATAAGGTGTGTATTAGCCATAATGTGACGATCAAGCTCCCCAAAGAGGTCCCTGGCTCTATTGCGCAGAGTTTTCGCGATATCTTTGCATTTGGGTTTTCGATCCTTGCGTGCGCTTTTATCGATCTTGCGAGCCGCAAGCTGCTTGCTGTGCCGTTCGCCAATTTGGTATCCGCTCTTATCTCGCCGCTGTTCTCCGCGGTTGACACCTATCCTGGCATGGCGCTTATCGAAGGCGCGGTCGCACTTTTCCAATTTATGGGTATCCACGGTGCTTCGGTTGTCATGAGTCCGATCAATGCTGCGCTCTACGGCAATACCGTTACCAATCTTGAGGTTTTCCAAGCAGGTGGACACCCGTCAATTGCTCTCACGCAGGACTTTACAAGCTTCATCGGCGGTCTGGGCGGTTCTGGCTGCACGTTCATCGTTCCTATTATCCTGATCATGTTTATGCGCTCCAAGCAGCTTAAAGCCATGGGCAAGGCATCGATTATCCCGGTGATTTTTGGAGTTAACGAGCCCGTTATCTTCGGTATGCCGATTGTTCTCAATCCCTATATGTTCGTGCCCTTCCTAGTGGCTCCTATGGTCAACGCCATTATCGGTAAATTTTTCATTGACGTCATTGGAATGAACGCCCCCATGTATACCATGCCGTGGGCGCTTCCCGGCCCAATCGGTGCATTCCTCACCACGGGTCTCGATCTGCGTTCTCTCGTATTGATGGCAGTGCTGTTGGTCGTTGACTTTGTGATTTACTATCCGTTCTGCAAGGCGTATGACCATCAGCTTTGTTTGGAAGAGTCTGCAAAGGAGACTGCAGGAACCTCGGATGCAGATGCTATTGCCGCACAGGAAAATGTCGCAAAAGCTCTCGAGGCGGTAAAGGACAAGGCGGAGCAGATCCGCGTGCTTGTGCTTTGCCAGGGTGCCGGCACTTCGACTCTCTTGGCAAATGCTCTTCGCGAAGGTGCCGCTGCTAAGGGTATCGATCTGGTTTCTCAGTCCGGTGCGTACGGAAGCCACTATGAGACGATGGATCAGTACAACGTGATTGTTCTGGCACCCCAGGCACGCATGTACTATGACGCTATGAAGGCCGATACCGATCGCCTTGGAATTAAACTGCTCACCACAAGGGGCAAGGAGTATATCGACCTTACCAACGATCCCGAAGGCGCAATTGACTGGATCGTTCAGGAGCTGGCCAAATAGTGGATGCACTCCGTCGTTGATTCGTCGGTGTATAGTACGGCCCCGCAGCTTATTGAGCTGCGGGGCCGTATTTCGTTGAGTATCAAGTTGAGACAATGAGCGCAACCGACGTGAGATCGCATTGGCGCTCTCCGAGTCACCGACAAGCTGACTTCCATCTATGTGACCAATTCGCTCTCGGTGTTTAACCTGCTCGAGACGCGCGAAGACTGCGACCTGTGCCTGGTAGGCGGCATGTACCGCCGCCGCACCGCCGCCTTTGTGGGGCCCACGGCCGAGGATACCCTGCGCGCGCTGGGCATCGATGCAGCGTTTATCGGCGCCAACGGTATTCTGGACGGCGACGTGTCCACGTCCAACATGGACGAGGGCCGCATCCAGCAGCTCGCCTTTAGCAAGGTCGATACGCGCTATCTGATTGCCGACTCCAGCAGGATCGGCAGGCGATACATCTGCCCCCCTGCCGGCGCGGGGGTACCGCTTTACAATGACGCGCAAATAACTTTGAGCAACAAGGATGAGGCTATTCTGAGATATGACTAGACTCCGTATTTCGTCTTTATGTCCCTTGAGAATGAATCATAGTCTTCATAGAGCCCCTCTTTGCTTTCATCCTCGGCGTGGTTTATACGTTCAAGGAGCTTATCCTTTGGAGCCTCTATTGTTATTGCGGCCTCGCTATCGGGTATTGTGGATTGCAAGAATAGTTCTAGAGCATGGACGTCTTTGAGTATGTAGCCTGTCGAACGACCCGCTCCTGTTTTTTCGATTGCGCTGCAACTAACAAGCTGACCGAGGGTTCGTTTAACGGTGACCTCGCTGATATCGGGGCAGTTGGATCGGATGTCGGATTTCTTAATGACGCCGGGTCTCTGTTGAAATAGAACGGCGATGCGCGCTTGCTTCGACATGGGACGAGTGCTTGATTCAATTAAGGTACGCTGCTCGAGCTGTCGGTAGGCGGCCAGGGTTGTTCCGAGCATGAAACGGATAAAGGGTACTTCGGTGTTTTGATTTTCATTCCATCCAGTGGAGCTTGCAGCGAGAGCGTTGTAGTAAAGCGCTTTGTTGTCTTCAATAAGTCGTTCGATGCTGATGTAACGCGCAACGTCGTATCCAGTCTTTTCGAGCAGCAGCGTTGTAAGGAGCCGGCTCATCCTGCCATTGCCATCGTTGAAGGGATGAATGCTGGCAAAATCGAAGATGAAGCGGAATGATATAAGGAGGGGGTCGCAAACTTGACGAGATAAGGCGTCGTTGAGGGACCGACAGGCTTCTTCGATAAGTCCGGGGGTTGCTAGGGCCGAAGGCGGCCTAAAGCGCACAAATCGATTTCCTTGATCGTCAATGGAGACGATTTCGTTATCGCTATCTTTCCAATGGCCTCCATACGAGATTGCCGTGTGCGCCATGAGGTCACGATGCAACTGCAGAATGACCGATGGCGTTACGGGAATGGAATCGTGTTGCTCGTGAATAAGCGACAGCACATCTCGGTATCCAGCAATTTCTTCCTCTGCGCGGGAGCTTGGCTTGGCGGAATACGCCATGATCGCTTTGAGTCTTTTTTGGGTGGTAACAATTCCTTCAAGTCCGTTGGAGGACCGGGTGCTTTGGATCTTAGCCTCCTCCATTAGGGACGATAGAAGCTCGGGTTTGACTTGACTCAGAGCAAGCTGACGGCCTTTATGCTCGCGTATCGAGAGGAGGAGGTTGGTGATTGGAGTTGCTTCGAGTTCCGCTGGGACTGTGGTGTAATCGAACTGGCGCATGCGGCTCCTTTCAGTATCACGAACATACTTTCGATATCATAATATCATTAAATGATACCGAAAGTATGTTCGTGATACCGAAAACTAGAAACCATGTTTTATAACTGCTTGGAAAGTTCGGATTTGACTATCTTATTGTCTCGATCTGTAACAGTTAGACGGTTAAAAGTGGGCTACGTGTTACAGATTGAGATCTTTCAGCCCTGGTCGCCCGTTCGCCTAAATCTATAACAGTTAGGATTGAAAATCCCTGCTAGATGTTACAGATCGAGATAAACGGCCTGCTCGGGCTCACCAAAAACAAAAAAGGCCGCATGCGAACCCGTGGGGGATTCGCATGCGGCCGACAGGGGATACGCGGCTGAAGTTAGGCCATGAGCAGGCCGGTCTCCGCGACGTTCTTGTACCAGTACGCGCTCGCCTTGGGATAGCGCTTCTGGGTCTCAAAGTCGACGTAGAACAGGCCATAGCGCTTGTTATAGCCGTTGGTCCAGGAGAACTGGTCCTGCAGCGACCACACAAAGTAGCCGTCGACGTTCACGCCGCCGTCAATCGCCTTGAGGATCCACGCGAGATGCTGACGCATGTAGTCGATACGAGGGGCGTCATCGATAAAGCCATCCTCGAAGTCGTCCTTATAGCCCATGCCGTTCTCGGTGATGTAGATCTTCTTGTAGTTGGGGTAATCGTTCTTAATGCGGAGCAGCAGGTCGTAGAGGCCCTCGGGATAGATAATCCAGTCCCAATCGGTGGTGGGTACGCCTTCGCGCACGCATGACTCGCCCACGCCCTTGAGGAACCAGCGCGAGGAGCCCTTGTCGCCGGTGCCATTGTGGTTGATGTCGTTTTCGCCCTCGGCGGCACGCAGGAACTGGCACTTGTAGGTGTTGACGCCCAGGCAATCGTTGTAGGGGAGCGCGGCGGTCAGCGCGGCGATGTCCTCGTCACGAACGTCGAGCTCGCCGCCGGCGATATGGGCCAGCTTGGTCGCGGCCTCCATGGTGTCGGCTGCATAGTGGCCGCGGAAGGTGGCGTCGAGTACCCAGCGGTTGTTGATGACGTCGGCCATACGAGCCGCCTCGCAGTCGGCAGCGCTGTTGGGATCGAGGGGATACTTGGGCTCCAGGTTCTGGACAATGCCGATCTCGCCCTCAAAGCCGCCCTCATGGAAGGCGACGACAGCCTTGGCGTGGGCCACCATCATGTTGTGCATGAGCTGGAAGGCCTTGTCCAGGCGGTACTTCTCGCCGTGCGGCCAGTTGCCGACGATAAAGCTGCCCTCGGCGGTTGCGGGAATCTCGTTAAAGGTAAACCAGTGCTTGACCTCGGTGAACTCGGCAAAGCAGAACTTGGCGTACTCGACAAAGGCGTCGATCGTCGTGCGCGTCAGGAAACCCTCGCCGCCGTTCTGGTAAAAGGCCTCGGGCGTATCAAAGTGATCGAGCGTGACGTAGGGGATAACGCCAGCTTTGTTGCAGGTGGCGAAAAGCTCGTGATAGAAAGCGACGCCCTCGGGGTTGATCTCGCCGGTGCCACTGGGGAAGATGCGGCTCCAAGCGATGGAGACGCGGATACCGTTGATGCCGAAGCGCTGGCACAGGTCGATATCGACCGGGTACTTGTTGTAGAAGTCGCTTGCGGGATCGGGGGAGAAGCGACCCTGGGCTGCCAGGAAATCGTCCCAGGGCACTTTGCCCTTGCCGTGCGTACGGGTCTCGCCCTCAACCTGGTAAGCAGCGGTGGCGCCGCCAAACACAAAGCCGTCGGGGAACTGCATGGGGTTGGTCATGAGTCATCCTTTCTGTGGGATTCGAATAGGGAGAGGTGCCCGAACCGGGAACCCGGGCACCAACAGAGGGAGGAACTAGTCGAGGTTCTCGCGGAGCCACTTGATGGCGCCAGCGGGGTCGCGAGTAAGGTCGATATATTCCTTACCGCGGGGAGCGAGCAGCTTAATGCCCAGGCGATCGGTGTCGGCCTTCATGTCGTTGTAGTAGCTACGAACCTGCGGGGCGAGCACGATAACGTCGTACTGATCCATGATGGCAGTGTGCTGGCCATAGGCGCCTGCGGAGGAAGCGATGTTCTCTCCGGTCTGCGCAGCACCTTCCTTGATGGCGTTGGCGAGCATGGCAGAGGTGCCGGCGCCGGCGCACAGGACGAGGACCTTCAGACCATCGACGTCCTTCTTAGCGGATGCGTCGGCGGCGGGCTCGGGCTGATCGGCGACAGGCTTGCTGTCGGCGGCAGCGGCGGTCGGCTCGACGGAAGCGGTAGCCTGCTCGACAGCGGGCGCAGGGGCGTTGGCGGCGATGGCAGCGGCACCATCGGACTCGAGACCCAGCTCGGCGGCGCGCTCGGCCTCCTGGTCGCAGAGCAGCTTATCGTATGCCTTCAAGAACGGCAGGTAGATGATGGCGTCCAGCAAGATGATAATCGCGACAAATACCAGGGCGATAAGCTGGAAGTTCGTGGTGATGAAGATGCCGATGGGGGCAGGGGTAGCCCAAGGCACCACGAAGGAGAAGCCGTTCATGCCCACGTTATCGATAAAGAACTTGGCAACACTCACGTTGACGCAACCGGCGGCAACAAAGGGGATGAGCATGTAGGGGTTAAGGATCATCGGCGCGCCAAAGAGCAGCGGTTCGTTGACGGCGAAGGCAACAGGAACAATCGAGGCCTTACCGACGGCCTTGAGCTGCTTGGACTTCATAAAGAGAATCAGCAGAAGCGGCACGATGAACGTGGCGCCGGTGCCGCCGAACTCACCCACGAGCGACATGTTAAAGGTGAGGGAGTGGGCGGGGTGGCCACCGGCCAGCAGAACCTGCAGGTTCTCGGCCTGGTTGGCAAGACGGATGGGGTCGATGCCCGGCTGGACGATCGAGGGGCCGTGGACGCCGATAAACCAGAAGAACGCGGTGGCTGCCTGGATAAGGATAAGGCCAGGATAGGTTTCTGCAGCGGTGAAGAGCGGGGAGAGCAGTTTGATAAGCAGCTCGGAGAACGGAACGCCCATGAGGTTGCGCACGACGACATCGATGATGCCGCAGATGATGACAGCACCGCCAAAGGGGATGATGTCGCGGAAGTTCTGAGCGATGGCGCCCGGGACCTCCTTAGGCAGCTTAATGGTCAGATCGCGCGAGACGCAGAACTTATAGACCCACACGGTAATGAACGCGGCGATATAGGCCGAGAACAGACCGCGCGTGCCCATGCTGGTGCAATCGAAGACCGAAAGCTCGGAGCCGTTGAACTTGGTGGTGAACTGCGTGACTGCGAGCAGCAGCATGCTGCACTGGGCGGCCACCATGGTGGAACCGTCGTTGAGCACTTTGCCGGCGGGCATGCGACGGTTCATGGAAGCCGTGAAGTTCTTGGCAGTGGTGCCGGCAACCATGATGCCCATGACGCCCATGGTGAAGTTGTAGAGCTTGTTGCACCAGTCGATGAGCGGCTGGGGCAGCGTGACGCCGACTACGCCGGGAAGGGTGGCAATGAGCAGAAAGATCGAAGAGGTGAGGACAATGGGCATGCACCCAAGGAATCCGTCCTTGATGGCCTGGAGGTATATGTTCCTCGAGATCTTCTCAAAGAACGGTTGATGCTTTTCGAGCATCTTTACGATGGCGTCCATAGAGCTCCTTTGCTACTTGATGCGCGATGCATGTGGATGGAACTGGTCGTCGATGGATGGTCAGGACTGCCCGGAAACCTTCCTGCTTAAGGAAGGCATTGCGAAATGACAACGTTGTTATTTCGTTAATGACAACGTAAGACATTTTTGGAAGAGCAACAAGGATATACGGGTGAGCGGTCGATATTGTTCGGTAAACGGTTGATTTATCAGTCAGGCAGGTAGTGTATGCTAGAACGCAAAAAACAAGCGATGCAAAACCGACTGGAGAAGTAGTGGCAACGATGGGCAAGAAAAATGTCTCAATGAATGATGTGGCGATTGCCGCTGGTGTTTCTCTCAAGACGGTTTCGCGCGTGATCAACGAGCCCGATAGCGTGCGAGAGTCGACACGCGATAAGGTTCATTCGGCCATGGAGGCGCTCGGGTTTCGAGCCAACTTTGCCGCGCGTTCGCTCAAGTTGGGCCGTTACGGGTGCATCGGCGTTGTGCTGTTCCACTTGTCGGGCGGTGCCGTGGACATGATCGACGGTATCGCCGATGCCGCCGAAGAGCGAGGCTTTGCTCTTACGATGATCAAAAAGCGGGCGGGGGAGAAGATGACCCTTGCCGAAGCGGCGCGTAGGATGTCGCAGCTCCCCGTCGACGGCATGATTTTCAACCTGCGCCAGATGGTCGATGACTTTGATACCTTTGAGGCGCCGAAAGACCTCAAGACGGTGATTATCACACCGATGGAACATCCTACCTGCTCTACCGTCAGTGACGACCAAGAGGGCGGCGCGCGCATGGCGTGCGAGTACTTCTTGAACCACGGGCACAAGAACGTGTACTTCGTCTCTGGTAAGAAAGAGTCACTGTCGAGCCAGTGCCGTATGAAAGGTTGGCGAGCGGCACTCGAGGCACGTGGCATTGAGCCGCCCGAGCCTCTGCAAGGCGATTGGAATGCGGATAGTGGCTATGCCGCGGGCCTTGTGCTTGCCGATAAGCCCGATTGCACGGCGGTCCTCGCTGCTAACGACTGCATGGCAAACGGCGTGATGATGGCTCTACGTGACAAAGGGCTCAATGTGCCCGACGACGTGTCCGTGATCGGCTTCGACGATGAGCTCTACAAGACGATTCCCAACTCGATTCTGACGTCGGTGAAGTTTCGCCACCGCGAACTGGGCATCCGTGCGCTTAACGAGGTCGTCGCAGGTCTGGAAGCCCCGAGCTCCAGAAGCCGTACGCTCGTCTCGGGCGTGTTGGTCGAGCGTTCCAGCGTAAGGGATCTGCGGGCGTAGACGTGCTCGGCCTGCTCGTCTAAATCTGTAACAGGTGGGACCCGAAAACTCGGCTAGATGTTACAGATTTAGACAATTCGGCCCGGCTTATTCCGTTTGTCTCGATCTGTAACAGTTAGGAGTGAAATGACCAGCCAGGTGTTACAGATCTAGATTGATTGGATTGACCCATCTGTTTGTCTCGATCTGTAACATCTAAGCGGTCAAAAGCGGTCTACATGTTACAGATTGAGATTTTTGGCTTGGCCTGTGCGTTCACCTCGATCCGTAACAGCTGGGACCCAAAAACTCGGCTAGATGTTACAGATTGAGATGAACAGGAGGACGGGTGCGGTCTAAACAAAATGGCCCGCGCATCACACATCGATGCACGGGCCATTTATTGTCTGCAAGCGGCAGGTGGTGTCAGCGTCTTATGCCTCGAGGTTTTCCTCGATCCAGGCGACGGCACCCTTGGGATCCTTAGTGAGGTCGATGTACTGTTTGCCCTTGGGCGACAGCAGCGTGATGCCCAGGCGGTCGGTGTCGGCCTTCATCTCGTTGTAATAGGTGCGAACCTGCGGAGCCAGGACGATGACGTTGTACTGGTCCATGATGGCGTAGTGGCTGCCGTAGGCACCGGCGTTGGCGGTAATGTCGATGCCCAGCTCGTCGGCGCCTTCCTTAAGCGCGTTGGCGAGCAGTGCAGAGGTGCCGGCGCCAGCGCACAGAACCAGAACCCTCAGATCCTTGCCCTTAAGGGCGGACGGAGCTGCGGAGGCCTCAGTGGCAGAAGCGGTCTCGACAACAGGAGCCTCAACGGCGGGGGCGGCAGCGGTCTTGACGGCCTTGGTCTCCTCGGCCTCTTCTTCGGCCAGGGTCTCGGCCTCCTGCTTGCACAGGACGTTGTCGTAGGCCTTGCAGAACGGGTAGTAGATCAAGAAGTCAACGACCAGCAGGACGACAACCAGGACCAGAGAGATCGGCTGGAAGTTGGTGTCGATGAAGGTGCCGATCGGTCCGGGGAGTGCCCACGGCATGGCATAGATAAAGCCGTTCATGCCCAAAAAGTCGATGAAGAACTTACCAATGAGGACGTTGGCCACGGGGGCAAACAGGAACGGGATCAGGAAGTACGGGTTGAGGATGATGGGCGCGGCGAACAGCAGCGGCTCGTTGACGGCGAACATCACGGGCACGACAGAGGCTTTGCCGACGGCCTTGAGCTGCTTGGAGCGCATAAAGAGCAGAAAGATGATCGGGACAATGAACGTGGCGCCGGTGCCGCCGAGTTCGCCGATGTAGTTACCGAAGTTTTCGGTCAGGGCGAGGGCGGGGTGACCGCCGGCCTGCAGTGTGGCGAGGTTGGTGGTGATGTTGCCAAACAGCGCGGCGTTGAGGGCGGGCTTAACGACCGAGGGGCCGTGGATGCCCATGAACCAGAACAGCGGGATCATGAACCAGATGAGGGCGAGGCCGGCGTAGGAATCGGCAGCGGCGAACAGCGGGCTCACCAGCGTGGAGATGACGTTGGCAAACGGGACGGCCAAGCAGGTGCGGCAGATAACGTCGATGACGGCGACAAACAGGATGGAGAAGCTGAAGGCGAAGATGTCGCGGAAGTTCTGGGCGATGGCGCCGGGGACTTCTTTGGGCAGCTTGATGGTGATGTCTCGCTTAATGCAGAAGGCATAGATGTTGACCGTGGCAAATGCGGCGACAAAGGAGCTCAGCAGGCCCTTGGTGCCCATGTTGTCGGTAAAGAACACCGAGACATCGGCGCCGTCGATCTTGGCACTCGTCTGGGTAACGGCCAAGATGAGCATAGCGCACATGGCGGCGACCATGGTGCTCGTGGCGTTGATGGCCTTGCCAGCAGGCATGCGGCGGTTCTTGGAGCCGGTCAGCGCGCTTGCGGTGGTGCCGGCGACCATGATGCCCACGACGCCCATCGTGAAGTTGTAAACCTTGTTGCAGAAGTTCACGACGTCGACGTTCCACCAGTCGGGCAGCGTAAAGCCGCCGACCGTGGCGACAACGCCCGGCAGGGTCGAAATAAGCAGGAAGACAGAAGAAGACAGGATGATGGGCATTGCTGCCAAAAAGCCGTCTTTAATGGCCTGAAGGTAGATGTTCTTAGAGACCTTGTCGAAGTACGGCTGACCTTTCTCCAAGAACTTAACGATCGATTCCATAGTTCACGCTCCTCTTTGCATGAAATCTTAATGGCATGGACGTTGAAAACCTATATGGTCTCCCGCTTGCTAAAAGCCCGGGTGCAGGCGGGGTCGGTCCCAGGGGGAGAGAGGGGAGCGGCTGGGTTTGTATCGCATGGGGCCGCTCCCCCTCGGGGGAAAGCGAGGCGATGCGCTACTGCGCGTCCGCCATAGTGTCGGCGAGCTCCTTGTACCAGAGTGCCGACTGCTTGATGTAGCGTTTTTGCGTGTCGAAGTCGATGTAGAACAGGCCGTAGCGCTTGTTATAGCCGTTGGCCCACGAGAACTGGTCCTGCAGGCTCCAGATAAAGTAGCCCTGGACGTCGACGCCCTCGGCGCGCGCCCGGAGCACCTTCTCCATGTGCTGGTCGACAAAGTCGATGCGCTCGGGATCGGCGACGATGCCGTTTGCGTCGGGCTCGGGGTCCTTGTGGCCCAGGCCGTTTTCGGTGATATAGATGACGGGGAGGTTGGGATAGGTGGCGCTGATGTGCTTGAGCGTGTCGTAGAGGCCTTGCGGGTAGATGAGCCAATCCCAGTCGGTGGTGGGGATACCCGGCATATCGACCTGCTGCCCGACGCCCTTAAACTTAAAGCACGAGGTGCCCTTGTCTCCGGTGCCGTTAAAGCTGTTGGTGGACTCGCCATCGTAGGCGGCGATAAACGCCGACTGATAGTAGTTGAGGCCGAACATATCGTTGCGGGGCGCCGCCTTGGCGAGCTCCTCCATGTCGCTGTCCTCAACCGTAAGCGTGGCGTTGTTGGCACGCAGAATCTCGTTGATGAGTGAGAGGGTGCGCGCGGAGTAGTGACCCAGGAAGGCGCCGTCCATGATGAAGTCGGTGTAGAAGGCGTTGTACAGGTCGGCGGCGTGCTGGTCGGCGGGCGAGTCTGTGGCAGGATATGACGGCGTCAGGACGTTGACCATGCCAATGCGTCCGCCCAGGTGCTCGGTCTCGTCAAGATCCTTATACAGGTTGACGGCGCGGGCGTGGGCAACGAGCTCGTTGTGCTGGCTCTGGATGCCGCTCGTCACATCAAAGTGATGGTTGGGCGGGAAGTTGCCTTGGATGTATTGGGAGTGCGAGAGGCTGATGAGCTCGTTGATGGTGAACCAATTCTTGACCTCGCGGAACTCGCGGAAGCAGAACTCGGCATAGCGCACATAGGCGTCGACGGTCTTGCGGTTGAGCCAGTCGCCCTGGTTGAACAGGGCGGCGGGGGAGTCAAAGTGATGCAGGGACACATAGGGCTCGACGCCATACTTTTTGCAGCAGGCGAACAGCTCGTGGTAGTGCTTAACGCCCTCGGCGAGGGGCTCGGCATCGTCGCCGTTGGGGAAGATGCGGGTCCAGGCGATGGACACACGGATGGCGTTGAGTCCATGCTCGGCAGAAAGGCGGATATCCTCCTCGTAGCGGTTGTAGAAATCACTGGCCGGGTCGGGCAAAAAGCGACCCTGGGCGACAAGGTAATCGTCCCACATGGTCTTACCCTTGCCTGCCACCTTCGTGGAACCTTCCGTTTGGTACGCGGCGGTTGCGGCGCCCCAAACAAAGCCCTTCGGCAGCTGCTGTACGCGGTTTAGCAAAGACATATGCATACACCCTCTCGTCTCGCTGTTCGATATTGTGCGTTTGCGCTCAGGAGGCTCCCTGGTTAGCGTTCAGCGGTGAAAAAGCCCGATAAACACTATCTTAAAATGATTAGAACCAAAATGAGCACGTGAACATTTGACAATGAGCACGTTAACATCCGGCTGGGATGTATAGAAACAAAACAACTTCAAACAGCCGCGAACGGTTGTATTTGTTCGGTAAGCGGTTTTGATTGACAGAAGTTTTCATGTTGTGGTATATGGCTCGGGTATCATGAGCACGTTATCAATGTATGTACGATGCGCCATGGGCGCGGGGAATAGTTGGGAAGCAGGTTAGCGTGGAAGGCATGGCTCAGCAGACAAGGAATGGTCATTCGGCGAGCGCGGCAGAGGTTGCGGCGCTCGCTGGCGTGAGCCGCCAGACTGTGTCTCGCGTGGTCAACGGTATGCCTAACGTGACGGAAAAGACGCGCAAGCGTGTGCTGGCCGCCATGGAAGAGCTGGGCTTTCGTCCCAATTTTGCTGGAGCGGCGTTGCGCGGCGGGTCGTATCGTTCTATTGGCCTGTGCATGTACAACATCACACGTGTCGGTAACCTGGCGACGCTCGAGGGTATCATGCAAGCGGCGCGCGAGCACGATTTTGCCGTCACTATGATCGAGATGGGCGGCGACAAGCCCTATACACTTGCCGATGCCTCGCGCCGCATGGTCGAGCGACCCGTCGACGGCATGATTCTCAACATGAACCGCATGGCTCCCGATTTTGAGGAGTTTGTTCCCCAGCCGGGAGTGCGAACGGTCATCCTGTCCATGTATGCGCATCCGCGCTGCACGACGATCGACTCCGACCAGTATGGTTCGTGCGAGCTGTTGACCAATTATCTGCTGGAACATGGTCACTCGAATATGCGGTTTGTGGCGGGTCCGGAAAACTCGATTTCCTCGCGTTTTCGTGAGGCCGGTTGGCGCGATACGCTGGGTCGTGCTCATGTCGATGTCGCTCCGATGCTGCGTGGCGATTGGAGTGCGGACAGTGGGTACGCCATGGGCGAGCGGATTGCGGCCGAGGTGCTTGCCGGCGGGTCGCAGGCGCCGACTGCCGTGCTTGCGGCAAATGACCAGATGGCGCTGGGCGTTATCGCCGCGCTCGAGAACGCGGGCCTGTCCGTGCCCGACGACGTGAGCGTGGTTGGTATCGACGACGCACTCGAGGGACTTGTTCCTCACAATCGGCTGACGACGCTGCGATTTGATTTGCGCGGTGTCGGTAAGCTTGCGTTTGAGGCGGCGATTGGAGAGAGCTCGTCTATCGAGGCGATTCATGTGCCGAGTACGCTGGTCGAACGCTCGACTGTTAGGGACATACGGGGTTAGGTCCTACTCCGTTTGTCTCGATTTGTAACAGGTAGACGGTCAAAAGCGGGCTACGTGTTACAGATTTAGATTCTTCGGAAAGAGTAATCCTGTTCGTCTCAATCTGTAACAGCTAGGACCAAAAAACTCGGCTAGATGTTACAGATCGAGACAAACGGCTCCCGACCAGCCCAAAAACAAAAAGACCGGGGGCGGCGCGCCGTGTGACGTGCCGCCCCCGGCTGAGAAATGGGGACAGGTTGTGTGAGCGGGCAACCCCGCCAGTCACTAGTCCAGACGACGGGTCTGCGCCACGTGCTTATACCAGTAGGCGCTTGCCTTGGGCGTGCGCTTCTGGGTTTCAAAGTCAACGTAGAAGAAGCCGTAACGCTTGTTGTAACCATTGGTCCAGGAGAACTGATCCTGCAGGCTCCACAGGAAGTAGCCACCCACGTTGACGCCCACCTCCATGGCCTTGAGCAACCAGCGCAGGTGCTGCTCGATGTAGTCGATGCGCGGCTGGTCGTCCACAAAACCGTCCTTGTAGGGGTCCTTGTAGCCCATGCCGTTCTCGGTGATGAAGATTTGCTTGTAGTTGGGGTAGCGCTGCTTAATGTAGACGAGCAGATCGAACAGGCCCTCGGGATAGATGATCCAGTCCCAGTCGGTGGTGGGGATGCCAGGCTTGTTCACATGCTCGCCAATGCCCTTAACGCGCCAGCGGCCGGTGCCCTTCTCACCCGTACCGTTGTGGTGCAGGTCGTTCTCGCCGTCGTAAGCCTTCAAGAAGCGGCACTGGTAGTTGTTAACGCCCAGGTAGTCGTTGTAGAGTGCGGCCTCGCGCATGATTTCGAGATCCTCGTCCAGGATCTCGATGGTGCCGCCCGAGATGGCCGCCAGGCGGTTGGCGCACTCGAGGGTGTCGGGCGCGTAGTCGCCGCGGAAGGTGGCGTCGAGCAAGAACTGGTTCTGCAGCACGTGCTCGTTGTTGGCGGCCTTGATGTCGGCGGGGTCGTTCTCGTTGAGCGGATACTTAAACTCCAGCGACTGAATGACGCCGATCTTGCCCTTAAAACCGCCGTTGTGGAAGGCCAGCACGGCCTTGGCGTGGGCGAGCATCATGTTGTGTTCGCACTGGAAGGCCTCGGCAAGATGCGCCTTGACGCCACCGGGGAAGGTGCCCTCGATGTAGGTGTTGGAGGCGTCGGCCCAGATCTCGTTAAAGGTGAACCAGTAGGTCACCTGGTCGGCGTACTCCTTAAAGCAGAAGGTGGCAAAGTCCACAAAGGCGTCGATGGTCTCGCGGTTGAGGAAGTCGCCCTTCTCAAAGAGGGGAAGCGGCGTGTCAAAGTGATGCAGCGTGACGAACGGCTCAACGTGGTGCTTGTGGCACTCGGCGAAGAGATCGTGGTAGAACTGGACGCCCTCGGGGTTGATTTCGCCGGTGCCGTTGGGGAAGATGCGGCTCCAGGCGATGGAGAGGCGAATGCCGTTGATGCCGAACTCCTCGCACAGCTCCAGGTCGACGGGGTACTGGTTGTAGAAGTCCGAAGCGGGATCGGGGGAGAAGCGCCCCTGGGCCTCCAGAAAGTCGTCCCAGGCAACCTTGCCCTTACCGTGAGTGCGGGTCTCGCCCTCTACCTGGTAGGCAGCGGTGGCGCCGCCAAAGACAAAGTCCTCGGGAAACTGCGCAGGCGGGTTGGTTACGCCAGCAGGATTAACGGACATAATGATCCAATCGTCTAGATCGAAGGGCCAGCCGGCTGTGTATGGTCGGCTGGCCCTGGGCGTTACTTACTTCGAAAGCTGTTCACTCACGAAGGCGAGAGACTTGTCGCCGTTCTGGGAGAGCTCGATGTACTGCTTTCCGCGGCAGGCGACGCACTTGTTGCCCACGCGCTCGCAGTCCTTTTGCAGGTCGGCCAGGTAGCTGGCAGCCTGCGGGGCCAGGACGACCAGGTCAAAGTCGGGGAGCATGTCCACGTGGTTGCCATATGCCTCGGCAGCGGTTTCAAGATTGATGCCGCGCTCCTTGGCAGCCTTGGCCAGCGCGTTGGCGAGCAGGCCCGAGGTACCGCCACCCTGGCAGAGCACGAGTACGCGCTTGCCGTTAAGGTCGCTGGCGGTCGTTGCCTCGGCAGCGGATGCTGCAGAAGCGGCGGGGGCATCGGCCTTCACGGCCTCGGCAGCAGCGCCGGCGGCAACGCTCTTGGCGTCAGCCTTGCCCTGGAAGGCATCGTTGAGCTTGGCGGCCTTCTCGGCGTTCTTGGCGTCGAGCTCCTCCTGGGAGATCTCGGCCTCCTCGGCGCACTTCTGGGCGTCATAGGCACGGAAGAACGGATAGTACAGGGCAAAGTCGACGACCAGGATGATGGCGAGCATCACAAAGGCGAGCGGCTGGAAGCCCAGGCCCATGATGGTGCCGATGGGGCCGGGGACGGTCCAAGGCAGGGTGTACATAAAGCCGTTCATGCCCAAGAAGTCGATAAAGATCTTGAGGATCCAGATGTTGGCGATCGGGGCAAAGACAAACGGGACAAAGAAGACGGGGTTGAGCACGATGGGCGCGGCGAACAGCAGCGGCTCGTTGACGGCAAAGCAGACGGGGACGATGGCGGCCTTACCGACGGCGCGCATCTCCTGAGACTTGGCCAGGAAGCAGAACATAAAGACCAGGACGAGCGTGGCGCCGGTGCCGCCCATGCAGACGACGAAGTACTGGGCACCCTGGGTCAGGACAGCAGAAGCGTGCTGACCAGCCTGGAACGCAGCCAGGTTGTCGGTCATGTTGGCAACGAGGGCGGCGGCGATGGCGGGCTCGACGATTGAGGGGCCGTGGACGCCCACGAACCAGAACAGGCTCATGGCGCCGTAGATCACAGCGAGGCCGATGTAGCCATCGGCAGCGGTGAACAGGGGCTGGAACACCTGGATGACGCCTTGGGCAAAGCAGAAGCCAAAAGCAGCGCGGAAGACGATGTCAAAGACCCAAAAGACGGTGATGCAGACGGAGAAGGGGATGATGTCCTTGAAGGTCTGCGAGATGTTGGGCGGAACCTGCTCGGGCATCTTGACGGTGATGTTGCGCTTAATGAAGAACTTGTAGATGATGCCGGTCACAAACGCAGCGATGAAGGCGGTCAGCAGGCCCTTGGAACCAAGGTAGGTGGTGTTGAAGCCGCTGGCGGCGTCCGTGGCGATGGTGTCGCTCGAAAGGAGCAAGAAGCCGATGATGGCCGCGCACATGCATGAGATGAAGTTGATCTGGTTGTTCTTGGGCAGATCGCGGTTCTGAGCGTCGGCGAAGTGCTTGGCCGTGGTGGCGGCGCAGGCGATGGCCAGGATGCCCATGGAGTAGTTGTAGCACTTCCACAGGGCGTTGTTGATGTCATCGGGCCAGTAGAAACCCCAGATGTTGGGAACCGAGGCTACCAGGCAGAAGATGGACGAGAAGATGATGATGGGGATGACGGAGATAAAGCCGTCGCGGATCGCCTTGAGGTACTTGTTGCGGGCGATCGCGTTGAAAAAGGGCTGGCCCTTTTCGATGATGGCGATGAGTTGCTCCATGCAATGCTCCTAAGAGTCGGTGGGTTAGCAACGATGGTAGCTTTTGGCGTTCGGTTGCCAAAATGTTGACGTTGCCATTTTGTGACACAAAAAAAGACGCGAACCGGTGGTTCCTGTGCCTGCGAACCGTCGATTCCTTACGCGTAAACGTTTGAGCCGCCCGGTGGCTCTGTGTTTGCACAATGGCAACGTTAACATTTGGGTACCAAAAGCCGTTCGGGGAAGCAAAAATGTCGGTGAACGGTAGGTTTTGGGTGGTGAGCGTATGGTGGGGGAGGCGTTGGATATACTTGAAGGCGTTAAAAATGACTGTGCAAGGTGCCACCAATGGCATCGTCGACATAGAAAGATCGACCTATGGCCGCTGTTAAAAAATCGGTATCCGTCAAAGACGTAGCGCGCCTCGCGGGCGTCTCGGAGCAGACGGTCTCGCGCACCGTGCACGATTCGCCCAGCGTGCGCCCCGAGACCAAGGAACGCGTGCGTGCCGCCATGCGCGAGCTGGGGTATCGCCCCAATTTTGCCGGTCGATCGCTGCGCCGCGGTAAGTTTAAGACCGTCGGCGTCGCCATGTTCAACATTACCGGCACCGGCAATCTCGACCGTATGGAGGGCTTTGCCGCCGCGGCCGACAAACATGGCTATGCCATCACCCTCACTAAAGTAGACGGGCATCCGTATACCCTCGAGAGCGCATCGTCGCGCATGAGCGCACTGCCGGTGGATGGCATGGTTGTGATTATGAACCGCATGCCGGCGGACTTTGGAACCTTCGAGCCGCTACCTGGCATGCAGACGGTGCTCGTTACCATGCTGGAGCACCCGCTCTGTTCAACGGTCGATAACGACCAGTTCGATTGCTCGCGTCAAGTTGTCGAGTACTTGCTGGGGCGGGGGCACAAGACTGTGCACTTTATCTCATGCCCCGAGCGCTCGCTTTCGGGCATGCGGCGCGAGGAAGGCTGGCGCGAGACATTGCGCGCGCATGGCATTGAGCCACCGCAGCTCGTGCGCGGCGACTGGACGGCGCAGAGTGGATATGCCGCAGGCCAGGCTTTGGCGGAAGATCCGACCTGTACGGCCATTTATGCTTCCAACGATGCCATGGCATACGGCTGCATTCGCGGGCTCGAGTCGTGCGGAAAGCGTGTGCCCGAGGACGTGAGCGTGGTGGGTGTTGATGACAGCCTGGGCGATATCGTGCCCGACCGTCGCCTGACCACGGTGCGCTTTGACAACAAGCGCGTCGGCATGTGGGCGGTCGACAAGATTGCCGGCGCCGAGGGCGTTGAACCCGGTGTGGAGCACATGCTGTTTCCGGGCGTGCTCGTCGAGGGCGATACGGTACGCGATTGGCGCTAGGGCGCGGGTCTGTTTGGGTTGCCGCTAATTGTGTTCGATATTGTTTAAATTGGTTTAAAAACCGTTCACGGGCAAAAATTGACCGTTCATAGCTTGAAATTACGTTTTGCGCTGTTCTTTTTTGTTTGAATGTTAATGTTTCTGCCATACAGAACGCAGCGCGTATGCCCGAACGCGATGCTCTCCATTGGTTCATATGTGAAAGGAACGCAATATGGCAACCAAAGAAGAAATCTCGATGGTTGGATTCGAGATTGTCGCATACGCAGGTGACGCCCAGACAGATCTGCTTGCAGCGCTCGATGCTGCTCGCGAGGGTGACTTTGAGAAGGCCGAACAGCTGCACAAGGATGCCAGCGATGCACTTATCGGCGCCCACGACACGCAGACCAAGCTGCTTTCGCAGGAGGCCGGCGGTGGCGAGATGGAGATGACCTTCATCATGGCCCATGCTCAGGATACTCTCATGACCACCATGATCCTGGAGAAGCAGGCCCGCTTTACCATCGATGCCTACAAGCGCATCGCCGAGCTCGAGGCCAAGCTCGCCTAACGAGCCCTCACAACCAAGTCCCCTTCCAAAAGCCCTGCCGCTACCCGCGACAGGGCTTTTTCTGTATCCACCTATCTAGGTTGCGGTGAAATAGGGACTGAATAGAGGCCGGCGGGCGCAAAACAATCCCTATTTCACCGCAACTGATCCCGAGATAGTCATTGGGGACAGTCTTGGTGCGCTCTGTTCGTCTTCCCGTTCGTTTTTTGCTCGGTGGGTATACTTTCTTTCGCATTAAACGCCGGACTGAGGAGGTATCCAAATGCCGGATAACGGGTCAATACAAAAAAGAGATGCGCACGAGATGGCTCATGGGCGTCCTGTCCAGATAACCGAGCACACGGCGGTAACCGAGCTGCAGCCCAGTCTGTCCGATGTCGTGTGCGCAAACAAAAAGCTGCAGATTGGCTTTATCGTTGCGCTCGTGGTCCTGGCGCTGCTGTCGGGCTTTGTAGCTCGTCCGCATTTCGCCGATACCAAAACTTGGGACTCCACCATCGAGGTCATCGATCAAAAGAAGGGCAACGTTTTGGCGCTCACGGCTTCATGCGTTGCTCTATCTGCGGGCATTACCGCGCTGCCGGGTGATACGGGAACGCCGGTTGCCGAGCAGCTCGCGCAGCTTTCAGGCAACCTTGGTATCGTGCTTGCCGTGCTATACCTAGAGAAATATTTGCTCACGATTTTGTGGTCGGTTGGCTTGGGCGTCCTAATCCCGTTTGCGTTGGTGCTCTTTGCGGTGTCGCTCGGCATTCACGGGCGCTGGAGTACGAGCGCCGTCCTGCGCCGTGTGGCGACACGCGTGCTGGTGGTTGCCGTGATCGGCATGGCGCTCGTACCCGCGAGCGTATGGGTGTCGCAGAAGGTCGATGAAACGTATCGCGTAAGTATTGAGCAAGCTGAGCAAAAGGCGAGCGATGCCGCAAAGACGGCTGATGCCACGGACAAGTCAGCCGAGACCAGCTCAAAATCGAACAAGAAAAAATCCGAGGCCAAGGAGTCCAAAAACGTGCTCGAGCAGTTGACTGACGGGGCCTCGAGCCTTGTTACGTCGGTGACCAGCGGTGCCAAGCAGATGACCGATGAGATCGTGCAGCAGGTGACCGATCTGATCGAAGGCGTCATCGTGATGATCGTGACCTCGTGTGTGATTCCTCTACTGGTGCTCGTGGCGTTCCTATGGCTAGGACACGTGCTGCTGGGGATCGATATCTCCGGTCCCGCGAACTATCTGACGGGTCGTTTCATGAGCGGTCCGTCCAAACATGCCAAGAAGAGCGGGCAGTCTGAGTAGGCGGCAAAGCGATCTTTGGAAGATCAACCGTGAGAAGGGCGGCCGAGACACGTTCTTGGCCGCCCTTTTGTTTGTTGAACACATGGTCGCTACGTCCGCGCCCGGCTCAAACGGTCAGCAATCATCCGTGAACGATATTTGTTCAAAAAAGAACAAAGATAAACAAATAGTTGTTGCAGTTACTGTTCGAATGTGTTCAAATAAACATGAACAGTGAAGAACCGCACATTCAGATGCCCGGACCTGAACGCGATTCAACACTTCCAAACAGAAACTACGCACCTGCGTATCTCTCAAGGAGGATGTCATGAGGGTTGTAATCGCTTCCGATGCCGACGGTATGTCGATGAAGGAGTCCATCAAGGAGATGCTCATCGCCGACGGTCACGAGGTCGTCGACTATTCCGAGACCCCTGCCGCGGACTTTGTCGATTCCGCGACCGCCGTTGCCAAGGACCTGCTGGAGCACAAGGATTCCCAGGGCTTCGCATTCGATAAGTACGGCGTCGGCTCCTATATGGCCGCCGTCAAGATTAAGGGTATGGTCGTCGCCAACATTTCCGACGAGCGTTCCGCCTACATGACCCGCGAGCACAACGGCTCGCGCATGGTCACCATGGGCCCGGGCGTTGTGGGCACCGAGGTCGCCAAGAAGATCGCCCGCGAGTTCCTGCGCGCCCAGTACGCCGGCGGCCGTCACCAGATCCGTGTTGACATGCTCAACAAGATGGCCTAACGAGAGCCACCGAGAACTCGAACTTCTACCTCAACTTGTGAATTCAGACGAAAGGACGTTCTGATGAAGAAGACCATCGCAATCGGTTGCGACCATATCGTTACGGACGAGAAGATCTATCTGGCCGACCGCCTGGAGCAGGCTGGCTACAAGGTGCTCGACTGCGGCACCTACAGCCACACCCGTACGCACTATCCCATCTACGGTAAGGCCGTGGGCGAGGCTGTTGCCAGCGGCAAGGCCGACTTTGGCGTGGCCCTGTGCGGCACCGGCATCGGCATCACCAACGCCGTCAACAAGGTTCCCGGCGCCCGCTGCGCCCTGGTCCGCGACATGACCTCTGCCCTGTATGCCCGTCGCGAGCTCAACGCCAACATCGTGGGCTTTGGTGGCAAGATCACCGGCGAGTTCCTGATGGCCGATATCATGCTTGCCTTCCTGGAGGAGCCCTACGAGAAGACTCCCGAGCACGACGCCCTGATCGCCAAGATCGACGCCTGCAATAAGGCCGACGCCGAGGCTCAGGCTGACCCGCACTTCTTTGACGAGTTCCTCGAGAAGTGGGACCGCGGCGAGTACCACGACTAAGGAGGTTACGCGGTTTTACCAAACCGCGTAACGGGTCGACGCTGCGCGCCGCCCAGGCACCCCATCTCGCCGCTCAAACCGTCGCTCGCGTACATGAAGTACGCGTCGCTCCTCTTTCGCGGCGACCTGGGGCACCTGAGCGCCGCTCGCTGACGTTTGAGTGACCTGTGAGATCGCCCCTGTTGTTGCGAAGTGTTCTGGTACGGCGAGCTGCTCCGATAACACGTTTGCTTGCTTGGCTTGAGTGCTTCGCTCTTGGCTGTACTTGGCGATTTGCAGCTTTTCAATTGACGGCTCGCGTTTCTGTGAGGGGGCGCGGGCCGGTTTTCTATCAGCCCTATTGACTTGGCGGGCTGTCGTAAGAAAGGGAAGGCTCCTATGGAGTTTGTTCTTGATAACGGTTCTATCCGCGTCGCACTGAGCACGGCGGGCGGGTCGTTCACTTCTATTACGGCCAACGGCCGTGAGTACCTGTGGCAGGGCGACCCGGCGGTGTGGTCGGGCCAGGCACCCATTTGTTTCCCGATCTGCGGCGGCCTTCGTGACGGTCGCGCAATGACCATGGGCGGCCGCGAGGTCAAGCTCGCCCGCCACGGCTTTGCTCGCAAGCAGGAGTGGAAGCTCGAGGAGCAGAGCGACAACATGGTTGTGCTGAGCTTAAGCCCTGCCGACCATGCCGAGTTGCTCGAGCAGTACCCGTATCCGTTTAAGATCGTTGCTCGTTACACGATCGATGCGGAGAAGGTGGCCGTGTCGTACGAGGTGACCAATGAGGGCACCGAGGACATGCCGTTCTTTGTGGGCGGTCACCCTGGCTTTAAGTGCCCGCTTGACGAGGGCGAGTCCTACGACGACTACGAGCTCCGTTTTGAGCAGCGCGAGGCCGCCGAGCTCTGTACTGCCGTTCCCTCGACGGGCCTGATTGATGTTGAGCATCGCAGCAAGAACCCGATGGTTGGCCATGACCTGCCGCTGACCCACGAACTCTTTGACTTCGCAGAGACCATCTTTGACGTGCTCGAGAGCCGCGTGGTTACGCTTACCAAGAAAACCGAGGACAAGGGCGTGCGCCTGACGTTCCCCGATATGCCATACCTGATTGTGTGGAGCAAGCCCGAGGGCGACTTTGTGGCCGTGGAACCGTGGGGCGGCCTGTCCACCTGCTCCGACGAGGACGATATTCTGGAGCACAAGCGCGGCTGCCTGGTGGCCAAGCCGGGAGAGACCGTCACCCGCGGCTTTGAGATCGAGATCCTTTAACGAGCTATCGTATGTTTGGGGCGGGTTATGCCGCCCCGGAACAGGAGTTCAACATGATTCTGACCGTTACCATGAACCCGTCGATTGATACGCGCTATCAGCTCGACAAGCTGATCATCGACGATGTTAACCGTGTGACACCCGAAAAGACCGCTGGCGGCAAGGGCCTCAACGTGAGTCGCGTGCTGCTGCAGCTGGGTGACGACGTGCTCGCGACCGGCCTGCTCGGCGGCCACATGGGTGCCTATATGGCCGAGCTTATGGATGCCGACGGCGTCAAGAACGACTTTGTGCCTATTGCTGGTGAGACGCGCATCTGCCTGAATATCCTGCATGAGGGCAATCAGACCGAGCTGCTGGAGAGCGGCCCGCAGATCGCCCCGGCCGAGCTCGAGGCCTTTACGGCCAAGTTTGCCGAGCTTGCAGCGAAGGCGGACGTCGTGACGCTTTCGGGCTCGCTGCCGCGTGGCGTCGATGCCGGCTACTATGCCGAGCTCGTCAAGATCGCCGAGGAGGCGGGCGCCAAGGTGCTGCTCGACACCTCGGGTGCATCGCTGGAGGCCGCGCTGGAGTCCGACGCTAAGCCTGAGCTCGTAAAGCCCAACCTGACCGAGATTAACGGCCTGCTGGGTACGTCCTTTACGACCGATGATGTCGATGCCCTGCGCGAGGCGCTCGCCGCCGATGACCGTTTTGCCGGTATCCCCTGGGTTGTCGTTTCGATGGGCGCTGCCGGTTCGGTTGGCTTCCATGAGGGTCGCGCGTTCCGCGCCAAGACGCCCGCGATTGCGGCTGTGAACGCAACGGGTTCCGGCGACTCGACCATCGCCGGCTTTGCACATGCCATTGCTGCTGGCGCCGACGACGTCACGGTGCTCAAGACCGCCAATACCTGCGGCAAACTCAACGCTATGGATCCCAAGACCGGTCACCTGGTCATGGACCGCTGGGACGAGATCTACAACAACGTTGAAGTAACGGAGCTGTAGGGTTACGCGGTTTTACCAAACCGCGCAACGGCTCGACGCTGCGCGGGCCGCATTTGGACAATCTGACGTTCAACTTCAAGGGCGCGACCAGAAGGTCAGCGCCCTTTCGTTTCACGTCACCTTGTCTCAAATGCGGCCCGCTCGCTGCCGTTGCCAAAACATC
>JAXJMO010000093.1:0-9485 GCA_036313175.1 Collinsella sp. | reverse complement strand
TCTCATGGTTGACGGAACCCTGCTCGAGGCCGATGAGATTGGCCGTGCCGTCGCTCGCGTCCGTCGCGCCGTCGAGGCGGCTCAAGCCGGCCGCAAGCCCGCCGCCCGCCTACGCGGGGCGACCTCGGGCTGCATGTTTGTGGGAATCAGCTAACCGAAAGGCTTACACGTGAACGAAGAACCTCAAGTCCTCTACTGCGACGCTTGGCTCATGGCCATCGACAAGCCCGCCGGCATGATCGTCCACGGCGACGGCACCGGCGAGCGCACGCTTACCGACTACGCCAGCGACCTGCTGCTGGCCATGGGCGACGGCTTTGCCGCGACTGACATGCAGCCGCTCAACCGTCTGGACCGCAACACCACCGGCGTGGTGCTGTTTTCGCTCGACAAACAGACGCAGCCCGCTTTTGACCAGATGGTGATCGACCACGCCTTCGAAAAGCACTATCTGGCGCTGGCCGAGGGCAAGATCGACTGGAACGAGAAGCTCATCGACATGCCCATCGCCCGCGATCGCCACGATAGCCGCAAGATGCGTGTCGGCGCCAGCGGAAAGCCCTCTCAGACGCGCGTCAAGGTACTCAAGCGTCTTAAGAGTCGCCGTGGCCTGCCCACGCGCTCGTATATCGATGTCGAGTTGCTCACCGGCCGCAAGCACCAAATCCGCGTGCATCTGGCGAGCGAGCGTCATCCCCTGGTTGGCGACGACCTGTACGGAACGCCGCGCCCCTGTGGCCTGATGCTCCACGCCCACAGCGTGTCCTTTACGCATCCCGTAACCGGCGAGCACATCCACATCGAAGCCCCCTGCCCCTGGGAGCCCTAAAGTCTGTCGAAAATGGACAGGTTTATTTTGGCAGGTTTTATCTGGACAAACGTCAAAACCACCACATAGGTTCCTACCCCTTCGCGGTGGTTTTGGCGTTTGCCCGTCCCCTGCTGTTAGACCGTGATGACGTTGTCCATCGACTGGTACTTGGCGGGCACCTCGCCCGCGGTGATAACCGTTGCGTCGCGGAAGTCCGCGAATTTTACGGGAGCCACCATGCCAAACTTACTGGCGTCCGAGATTACGAAGCGTTTGGCTGTATGGCGCATCGAGATACGCTTGACCTGCGCTTCCTCGATATCGGGCGTCGTAAAGCCCTGCTCGGCGGCAATGCCGTTAGAACCCCAAAAACCGAAGTTAAAGTTGTAGCGGTCTAGGGTTGCCAGAGCATCGGGGCCAACGAGCGCCTCGGTCTCGGGTTTAAGCTCGCCGCCCAGCACCACGGTGCGCATGCCGCGCACAGCGAGATGCTGAGCATGGAGCACGGAATCAGTCACATAGGTGACCGATTCGAGATGCGGAAGATGCTCGATGAGTCTGAGCGTTGTCGAACCCGAATCGATGTACACAAAGCTCTCGGGCTCCACGAGCGCCGCGGCGCGGGCGCAGATACGCTCCTTGTCGTCGTTATGGAGATCACTGCGCTCACTGATCGTTAGGTCGCGCGTCACGTGCGCGCGCTCAAGACTTGTCGCGCCACCGTGCACCTTGGCGATGCGGTGCGCTCGGTCGAGCGTCTGCAGGTCGCGCCGAATGGTAGACGCTGTCACGCCCAGGGCCTCAGCAAGCTCCGGCACGGTAACCGAGCCAGCTCGCTGCACCATCGACACGATCGCGTTGAGCCTATCTTCCGCAAGCATCGCTTACTCCTCCTCGGGGTACACAACTCCCCAGTCGGCGCGGAGCTTGGTCATAAGCTCCATAACATCAGAAGCATAGCCCAGAAGCTCACGCTTCGAATCATCGCCGGCAACGGCCCTCTCCAGGTCGGCCATCTCGTAGCACAGAGCGTATGCCTCGGTGCCAGCGTGGACCTCCTCACGGTGACCGTCTGCAGTCCACACGATGGTCGCGTGATCGGCACGCGGATAATCGTTGACCTCGATATAGCACTTGTCGAAGCTAATGACCGAACGCTTGGGCTGCTTGGAGTGGAGCGTAAGGCTCACCACGCCCAGCTGCTGTTCGGCATTACGGCAGACGATGCCGCCCGCAACGTCAACACCGGTCTCGCAGGTGTTGCCCAGCGAAACGACCTCAGCGGGCTGGCTTGCCATAAAGAGACGCATGACGGACAGGGCATACACGCCAATATCGAGCATGGCACCGCCAGCAAGGTTGCGGTTGTAGAAGCGATTGGTCAGATCGCCGTACTCCTTATAGCTACCAAAGTTGAGCTGAGCAAGGTTCATACGGCCAAAGTCGCCCGCATCCATGCGACGGCGCAGCTCCTGATACAGCGGCATGTGGAGCACCGTGGTGGCATCCATAAGAACCACGTTGTGCTCGTCGGCGATGGCACGGGCCTCGTCAAGCTCGGCGGAATTGAGGGTAATGGCCTTCTCGCAGAGCACGTGCTTGCCGGCGGCCAGCGCAGCACGCAGATAGGTGATATGCGTGTTGTGCGGCGTGGTGATATAGACGGCGTCGATGTCCGGATCGGCGTAGAGGTCCTCGACCGTCTCGTACACCTTCTCGACGCCATACTGCTCGGCAAAAGCCTGAGCCTTGGTGAGCGTGCGGTTGGCAACGCCCGTAAGCTTGCGGCCGGCCAGGGCAAGGGACTGAGCCATCTGGTTCGCGATAACACCGCACCCGATCACTGCCCAACGAAGCTCGGGAGCCGTAAAGATGTCGTTTGGGAACGGCTGATTCTGGACCGAGGCAAACGCCGCCTTTGCGGCTGCCTCGGCGTCGAGCGGAGCCTGTTTGGAATCTGCCATGATGTGCCTCCTGAGTCATCGGAAGTCCTTCATTTCTAACAACCCTATAGTCGCACAATTGCGCGCGTATCTGCTCGTGTTTGCGTATTTATTTGCTTATCGGTCATTATTTAGCCATAGTTGGCAGATGTTTGCGCAGTTATGCGCATTGTCGCGCAAAACTATGCGCATGAATGCGCATGCGACGATCCTTGTGAAGCATAAAGAGGCGGAACACCAAAGCCCTAAAGAACAGAGTAGGCCGTGATACTCCACCCCTCTGAGGGCATCAGACATCAAAGGACCGTCCCAAACTGCCGGCAAAAAGGGAACGTCCCTATGTGCCGGCACCTAGAGACAGTCCCTATGTGCCGCTTTCGTTGAAGCCTATCCCAGATGACCAGATAAACAAATCTAAAGACAGTCCCCATCGACTGGTCGTTTAAGAACGTCCCCAACGACAACTCATTTAAGTCTGTCCCCAATGAGTAGGAATAGAAAAAGGCCCGGGTGCCGTGGGGCATCCGGGCCTTTGCTAGCAACTTGATGTTGCGGGCAGCTTAGAACTTGTGGCCGCACTTCTTGCAGACGCGCAGCTTGTTCTTGCCGTCCTTCTCGTGACCGACGCGGGTAACCTTACCGCACTCGGGGCAAACGAGATTGACGTTGGAGGCGTCGATGGGAGCCTCCTGCGAAACGATGCCGCCCTGCTGGTTGGCAGCGTTGGGCTTGACGGCCTTCTTGACGACCGAAACGCCCTCGACAACGACCTTGTTCTCGGCGGGGAGAGCACGCAGGACAACGCCCTGCTTGCCGCGATCCTTACCAGAGAGAACCTGGACCTTATCGCCCTTCTTGATATACATATATCTCCCCTAACTACAGGGTCTCGGGAGCGAGCGAGACGATCTTCATGTACTTCTTGTCACGAAGCTCGCGAGCGACAGGCCCGAAGATACGGGTGCCGACGGGCGAACCATCGTTGTTGATGACAACGCAGGCGTTCTCATCAAAGCGAATGTAGGAGCCATCCTTGCGGCGGATCTCCTTAACGGTGCGAACGACGACGCAACGGACAACGTCCTTCTTCTTGACGTTGGCGCCAGGGGTAGCCTCCTGGACAGCACCGATGAACACATCGCCGATGCCTGCATAACGACGCTTGGAACCGCCAAGCACCTTGATGCAGCGAATCTTGCGAGCGCCGGAGTTGTCGGCGACGTTCAGCATGGTTTGCATCTGAATCATGGTAGATGTTCCTCCGAACTAAGAACCGAAGAGAGGTGCGCAGCCTTTATGCGGCTCGTGGTATGCAAGCCAGGCATACGCACATCTTCGGAAACGTACAAGTCGTAAGAGCGACTGCTTATTTAGCGCGCTCGACGACCTCGATGAGGCGCCAACGCTTCATCTTGGACATAGGACGGGTCTCCATAACGCGGACGGTATCGCCCACGCCAGCCGTGCACTCCTCGTCGTGAGCGTGCAGCTTCTTGGAGCTGGTCATCATCTTGCCGTACTTGGGGTGACGCTTGCGCTCGGTGATGGTGACAACAATGGTCTTGGCACCGGAGACGGAGGTAACGACACCCGTACGGACCTTACGCGAGTTACGCGAATCAGTCATGTTCTCTCCTTAGGTCCTACTCGGCGACAGCGGACTTCTCCGCTGCGATCTCGCGGGCGCGCTGCTCCGTGAGGACGCGAGCGATGTCCTTCTTCACGGTGTTGACGCGAGCGGTGTTGTCCAGCTGGCTGGTGGCCATCTGGAAACGAAGGTTAAAGAGCTCGGCGCGCATTTCCTTCAGCTTCTCAACGAGCTGAGCGTCCGAGAGCTCACGAATCTCTGCGGGCTTCATTAGTTCTCCTCCTTGGCGGCGGCGGCGTCCTCAGCAGCCCACTTGGCCTCGAGAGCGGCCTCCTCAGCCATCTCCTTCTCGATGCGCTGCTCAGCATTCTTAGCAGCAACAATCTTGGTCTTGATGGGGAGCTTGTGCTGCGCAAGACGCAGAGCCTCGCGAGCGACCTCCTCGGGAACACCCTTGACCTCGAACATGATGCGGCCGGGCTTGACGACGGCCACCCACTCCTCGGGATTACCCTTACCAGAACCCATGCGAGTCTCGGCGGGCTTCTTGGTGATGGGCTTATCGGGGAAGATCGTGATGTAGACACGACCGCCACGCTTCATGTAGCGGGTCATGGCAATACGAGCGGCCTCGATCTGACGGTTGGTGATCCAATGGGCCTCGAGAGCCTGGATACCAAACTCGCCGAAATGCAGCTCGGTATTACCCTTGGCCTGGCCCTTCATGGAGCCACGCTGCACCTTGCGGTGAAGAATACGCTTAGGGGCAAGCACTACTGACCCCTCCTCTCGGAGTTACGACGACGAGGACGGGAAGAGCCCTCGAGTGCAGGGTTGGGAACAGGCTGGCCCGGGAGCTTCTCGCCCAGGTAGATCCAGACCTTCACGCCGCAAGCGCCCATGGTGGTGCTGGCGACAGCCGTGCCGTAGTCGATCTTGGCGCGGAGGGTGTGCAGAGGCACGCGACCCTCACGGTACCACTCACGACGGCCCATCTCGGCACCGCCGAGACGACCGGAGCACTGGATACGGATGCCCTTGGCGCCGGCCTTGCGAGCGGACTGGACAGCCTTGCGCATAGCGCGACGGAAGGCAACGCGGCCCTCGAGCTGCTCAGCAATGGACTGAGCAACGAGGTTGGCGTCGAGCTCGGGGCGCTTGATCTCGACAACGTCGACGGAGAGCTGGCCCTTGGAGACGCCAGCGACCTTCTCGAGCTCGGTGCGGAGGGTATCGATCTCGGCACCCTTCTTACCGATGACAACGCCGGGGCGAGCGGTGAGGATGATGACCTTCACCTTGTCGCCAGCGCGCTCGATCTCGACACGGGAGACAGCTGCGCGGGAAAGACGCTTCTCGAGGTACTTGCGGATCTCGAGATCGTTACCGAGGGTCTTAGCGTAATCCTTCTCTGCGAACCAGCGAGAGCGCCAGTTCTCGGTGATGCCAAGACGGAAGCCGGTGGGGTAGACTTTCTGACCCATACAGCTTTACGCCTCCTTTCGAGGAGCAACGACGACGGTGATGTGGGAAGTACGCTTCAGAATGCGAGAAGCGGAACCCTTGGCGCGGGGACGGATGCGCTTAAGCGTCGGACCCTCGTCAACATAGGCAGCGGCGACAACCAGGTTGTCGGCACGCAGACCGTTGTTGTTCTCGGCGTTCGCAACGGCGGAACGGAGAACCTTCTCGACATCCACGGCGACGGCGCGGTCGCAGAAGTGGAGGATGTCGAAGGCCTGAGCGACAGGCTTGCGGCGGATCAGATCGACCACCAGGCGGGCCTTGCTGGGGGAAACACGCACGTACTTAGCGACGGCGCGAACCTCGGTGGCCTCAGTTTCAATAGACTTAGTTGCCATTTACGGTTAACCCCCTATTTGGCCTTGTGGCCACGGAACGTACGAGTCGGCGCGAACTCGCCGAGCTTGTGACCAACCATGGACTCGGTAACATACACGGGCACATGCTTGCGGCCGTCGTGGACGGCGATGGTGTGACCAACCATCTCGGGGAAGATGGTGGACGCGCGGGACCAGGTCTTCACGACGTCCTTCTTGCCAGCCTCGTTCATCGCGGTGATACGCGAGAGAAGGCGAGTCTCCACGAACGGGCCCTTTTTGAGACTTCTGCTCATAAGTGCTTTCTCCTAAAACTCGGTATCCGAAATTACTTCTTACGGCGACGAATGATGTGCTGGTTCGAGACCTTCTTCTTCTTGCGCGTACGAAGGCCCTTCGTCGGCTTACCCCAGGGGGTAACGGAGGGACGACCAGAGGTGTGGTTCTTGCCCTCGCCACCGCCGTGCGGGTGGTCGACAGGGTTCATGACGGTACCGCGGACGGTCGGGCGCACGTTCATGTGACGCTTACGGCCGGCCTTGCCGATGACGATGTTGGAGTGATCGGCGTTGCCGACCTCACCGACGGTGGCGCGGCAGGTAACGAGGATGCGGCGCATCTCGGAGGAAGGCATACGGACGATAGCGTACTTGCCCTCCTTACCCATCAGCTGGCAGGAGTTACCGGCGGAACGGGCGATAGCAGCGCCCTTGCCCGGCTGGAACTCGACGGCATGGATGAGCGTACCGACGGGGATGTCGGCGAGGGGCAGAGCGTTGCCCGGCTTGATGTCGGCGTCAGAACCGGACATGATGGTCTGACCGACCTCGAGGCCCTTGGGGGCCAGGATGTAGCGCTTCTCACCGTCAGCGTAGTGCAGCAGAGCGATGCGAGCGGAACGGTTCGGATCGTACTCGATCGTGGCAACCTTGGCGGGCACGCCGTCCTTGTTGCGCTTGAAGTCGATCACGCGGTAACGACGCTTCACGCCGCCGCCCTGATGGCGGGTGGTGATGCGGCCGTTGTTGTTACGACCGGCCTTCTTGGGCAGGGGCTCGAGAAGAGACTTCTCGGGCTTGGTGCAGGTGATCTCGGAGAAGTCGGAGATCGTCTGCCAACGCCTACCAGCGGAGGTCGGCTTAAGGTGCTTTACAGCCATTACAATCCCTTTCAATAGGAATCCGTTAGCCATCGCAGACAGGGATTCGAGGTTCTGCCTCGGGTGCGATGACACCGGACGTATACACGGTTCCGGGCGTGTCCATTTTATACGCCCAAAACCTTGAGCTCCCGCCTCCCCTATTTGGGAGGCATGAGCTCACTCAACAGCAGCGAGTCTTAGGCCTGGTTGCCAAAGACCTCGATGGTGTCGCCCTCGGCCAGCGTGACGATGGCCTTCTTCCAAGAACGGGTCTTGCCGGCGACATAGCGCACGCGCTTGGTCTTGGGCTTGACCGTCAGGGTGTTCACGCGAACGACCTTGACGCCGAAGATCTCCTCGACAGCGTCCTTGATCTGATACTTGTTAGCATCCTTGGCGACCTCGAACGTGTACTTGTTCAGCTCCATGCCGGAGAAGGAACGCTCGGACACGATCGGACGGATGATGATCTCGTGGGCGGTCATTTATGCAAGCACCTCCCCGAAGTGAGCGGCGATGTCGGCGGGCATCAGCACAGCGTTGTTGTTGACGAGATCGTAGGTGTTGGCCTCGTCGGCGGTGATGATGAACGTCTTGGGAATGTTGCGGAACGACAGGTAGGCGTTGACGTCCTCATCGCGAACGATGATGGTCAGACGCTTGCCCTCAAGGCCGAGAGCCTTGAGCATGGCGACAGCAGCCTTGGTGGAAGGCTTCTCGAAGCCGTAGTCGTCGACGAGCACGAGCTCGCCATCGGCCAGCTTGGCGGACAGCGCAGAGCGCATAGCCAGCTTGACCTCCTTGTTGTTCATACGCTTGGCGTAGGAACGGGGCTTGGGGGCGAAGACGACGCCACCGTGACGCCACTGGGCAGCACGGATGGAACCCTGGCGGGCACGGCCGGTGCCCTTCTGACGCCAAGGCTTCTTGCCGCCACCGGAAACCTCAGAGCGGCCCTTAGCGGACTGGGTGCCCTGACGCCAAGAGGCCATCTGGCACTTGACGATGTGGTGCATAACGTGGATGTTCGGCTCGATGCCGTACACCTCAGCGGCGAGCTCGGCCTCGGCGACCTTCTTGCCCTCGCTGTTCTTTACTTCAAACTTTGCCATTTAAGTGTTCTCCTTGGTATGACGCTGGGCTAAATGGGCTGGGCCCTTAGGCCATACGGATGGCGACGAGACCATTCTTGGCACCCGGGACAGCGCCCTTGACCAAGATGAGGTTCTGCTCGGCATCGATGCGGACAACGGAAAGGTTCTTGACGGTAACGCGCTCGTTACCCATGTGACCGGCCATCTTGACGCCCTTGAGGACGCGCGCAGGATAGGCGCACTGACCGATAGAACCGGGGTGACGCTGGAAGTGAGAACCATGCGTCATAGGACCGCGGCGCTGACCCCAGCGCTTGATGCGACCCTGGAAGCCCTTACCCTTGGAGGTACCGATGACGTCGACCTTCTCGACATCAGCGAAATCAGCGACGGTGACGACCTCGCCGACCTTGTGCTCCTCGCCGTTCTCGACGCGGACCTCACGAAGGAAGCGGACAGGCTCGACGCCAGCCTTGGCGAAGTGACCAGCCATGGGCTTGTTCACGTTCTTGGCCTTGATGTCGCCGAAACCGATCTGGACGGCGTCATAGCCGTCGGTTGCCTGAGTTTTAACCTGCGAGACAGCGCAGGGGCCAGCCTGGATGACCGTGACGGGAACGACGTTGTCGTCCTCGTCCCAAACCTGGGTCATGCCAATCTTGCGGCCGAGAATCATGCTGATCAAGATATGATCCCAACTCTCGCGTGGTCTTGGGACAATGCGTACACCACCGAGCGTACGCCCCTAGAGGACCACTACTTACACGACGTGCTCCCCAGCCTTGTATTTCGCCCGGACTACCTGACAACCCTATTAAGCAGGCATTTTGTCCAGCCAGAATACTCCCCTGGTTTCACACAGCTGTTTAGTATACACGGCTGCGGGCGTATCCATCGAGATTCATATTTCACTCACATTGTTTACGCAGGTAAAGTGCGTGGAGTCGCCTGGGCTTGGCAGAGGGGCGGCGAAATATATTAAGTTTGCTGCTCTACAGTCCTGCGCAAGACGGAAAGCACATTAAGTGCTTTCCTTTGCGTGCGGAACTCGCGACAAACTTAATATA
>JAXJMO010000092.1:0-10090 GCA_036313175.1 Collinsella sp. | reverse complement strand
TGTCCGCAGCCACACTCGGGCACTTGGAACGGGGGAAACGGCGGTCGACGAAACTGGAGAGGAGGTATTACGAGCTCCTGTGCGAATTGGAGAGAGCGCTCCCGCAAACTGCCTCTTGACAACTTATAGGAGCGTCGGTTTCATCGTAACGCCAAACCAGGTTAAGCCTTTCTTTAGCGCTTCTTTGCAGCAGCCGCGGCATAATACTGCCAACGCACGGGACCTAGCAGCATACCCCGAGCGCAATCTTTTGGTGGACATCGAGGAGGCCGCATAAGCATGCATTCTTCCAATGACGCAGCACAGCAGCCATCCCTAAAACATGCAGACCTTTTCTCCTTCCCCCCGACACAGAGAAACGGCCTCCTCGACTCCCCCACCTCGCAGCCAAAACGCTCAACCGACCAAAACCTCAACTTGCGAGCATCGTTCGAAAAGCTCCAAGCATCCCTAAACAAGTCATTCCCCAACCAAGCCCGGGCATACTAACCCCCACCAACAAAGCACCCCTCGCGCACCACCCCTTCAGCCCCAACGCCACAAGGGCGATTGAGCAGGACGGCTTGGGCGGGTCCCCGTACTTAGTTTCCAAAATCATTCCGCAGCGCGAAGGCCCCCGTTGCCAACGCTTCGTAGAAGCGAGGCAACGGGGGCCTTCATGCGCGAGGACGTTTTGGAAACTAAGTACGGGGACCCGCCCAAGCCGTCCGGTGGGATCAGAGTACCCTTGCTGTTACTCTGCTTTGCCCACAGAGTTGAGGTTGGTCATGCGAATCTTAACCAGCTCGGTGATCTCACGCATACCCTCCTTGGCCGGCTTCTTGGGATCGAAGCAGGCGGGGTTCTCGGCCATGTAGGCCATGAAGCCCTTGGTGTAGGCCTGACGCAGCTCGGTGGCGTAGTTAACCTTGCAGATGCCATTCTTCACAGCCTCGGCAACCTGCTCATCGGGCACACCGGAGGTGCCGTGCAGAACCAGCGGCACGTCGACGGCGTCGCGGATAGCCTTGACCACGGACTGCTCGATGTGCGGATCGCTCGTGTACACACCGTGGCTGGTGCCAACGCCAATAGCCAGGGAGGTGCAGCCGGTACGCTCGACGAACTCCTTGGCCTCGGCAGGATCGGTGTAGGGGCTCTCACCCTCAACCGCGGGACCGTCGTCCTCCTTGCCGCCAACCTTACCGAGCTCAGCCTCAACGGGCACGCCCATGGCGCGGCCAGCATCGGCGACGGACTTGGTCAGGGCGATGTTGTCCTCGAAGGACTCGTGCGAACCGTCGATCATGACAGAGGTGTAGCCAGTGCGGAAAGCCTGCATGCAGCGGTCATAGCCATCGCCGTGATCGAGGTGCAGAGCGACAGGCACGGAAGCGCGCTCGGCGGCAGCCTTGACCATGCCGTAGAAGTAGTCCAGACCAGCGGTCTTGATGGTGCCCGGGGTGGTCTGCATGATGACGGGGGACTTGGTCTCCTCGGCAGCGGCCAGAACGGCCATAACAAACTCGAGGTTCTCGACGTTGAAAGCGCCAACAGCGTAGTGGCCGGCCTGAGCGTCCTTGAGCATCTTTTCGGTGGTAACAAGTGCCATGAGCGTTTGCTCCTCTCCCTCGCCCGCATCTGGACATCGGGCGTAGTTGTTCACAAGGCGTTTTACCTTGCGTTTTTCTGCGCTCATTGTATGAAATTCAGCGGCTTTGCACGTGCGAGATATTGAGCCCATGCAGGTCAATACAGTCGTTTTTGAAAAGTAAACGGAAGGAATTGGAACCGAGTGGACATGTTCGATATTGAATTTCGGGCGTTCAGCGTCTTTCTTTTATAGAAAAGATAAGTAATCGAAAGGTGTTTTCTTACTCAAAAAGAAAATGAACGAAAATAGAGTCAACACAATTCCTGCAAATTTAGCCGAGAATGGAGCAAGCATGGCCCAAGCCACCAACCGTGCCTTTGCCGACGAACGCCGTACCGCCATTTTGGAAATGCTCGATCATAATGCCTCGGTGCAGGTAGCAGAAATCGCCCAGACCTTTGGCGTGTCCTCCGTCACCGCCCGCGCCGACCTGGACGCGCTCGCCGAAGCAGGCAAGCTGCGCCGCACGCACGGCGGTGCCGTCTCGCTCCACAAACGCCTGACCGTCTCCACGCAGGATCGCCGCATCAATGTCAACGTCGCCGCCAAGCAAGCCATCGCGCAAAGCGCCATCGAGCTCGTCAATGACGGCGACACGCTGCTCGTCGACTCGGGCACCACGGCACTCGAGTTTGTCCGGCTCCTCGACCAGCGCAACGGCATCACCGTCATCACGGCCGACATTACCATTGCCGATTACATCGACGAGAGCATGCCCTCGGTCGATGTCGTCATGCTGGGCGGGGCGCTGCGCAAAGGCCATCGTTATTTGTACGGACCGCTCACTATGCAGGCGCTCCAAATGGTCCATGCCGATCTGGCCGTCATGTGCCCCGGCGCCTTTGTCTCCAGCTGCGGCTTTACGACCGACTTTCCCCAGATGGCCGAGACCAAAACGGCTATGATCGTCGCGGCCCATCAAAGCGTCGCCCTCATGGACGCCAGCAAGGTTAACGGACGCGGCATGTACCGCTTTGCCGAGCTTGCCGATGTCGACTCCATCGTGATGGACCGTGACCCCGACCATGCCGTCGCCACCTCGATCGCCGAGGCCACTGACAGCTCACGTCCAGCCCTCGTCATCGCCGGCGCTTAAACAAAAACCACCACAAAGGCCTCCTTTGTGGTGGTTGAGCATCAGAAGTGAATGTGTCGCTACTTGGACAGCTCGTCGGCGAGAACCTCGATCTGAGCGCGCGAGGCGTCGTTGAGCGAGCCCAGCACGGTCACCTTGTTCTGCGCCAGGGTGATGTCCTTCATGCCCTCGAGCTCCTTGGTCATAACCTTGGCAGCGGTGGGCGCCCAGGAGCCGGCCTCAACGAGCGCCACCGTACGGTTCTGATAGGCGTGCTCGGCAAGCGTGTGGATAAAGGTGCTCATGAACGGGAAGATCTCGCCCTGATAGGTGATGGAGGCGAGCACCAGGCGGTCGTAGCGGAACGCATCCTCAACGGCCTCGGCCATGTCGTCGCGAGCCAGGTCAAAGACGGAAACCTTCTGGCCGCGAGCCTCGAGCGCAGATGCAAGCTCCTCAACGGCAGCCTTCAGATGGCCGTACACGCTCGCATAGGCAATCGTGATGCCCTCGTCTTCGGGCTGATAGCTCGACCAGGTGTTATAGGTGTCGAGGTAGTAGCCCAGATTCTCGGTAAGAACAGGACCATGGAGCGGACAGATGATCTGGATATCCAGATCGGCGGCCTTCTTGAGCACGGTCTGCACGAATTTGCCGAACTTACCGACGATGCCAAAGTAGTAGCGGCGCGCTTCGCAAGCCCAGCCTTCCGGGTCCTCGATGTCATTGGCGCCGAACTTGCCAAAGCCGTCGGCACTAAAGAGCACCTTGTCGGTGGACTCGTAGGAGAAAATCACCTCGGGCCAGTGCACGTTGGGGGCGCCGATAAAGGTCAGGCTGTGGCCGCCCAGGTCGAGCACATCGCCCTCTTTGACGACCATCTTGCGCTCGGGGTAGTCGGTACCAAAGTAGTTGACCATCATGCGGAAGGCGCCCATGCTGGCCACAATCTGTGCCTGGGGATAGCGCTCCATAAAGGCGGCGATGCCGGCGGAGTGATCGGGCTCCATGTGATGGACGACCAGGTAGTCAGGCGTACGGCCGTCAAGCGCGGCCTCGAGGTTGCCGAGCCACTCGTCAACAAAACCGCCGTCGACCGAATCGGCGACAGCGATTTTATCGCCCAAGATAACATAGCTGTTGTATGCCATGCCGTTCTCGGACACGTCGTACTGGCCCTCGAACAAGTCAATGTCGTGATCGTCGACACCGATGTAGCGGATATCCTTGGTGATCTCCATCAGGCAAAGCCTCCTAGATAGACAAAAGAACCCGTCTATCATAACACTCGGCAGTATCCCAACTGTTATCTGCCAGCATCCATTCCGATTGTTATTGAAATACGATAAATCGCCGTTTACCTGCGCAAACTATGAGTGTGGTATCGCCGTGCTATGTCGAATAATGAGCTGGCCGGGAATACGGATGGCAACGGTTTTGCCCGCCGTACCCGCCTCGGGAACCGCATGCTCGAATACCTCGCGTCCGCGCTGATGTAGATCGAATCGCACGGTCGTGAGCTCGTTGTGTGCCACAAAATCATCGAGCGAATCATCGACGCCCACCACACTTACGTCCTCGGGCACGCGCAGACCGCTATCGCGCAGCGCTGCAATCGCGCCATTTGCCATCTGATCGTTTGCCGCGTAAATCGCCGTCATGGTGCGATCGTGCTCGGCCAGGTACCTGCCGGCCTCGTAGCCGCTGTTGGCAGACCAGTCGCCCTCGAGCGGCTCTGCCGGCTCGATGTGTTTACGCTCGAGTGCATCCTGCCAACCGGCGCGACGAAATTGTTCGTCGACCGAGAACGACGGGCCGCCAATATAGCGAATCTGCTCGTGCCCCAGCTCAAACAGGTGATCCATAAGCAATAGCGAGCAGCCGTAATGATCGGAGTCGACCGTGGTCACCCGCGGGTGCGCGTACATGGTAACGATGACCGTGCCAATGCCCGGCAGTGGATCAAACGTCTCAAAATCGGGCGCCATGCGGCTCATGCCGATGATGATGCCGTCCACCGGCAATGCGGCCATACGACGCGTGGCCTCGGCAAGCGAAAACTCCTCGGTCTTGGACATCTCGACCAGCGTGATGGCGCAATTATGCTCGCGAGCAGCGCTGGCGATGCCGTCGATCATTGAGAGGTTGCCAAACTTGGTGACATCGTTGATGCATAGGCCGACCGAATGGTAACGGCCGTCGCGCAGCGAGCGACCGGCATAACTCGGACGAAAGCCGAGCTCTTGCATCGCGGCCTGCACGCGCTGGCGCGTCTGTTCGTTAACGTTGGGCAAGCCGTTGGCGACGCGCGAAACCGTCTGCTGCGAAACGCCAGCAGCGCGGGCGACGTCGGCCATGGAGACCGGACGCGTACCTGTATCGTTGGACGGGCGCCTTGCCACAGGATCACCTTCACCCTTGCGAGATCTGAATAGCGTGAATGCCGGCCCGGGCAGAAATACATCCCGCGCCGAGGCCCGCTATCGTCGGACGCATGTTAACGTACTCTACTTTTTCTATCTGCATCTCTTCTGCTTTATAAGTCCATACGGCAGTACCGTTCACGGCTGTATTTCTACCGATTACCAGATTCTCAAAAAGTGACAAGCGATGTGTTATGAGTACGTTAACATAGCCCATAACGTGCGGTATCGTGAATACTTGGTTCATGCCGCTTTAAGTTGTTAACGTACTCATAACGACGCAAAACCCACCCGGGCGCGCCAAGGAAAGGACTCCCATGACCACCCCCGACGAAAAGACATTCGCCACGCTCACCAAGCTGTTCGAGGAGGAGTTTGGCCCCATCGGCGACCGCCAGGTGCTCTATGTGCACGCGCCCGGCCGCTCCGAGATCAGCGGCAATCACACCGATCACGAAGGCGGTCACGTTATCGCCGGCTCGCTCGATGTCGCTGTCGACGGCATCGCCGTGGCAACCGACTCCAACAAGATTCGCGTCGCCGACGAGGGCTATCCTACGTTTGAGATCACGCTCGACACGCTGGATGTTCAGGAGTCCGAGAAGGGCACGTCCGCAAGCCTCGTCCGCGGCATGGCGCACGAGATTGCAGCCCTTGGCGTTGAGCCCCACGGCTTCGACTTCGCCTTCACCTGCTCCGTCCCCTCGGGTGGCGGCCTTTCCAGCTCTGCCGCCGTCGAGGCCGCGTACGGTCGTGCCATGGAGACGCTCTGGGGCGCGCCCGCCATCGAGCCCGTCGCGCTCGCCCAGATGAGCCAGCGCACCGAGAACAACTATTACGGCAAGCCCTGCGGTCTGATGGACCAGGCCGCTGTGTGCATGGGCGGCCTTGCCTACATGGACTTTGAGGACCAGGCTCAGCCTAAAACCCAGAAGCTCGAGCTCAACTTTGAGGATCACGGTTATGCGCTCGTGCTCGTTAAGGTCGGTGCCGACCACGTGGCCGCCACCGACGACTACGCCGCCGTTCCGCGCGAGATGCAGGACGTCGCTGCCGAGTTTGGCAAGGCACGCCTGTGCGAGGTAAACGTGGCGGACTTTGACGCCAAGCTCCCCGAGCTGCGCGCCAAGCTGGGCGACCGCGCCTGCCTGCGCGCCGTTCACTACTGGTACGAAAACGGCCTGGTCGACAAGCGCTGGGCTGCCCTGAACGCCGGCGACATCGACCAGTTCCTGGTCCTGACGCGCGAGTCCGGCGCCAGCTCTGCCATGTACCTACAGAATGTCGTTGCCAAGCTGGGTGCCGAGCAGCCTTCCATGTACGCGCTTGCTCTTGCCGAGCATGTGCTCGACGGCCGTGGCGCCGTTCGTATTCACGGCGGCGGCTTTGGCGGTACCATCCAGGCCTTCGTGCCGCTCGAGCTCGTCGACACCTTTATCACTAAGATGAACAGCTGGCTGGGCGAAGGCTCTGCCCGCCACTACGCAATTACTGACAAGGGGGCTTACGCGGCATGGCTGTAATGACCGACGTGCGCGAGGCTGCGCAGGGCTTGATTGAGTATGCCATCCATCGATCGATGATCCGACAGGACGATCGCATCTGGGCCTACAACACCATTTTGGAGTGCATCGGCGCCACGGGCCCGGCGCTCGACATGGCCTGGGCGCTCCAGGTCGAGAAACTCTCGCTCTTGCACCCCGATACCCTGCCCAACTTTGACCTTGAAGGCACACTTGCCGCGCTTGCCGAGGCCGCCGTTGCCAACGGTGCTGCCGAGGACACGGTATCGGGCCGCGACCGCATCGCCATGCGCATCATGGGCGTGCTGATGCCGAGGCCTTCGGTTGTAAACGAGGAATTCAACGGCCGCATGGGCGTCAACGAGCCCCGCGCCGCGACTGATTGGTTCTACGGCCTGTGCTGCGACGCCGGCTACGTGCGCCGTGCCGCCATCGCGCGCAACATCAAATGGAGCACCCCCACCAACTGGGGCGACCTCGAGATTACCATCAACCTGTCAAAGCCCGAAAAGGACCCGCGCGATATTGCCGCGGCCGGTGCCGCCAAAAACACGGGCGAGAAGTATCCCGCCTGCCAGCTCTGCATCGAAAACGAGGGCTATCCCGGACGCTCCGCTGCAGCCGACGGCGGCGCCCATCCCGCCCGCCAGAATCTGCGCGTTATCCCCATTAAGCTCGACGGCGAGCGCTGGGGCTTCCAATACAGCCCGTACGCGTACTTTAACGAGCACTGCATTGCCATGAGCTCCGAGCATCGTCCGATGCACGTCGACCGCAAGGGGCTGACCTGCCTGCTCGACTTTGTCGACCTGTTCCCGCACTACTTTATTGGCTCCAACGCCGACCTGCCCATCGTGGGCGGCTCGATTCTGTCGCACGACCACTTCCAGGGCGGCGCGCACGAGTTCCCCATGATGCATGCCGCCGAGGTCTCGCAGTTTAGCGTGCCCGGTTTTGACCAGGTCAGCGGTACCGTGCTGCAGTGGCCGCTCTCGGTGCTGCGCCTGCGCTCGCATGACCGCGCTCAGCTGCTCGACGCTGCCGAGAAGATTATCCTCGCCTGGCGCGAGTGGACCGATGAGTCTGTGGGCGTCATCGCGTACACAGCCGATGGCGTGGCGCACAACACCGTGACGCCCGTCATCCGCCGCGTCGACTCTCGCGGAAATGCCGGCGGCGAAATCTACGAGGCCTACCTGGCGCTTCGCTGCAACATCACGACCGACGAGCATCCGCTGGGCGTGTTCCACCCGCATGCCGAGTACCACCACATTAAGAAGGAGAACATCGGCCTGATCGAGGTCATGGGCCTGGCCATTCTTCCGCCGCGCCTGGTTCCCGAGCTCGGCGCTGTCCGCGAGCACCTGCTGGCGGCCAAGGTCGATGCCAGCTACGACCTTGCTAGCGCGCTCGAGGGCGATGATCTATGCCGCAACCACGCCGCATGGGCCGAAGACGTTTTTGCCCGCCGCGCCGACGAGCTTACGGCAGACAACGCCATCGATATCCTGCACGAGGAGGTCGGCGTGGTGTTTGGCCACGTGCTCGACAACGCCGGCGTCTTTAAGTGGGACGAAGCCGGCCGCGCCGCCCAGCAGCGCTTTATCGACTCGCTGTAGCACGCGAGCTCGAACGCACGCACTTAACAAATAGCGCCTACACGACCGCGGCGCCCGCCGGCAACATCGCCGGCGGGCGCCGTTTTCTGATGCAAGGGTAACTAATTTGCACCAAAACAAGGAGTGTCCCAAACTGCCGGCAGAAAAAGAACGTCCCCAGATGCCGACCTAAACCAACACATTATTCGATGGAAAAACGTGGTTGCCTCCCACATTATTCGATGGAAAAACGTGGTTTATTCCCACATTTTTCGATGGAAAGACCAACACGGTCTTATACTAACCATGATCGTTAGGAGGCAGTATGCAGCGACAGCTAATGGACGAACTCATCGCTTGGAAATCTAGGGCAAACCGCAAGCCCCTCCTGCTTAAGGGGGCCCGCCAGACGGGAAAAACCTGGCTTCTCAACGAATTCGCAGGCCAGCAGTATCAAAACGTCATCCGTTTTGACTTTATGCTCGAACCGGGCGCACGTTCGCTGTTCGACGGAAGCCTAGACCCCAAACGCATCATCTCCCAGATAGAGCTCCTGCGCGGCCAGACCATAACGCCGACAGACACGCTCATCATCTTCGACGAAATCCAAGAGGCACCGCGTGGCATCACCTCGCTCAAATACTTCAACGAGCTGGCGCCGGAATACCATATCATGGCAGCCGGCTCCTATATGGGGCTCGCGCTCCGACGCGAAAACGAGTCGTTCCCCGTCGGCAAGATCGACCAGCTTACCATGCGCCCCATGGGGTTTGTCGAGTTCGTTCGTGCCGTCGATGGCGATCCGCTCGCAGATGCCATCCTTGCCGCAGACATGGACCTGCTGGCAAACGTTTCCGAAAAGCTCGAGCGCCTGCTCAAGGAATACCTCGTTGTCGGTGGCATGCCAGAAGTTGTCTCCGCTTTCGCCACCTCCCACGATTTCATCGAGGCCCGCAGGCTTCAGCAGCAAATCATCGAAGCTTACGAATCCGATTTTGGCAAGCATGCGCCAGCCCGCATCGTCGAGCGCATGAGGCTGGTTTGGAAATCCCTTCCCGGCCAGCTCGCAAAGGAAAACAAGAAGTTCGTCTACGGCGCGCTTCGTCCCGGGGCGCGCGCACGCGATTTTGAGGAAAGCCTCCAGTGGCTCATGGACTATGGAATCGTTCATAAGGTACCGCGTGTTTCCGCCCTAAGAGCACCGCTCACAAGCTACGAGGATCTCTCGGGCTTCAAGCTGTTCTGCATCGATACCGGCATCCTCGGAGCACTCTCCGGCCTCTCGCCAGCCATTGTTCTGAACGGGCCCGCTGTTTTTACGGAGTTCAAAGGCTCGCTGACCGAGCAATACGTCGCACAGGAGCTTTTGCTCCAAGGCAATACTCCCGCGTATTGGTCATCCTCCTCCGGCAATGCAGAGGCTGACTTTGCCGTCGACCATGCGGGGACCGTGCTTCCGCTCGAGGTCAAGGCGGCAGAGAATCTCAAAGCAAAGAGCCTGAGGATTGCCTGCGAGAAGTTCAAGCTCGAGCGCTGCGTGAGAACATCGTTAGCGGCATATAGAGACGAGGGCACGCTCGTCAATATTCCGCTCTGGGAGATTGGGCAAATCGACAAGCTGGCATAGGCGCTGTGGAGGGGGTGCCCCGCAAGGAGTGTCCCAAACTGCCGGCAAAAAAGGAACGTCTCTATCTGCCGCATTCCCGAAGCAAGGCAACGCCGATGTTTTGGCAACGGCAGCGAGCGGGCCGCATTTGAGACAAGGTGACGTGAAACGAAAGGGCGCTGACCTTCTGGTCGCGCCCTTGAAGTTGAACGTCAGATTGTCCAAATGCGGC
>JAXJMO010000091.1:0-11790 GCA_036313175.1 Collinsella sp. | reverse complement strand
CATGGGCTACGTGCGCGACGTGATCGAGCATGTGGTGGTCGTCAAGCGCGACTATCGCGCGAGCTACGAGGCCGTGCGCAAGGCCGCGACCGATTTCCCCTCGCTCAATGTCACCGCTGCCTGGTGGGGCAACACCTGGCACGTCACCGTGGGCGCCCGTCCGCTGCGCGCGACCCTGCTGCAGGGCGAGGCGTGCGGCCTTACCAACGGGCAGCCTTCCGAGGACGAGCTGCGCGCTCTGGCCGCGTCTGTACGCGCGCTGAGTTACGGCACCAACATGTGGGGCTCGGCCGACTACCGTCGCCGCATCTCGGCTCCGCTGGCGATTCAGGCTGTGCGTCGCGCCGCCGGCATCGAGCTTTCGGCCGCGCTTGCCCACGAGCTCGAGGGCGTGCAGATCCCTAAGTTTGCCACGGACGAGTATTCCTGCCGCCGCGTGCCCGGCGTCGATTCTAGCGAGGTGCGCTAATGGCTGCCAAACTCATCGATCTTTCCTTTACGCTCAACGGCCGTAAGGTCAAGGTTCAGATTGCCCCCGACACCATGCTCTTTGCACTGTTGCGCGAGCAGGGTTGTGCGTCGGTGCGCTGCGCCTGTGAGACCACCAACTGCGGCCTGTGCACGGTGTGGCTCGACGGCGACCCGGTGCTGAGCTGCTCGGTTCCCGCCGCCCGTGTTGAGGGCCGCTCCATCACCACGCTTGAGGGCCTCAAGGCCGAGTCCGAGGCGCTTGCCCGTGCGATGGCTGCCGAAGGTGCCGAGCAGTGCGGTTTTTGCGCCCCCGGCCTTATCATGAACGTGCTGGCGCTTGCCCGCGCCGCCAAGGAGGACCCGAGCCTCGTCGCCACGCGCGAGGAGCTCTCGCGCCAGCTCGCCGGCAACCTCTGCCGTTGCAGCGGCTACGAGAGTCAGCTGCGCGCCATCGTCCGCTTTCTCAATGAGTCCGGCGTGCAGGTGGGCTTTGAGATGCCCGAACTGCCGGTCAATAACACCAGCTCCGATGGTGTCGCATACAAGCAGATTACCCACAAGCAGCCCAAGAAGGACTCGAAGGCACTGCTCGAGGGTCGTCCCGTCTACACGGGCGACCTGGTGCCCGCCGGCGCCCTGATCGTCAAGCTCAAGCGTAGCCCCTATGCCCGCGCCAAGATCCGCTCCATCGATACGTCGCGCGCCCTGAAGGTGCCCGGCGTGGTGGGCGTCTACACCTACGAGGACGTGCCCAAGCGTCGCTTTACCATTGCCGGCCAGAGTTATCCGCAGCCGAGTCCCTACGACCGCCTGATTCTCGAGAACCTGGTGCGCTACCAAAACGAGGAGGTGGCGATCGTCGCCGCCGAGACCGAGGAGGCCGCCGACAAGGCGCTCAAGCTCATCAAGGTCGACTACGAGGTGCTTGAGCCGCTGCTCGACTTTACCCAGGCACTCGATAACGACATCGTGGTCCACCCCGAGGGCGACGTGACCTTTATGTTCCCGCAGGGCGGCGATGTTTCGCGCAACCTGGTCTGCAGCGGTACCAGCGATTTTGGCGATCTTGATGAGGCCTTCGCCCAGAGTGACATCGTCTTCACCCGCACCTACACCAGCCAAGCCACGCAGACCGCGCCCATGGAGACCTTCCGCGCCTTCGCGACGACCGACGCGTTCGGGCGCATCTCGGTGACCACCTCCACACAGGTGCCCTTCCACGTGCGCCGCATGGTCGCTCAGTCGCTCGACATTCCTCAGTCGCAGGTGCAGGTCATTAAGCCGCGCATCGGCGGCGGCTTTGGCTCCAAGCAGACGGGCTGCTGCGAGATCTTCGTGGCGTTCGTCACCCAGCAGACCGGCCGTCCGAGCTATTGCTGCTACACCCGCGAGGAGACCATCACCGCGGGCAACTCGCGTCACCAGATGCAGATGACCGTTAAGCTAGGCGCCATGAACGACGGCACCATCACAGCCATCGACCTGCATACGCTGTCCAATGCCGGCGCCTATGGCGAGCATGCCACCACGACGATCGGCCTCTCGGGTCACAAGAGCCTGCCCATCTACAACCACGTGAAGGCGAGCCGCTTTAGCTGGGACGCCGTCTACACCAACACCAACCGCGGCGGCGCGTATCGCGGCTACGGTGCCACCCAGGGCCAGTTTGCCGTGGAGAGCGCCGTCAACGAGCTCGCCGACATGCTGCACATGGATCCCGCCGACCTGCGCCTTAAGAACATCGTGCGCGAGGGCGAGATCATGCCGCAGTACTACAACGAGAAACTCAACGCCTGCGCGCTCGACCGCTGCCTGCTGCGCGCAATGGACATGATCGGCTGGCGCGACAAGCCGCTGGCCGTTGACCTGGGCGATCGCGTGCGTGCTCTGGGCTGCGCGCTCACCATGCAGGGATCGGGCATTTCCAACGTGGATATCGCCGGCATCGACATGCGCCTGGAAGAGGATGGATTCATTACCATCGGCACCGGCGCCACCGATAACGGCATGGGCGTCGACACGATCCTGGCGCAGATTGCCGCCGAGGAGCTGGGCGTTGAGAGCTCGCTTATCGTGGTGCGCGGCGTGGACACCGATGTGTCGCCGTTCGATGCCGGCTCGTACGCGAGCTCGGGCACGTACGTGACGGGCCTTGCCGCCAAGAACGCCGCGACCGAGCTGCGCGAGAAGATTTGCACCAAGGCTGCCCAGATGTGGGACGTTGACGCCGCCGATGTGGTCTTTGATGGCCAGTACGTGCGTCTGTCCGACGAGCGTGCCGCGCGCGAGCAGAATCGCTACCTCACGCTGCGCGACTTTGCCAACCTGTGCGTCAAGAACATCGCGGGCGGCGACGCGCTCACCTCGCACGCCTCTGCCTGCCTGCCCGTTTCGCCTCCGCCGTTTATGGCCGGCATTGCCGAGGTCGAGGTCGACAAGGCTACCGGCAAGGTGACTGTGGTGGACTATGCGGCGGCCGTGGACTGCGGCACCGTGATCAACGAGGCGCTCGCGCGCGTCCAGGCTGAGGGCGGCATTGCCCAGGGCATCGGCCATGCGCTCTACGAGATCGTCGAGCACGACGACCGCGGCCGTCTGCGCACCGGCAACTTTATGAGCTACAAGCTGCCCACGCGCCTGGATATCGGCAGCATTCGCGTGGCCTTTGAGCCGAGCTACGAGCCGACGGGCCCGTTTGGCGCCAAGTCGATCGGCGAGGTCGTCATCAACACGCCGCTCGCCGCCGTGGCATCGGCCGTGGCACACGCCACCGGCCACCAGGTGCGCTCGCTGCCCATCACGCCCGAGAAGGCCCTGCTGGGGGAGTAGCGGGTCAGCGAACAAGTCGTAATGGGCGGGGCGGGGCAACTCGCCCCGTCTTTCGCACTCGTGGTGAGGTCGTGAGCCTGTAAAACGTGTGCGTGCGCTTGCCGTTCGTATCTGCTATCATTCCTAGTCTGTGCGCTCATGCGGGCGTGGCGGAATTGGTAGACGCGCCAGATTTAGGTTCTGGTGGGATTCCCGTGAAGGTTCGAGTCCTTTCGCCCGCACCAACGCACCTGCGTCGGCCTCGGCCGTCGCGACACTTTGTTGCATAAAGGTACCAGCACCTCAGATAAGCTGGGCAGTATGAGGAGGAACGTGTTGAACATCACCGCTTCTGACGTCAAGGACGCCAAGCTCACCGCTACGGTCACCATCCCGGCCGTCGACGTCGACGCCGCGATCAAGAAGGCCTACAAGGACACCGCCAAGAAGTACCGCTTCCCGGGCTTCCGCGCCGGCAAGGCCCCCCGTCCGGTCATCGACTCTGCTCTTGGCGCCGAGGCTACCCTCGCTCAGGCCACCAACGACCTGATCGCCGCCAACGAGCCCGCCGTCCTCAACGAGCTGGACATCGTCCCCACCAAGAGCGGTGACTACAAGGAGCTCGACCTCGCCAAGGATCACGAGGACTACACCTACACCGTCGAGTTCTCCCTGCGTCCTGCCGCTGAGCTCTCCTCTTTCGACGCTGTCGAGATCGAGATGCCTCCCGCGGAGGTCACCGAGTCCGAGATCAACAACCAGGTTGAGATGCTCCTCAACTACCGTGCCACCTTCGAGGACGTCGAGGGTCGCGCCGTTGAGGCCGAGGACTACGTTACCGTCGACCTCAAGGCCGTCGAGAACGCCGACAACTTTGCCGCCGAGGGCCGCATGCTCATCGCTGGTAGCGACAGCAATCCCAAGGAGTTCAACGAGGCCCTGATCGGTGCCAACGTTGACGACGTCAAGACCGTCACCTGGACCGACGAGGTCGAGGAGGGCGAGGAGGCCGAGACTCACACCGTCGAGGTCACCGTCAAGGGCATCAAGGTCCGCAACACCCCCGAGCTCACCGACGAGCTCGTCAAGTCCGACTTTGGCTTCGACAGCATCGAGGCCATGCGCGACGCCATCAAGATCGAGATCGAGCAGGACAAGGCTTCCCGCCTCCCGGCCGAGAAGGAGAACCGTTGCGTCTCCGCTCTCGCCGAGCGTCTGCAGCTCGACGAGATGGACGCCGACTACGAGCAGTCCGTCTTTGAGGAGCTTGGCCAGAACTTCTTGTCCAACCTCGCTGCCCGCGGCATGACGCTGGACACCTGGCTGCCCGCTTCCGGCCTGACCATGGAGCAGTTCATCGGCGACCTTCACAAGCAGGCCAACGACGTCGCCCGTGAGTCCCTGGCTCTCGACGCCCTCGCCCGTGAGCTCAAGATCGAGGTCACCGAGGACGACATCAACGCCGAGTTCGAGAAGGCTGGCGTTAAGGACGTCGAGGCTTCCAAGGCCGAGTTCATCGCCGATGGCCGCATGCCTGCCGTCCGCGAGTCCATCCGTCGCTCCAAGGCCGTCGACCACCTGGTCGAGAACGCCAAGGTGACCGAGGTCGACGAGACCGCCAAGGACGCCGAGTAATTCTCGCCACCATTCCCGCGAGCGCATGGATGCGCCCGTGATGGGGTAAAGTTATAAGCCGGTTATCCGGTAGCTTCGTACGGTGCCAGCCAATGCATAGCATGCGGGCACCGTACGTTTATCTAGAACCAATTTGGTCCGCAAGAGAGAAATGGAGATGCGTATGATCGCTAAGTTCGATTCCGCCCTCGTGCCATACGTTATCGAGCAGACGCCGCGCGGCGAGCGCAGCTACGATATCTATTCGCGCCTGCTCAACGACCGCATCATCTTCTTGGGCGAGGAGATCAACTCCGTCAGCGCCAACCTGGTCGTTGCCCAGCTGCTGCATCTTGAGAGCCAGGATGCCGAGAAGGATATCTCGCTCTACATCAATTCGCCCGGTGGCGAGGTCTACTCCGGCCTGGCAATTCTGGACACCATGAACTTCATTAAGCCGCAGGTCTCCACCATCTGCGTCGGTATGGCCGCGTCTATGGCCGCCGTGCTGCTTTCGGCCGGCGCCAAGGGCAAGCGCTTCTGCCTGCCGCACTCCAAGGTCATGATTCACCAGCCCAGCGGTGGTGCGCAGGGCCAGCAGACCGAGATCGAGATCGTGGCCGAGGAGATCAAGAAGACCCGTCGCGAGCTCAACCAGATCCTGTCCGACGCCTCGGGCCAGCCCATCGAGAAGGTCCAGGCCGATACCGAGCGCGACAACTACCTGACCGCTGCCGAGGCCCTCGACTACGGCCTGATCGACCGTATCGTCACCTCGCGCGACCTCGCCGCGAAGGACGCCTAGGATGGCAGGTAACATGCAGGACAACTTTGACGAGAACGGCAACCCCATCCGCTGCTCCTTCTGCGGAAAAGAGCAGGGCCAGGTCCGTCGTCTCGTAAAGGGCCCGACCAACATCTTTATCTGTGACGAGTGCGTCGCCGCCTGCTCCGAGATCCTTGAGGAGTCGCTGGCTTCGGACTTTATGGACGCTGCCCGCAACGGCAATCTCCCGGGTTTCCTCAACGACCACGGCCAGGCTGCATCCCAGCCCGCCGTTGACCCTGAGACCGAGGGCTTTGAGCTCGAGGACGACCGTCAGGTCATCACGCACGTGCCGACGCCGCACGAGATCTATGACGAGCTTTCGGTCTATGTTATGGGCCAGGAAGATGCTAAGCGCGCCATGTCGGTTGCCGTGTACAACCACTACCGTCGCGTGATCGAGGGCGGTGCCGCGGTGTCCGCCCTTGACGAGGCTTCGGGTATGGGCGGCCAGTTTGACGACGATATGGACGAGGTGGAGCTCGCCAAGTCCAATATTTTGCTGCTCGGCCCCACCGGTACCGGTAAGACGCTGCTGGCCCAGACACTCGCGCGCATCCTCGAGGTGCCGTTTGCTATCGCCGATGCCACCGCGCTCACCGAGGCCGGATACGTTGGCGAGGACGTGGAGAACATCCTGCTCAAGCTCATCAACGCCGCCGATGGCGATATCGAGCGCGCGCAGGTTGGCATCATCTACGTGGACGAGATCGACAAGATCGCCCGCAAGGCCGAGAACCTCTCCATCACCCGTGATGTTTCGGGCGAGGGCGTTCAGCAGGCACTGCTTAAGATTCTTGAGGGCACGGTGGCCAGCGTTCCGCCCACCGGCGGCCGCAAGCATCCCCAGCAGGAGCTGCTGCAGATCGATACGACCAACATCCTGTTCATCTGCGGTGGTGCCTTTGTGGGTCTGGACAAGATCATCGCCGATCGCGTGGGCAACAAGGGCGTGGGCTTTAACTCCGAGATCGCCGGCCCCACCTCGGTCGACGAGAACGACCTGCTGCGTCAGGTGCTCCCGCAGGACCTCAACGCCTTTGGCATGATCCCCGAGTTCGTGGGACGTACGCCCGTCGTCACCCAGACGCAGGCGCTCGACGAGGACGACCTGGTGTCGATTCTGACCGAGCCCAAGAACGCCGTGGTGCGCCAGTACCGTAAGATGTTCCAGCTCGAGGATGTTGAGCTTGAGTTTGAGGACGCGGCCCTGCACGAGATCGCCCGCATGGCGCTCGCCCGCAAGACCGGTGCCCGCGGCCTGCGCTCTATCTGCGAGGACGTGCTGCAGCAGACGATGTTCGACCTGCCCAGCGAGGAAGGCGTTTCCAAGGTCGTCGTGACCGAAGCCTCCGTAAAGGGCGAAGAGCAGCCCCAACGCATCTACGGCTAAACCAGCCTAAAACGTGTTTGCAAATAGCCTCCGACCACCCGCGGTCGGAGGCTATTTTATATATGCGCAATAACCCCAACTACCTGTGCTATTCTGTGTGTTTGTTTAAGCCTCGGCAAAGTCAATTCAGACTGAAGTAATCGATACCTAAGGGGAGGTATGTAGGCCCGATTTTCGTAGATTCCGCACGAGCCGAAGACCACTTAATGTGGTCTTCGAGCGAGCCCAGGACCTGACCGAGCGAAAATCGGGCCTACATTCCTCCCCGGCGGGACAGGGAGAGATATATGGAAGAAATGCCCAAGAACTACGATCCGTCGACCAACGAGCCGGCGATCCTGCAGAAGTGGCTCGACGGCGGCTACTACAAGCGCCGCGAGGGCGTGGGCGACTGCACCGTCACCATTCCGCCTCCCAATGTGACCGGCAAGCTCCACATGGGCCACGCCACCGACGACTCCATCCAGGACGCCATCATCCGTATGGCCCGCATGCGCGGCAAGTCCACCCGCTGGGTGCTCGGCACCGACCACGCCGGTATCGCCACGCAGACCAAGGTCGACAAGAAGCTCAAGAGCGAGGGCATCAGCCGCCTGGAGATCGGTCGCGACAAGTTTGTCGACGCCTGCTGGGATTGGACCCACGAGTACGGCGGCATCATCGTTGAGCAGATCAAGCGCATGGGCTGCTCCGTCGACTTCGACAACGAGCGCTTCACCATGGACGAGGACTACGCCCGGGCCGTGCGCAAGGTGTTCTGCGACTGGTACCACGACGGCCTGATCTACCGCGGCAAGCGCATCGTCAACTGGTGCCCCAACTGCACCACCGCCATCTCGGACGACGAGGCCGAGTACAAGGACGAGAAGGGCCATCTGTGGCACCTGCGCTATCCGCTGACCGAGCCGGTCAACGGCCAGGACTACATCGTCGTCGCCACCACGCGCCCCGAGACCATGCTCGGCGACACAGGTGTCGCCGTCTCCCCGAAGGACCCCGAGAAGGCCGCCTTCGTGGGCAAGACCGTCAAGCTTCCCATTGTCGACCGCGAGATCCCCATCTTTGAGGATTGGCATGTCGATGCCAACTTTGGTTCCGGCTTCGTTAAGGTCACCCCGGCCCACGACCCCAACGATTACGCCATGGGTCAGGCCCACGACCTTCCGCAGATCAATATCTTCGACGAGCACGCGGTGGTCGTCGAGGGCTATGGCGAGTTCACCGGCATGAACCGCGACGAGTGCCGCGAGGCCGTCATCAAGTGGTTCGAGGAGCACGGCCTGCTCGATCACGTCGAGGACCTCGACCACTCCGTCATGCATTGTTACCGTTGCGACTCCGCTCTGGAGCCGTGGCTGTCCGAGCAGTGGTTCGTCGCCGTCGACAAGCTCAAGGGGCCGGCGCTCGACGCCGTCAACTCCGGCAAGGTCACCTTCCACCCCGCGCGCTGGACGCAGACCTACACCACCTGGATGGAGAACCTTAAGGACTGGTGCATCAGCCGCCAGCTGTGGTGGGGCCACCGCATCCCCGTGTTCTACTGCGAGGACTGCGGTTGGGAGGACGCCCTCACCGAGGACACCGATGTGTGCCCCAAGTGCGGCGGCCATCACGTGCATCAGGACGAGAACGTGCTGGATACCTGGTTCAGCTCGCAGCTGTGGACTTTCGCCACGCAGGGCTGGCCGCAAAAGCCGGAGCTGCTCGAGGGCCATCACCCCACGACGGCGCTCGTCACCGCGCGCGACATCATCGCGCTGTGGGTTGCTCGCATGGTCATGAGCTCGCTGTACTTCCTGGACGAGGTGCCGTTTAAGGACGTCGTCATCTACCCGACGATCCTTGCCAAGGACGGCAGCCGCATGTCCAAGTCCAAGGGCAACGGTGTTGACCCCATGGACCTCATTGGCATGTACGGTGCCGACGCCATGCGCTACAACCTGCTGACGCTCTGCACCAACAACCAGGACGTCAAGTTCGATGCGAACATCGACAAGAAGACCAAGAAGCTGATCGACAGCCCGCGTACCGACCAGGCCAAGAGCTTTGTGACCAAGATCTGGAACGCCAGCCGCTTCCTGCTCATGAACATGGAGGGCTACACGCCCGGCGAGCCCGTCGTGGAGACGCCGGCCGACGCTTGGATGTTCAGCCGCCTGGCCAAGGCCGTGAAGATGGTCACCGAGGGCATCGAGAACTACACCTTTGGCGACATGGCCCGCGGCGTGCAGCAGTTCTTCTGGAACGAGGTCTGCGACTGGTATGTCGAGGTCACCAAGGCCCGCCTGAAGGGCGAGGGTCGTCTGCAGGCTCAGCGTAACCTGATCTTTGTGCTCGACACCTCCATTCGCCTGATGCACCCGCTCATGCCGTTCGTCACCGAGGAGATCTGGGACAACATGCCGGCGAGCGTGCTCGACCTGGACGCCGAGGGCAACGTGGATCGCGCCGAGGCGCTCATGATCGCCAAGTGGCCCGAGCCTGCCGACTACGCCAAGTATGTTGATGAGGACGCCGAGCGCGCGTTTGAGCTGTGCCGCGCCGTCGTTTCCGCCGCCCGCGCCACGCGTTCGCGTTATCGCTTGAGCCCCAAGGCCGAGCTCGACGTGGTCGTGCGCGCCGGTGCCGAGGACATCGAGAAGCTCGAGAGCCTGCGTTCGACCATTGAGCCGCTGGCGAACACCGCTTCGCTGGTCATGGGTACCGATGTCGAGAAGCCGGCCGCGAGCATCGCCGTGGTCGACAGCGGCGTCGAGGCCTTTGTGGTGCTCGAGGGCAAGGTTGATCTTTCGGCCGAGAAGGCGCGCCTGGAGAAGGAGATCGCCGCGGCCCAGAAGGAGCTCGCCGGCTGCGAGAAGACGCTCGCGAACGAGGGCTTTGTGGCCAAGGCCGCGCCCGCGGTGGTGCAGAAGAAGAGGGACCGTGCAGCTGAGCTCAAGGAGATCCTGGCGGCGCTGACTGCTCAGGTTGCTGACTTCTCGTAGGTCTAACTTGGGGGCGCGTCCCGATGCTTTGCTCTCCGCTGCGAACAGTCCTGCGCAAGACGGACAGCACATTAAGTGCTGTCCTTTGCGTGCGGAACTTGCGGCGAGCAAAGCATCGGGCCGCTCCTAGTTCGTTTACGTGGTTGTTTGCATCTGGCGTGTTGGGGCCACTGGGTTGTGGCCTTGATCTTGCTGCAATCGGGTAAAGGCTGAAATTGTCAACGCGAGGGGCTCATTCTTTTTGATGAGCCTCTTTTTCTGTTATGGGGGACTTTGGGTTATGGCTAAGCGTTCTGGGTCGTATGTCGTTCCTTTCTCGTTTGAGTTGCTTTCGTTTGATGAGGCTGTGGGGCTTGCTGCTGATACGGGGCGGATTTCTGGGGATGCTGGGCCTCTGCTCGAGACGGTTGTCGATATACTCGATGAGCTGGGGCGTCCGGACGAGTATTTCGATTGCATTCAGGTTGCCGGCACCAATGGCAAGACTTCGACTACGCGTTTTTCGGCTGCCATTCTTCGTGGTGAGGGGTTAAAAACCGCACTGTATACGTCTCCGCAGTTGGTGCGCTATCCCGAGCGCATGGAGGTTGACGGGCGCGTTGTGAGTGATGAGGCGTTTGCCCGTGGCGTTTCGGCCGCTGTTGAGGCGGGGCATCGAGTGAATGCCCGTCGTGTGGCGGCGGGGGAGCGCGCCTATACCATCACGCCGTTTGACCTGCTGACGGCTGCCGCACTTGTAGTGTTTGCCGAGGCCGCGGTGGATGTTACCGTGCTCGAGGTTGGCATGGGCGGGCGTTGGGACGCCACGAGTGCGACCGATCCCGTCGCCGTTGCCATTACGGGCATCGGGCTCGATCACACACGTATTTTGGGCGACACGCTCGAGGCCATTGCGGGGGAGAAGGCTGCGGTTATCAAACCCGGGCGCTTGGTTGTTTTGGGCGAGGGCACGCACGAGGCGAGCGTTCAGCGCGTGATGGATGCCCGCTGCCGCGAGTGCGGCATCGTGCCGCTCGTGGTAAGTCACGCTACGACTAAGGTGCCGGCGCATGTGGGCGACACGGTTGAGTTTAGCTGCACCACGCCGCGTGCGATCTATACGTCGAGCATGGTCAAGCCGGCCTATCAGCCGCAGAATGCCGCGTGCGCGATTATGCTTTGCGAGGGGTATCTGGGCCGCGAGCTCGACCACGAGGCACTGGATGCTTCGCTTATGGGCTGCCCCACACCTGGTCGTTTTGACGTGCTGGGGACCGATCCGCTCAAGCTGATTGACGCTTGTCATAACCCCCAGAGCTGCGAGAACTTTGTAAACGCGCTGGACGAGATCGATCCGTGCGTGGAGAGTCGCCCCACGCTGCTGTGTGCCGCGCTGGCCGATAAGGACGTGGCGGGCATCGTCGACGTTTTGGTTCCGGCGTTCCCCCGCGTCGTCGTGACCCAGACCGATTCCGACCGCGCCCTGCCGGCAGAGGAGCTCGCCGCCCTGGTGGACGCGGACAAGCTCGCTGGCGTGTACCCCAGCGTGTCCGAGGCTCTCGCAGCTTTCGAGGCCGCGGGGGAGCCCTTCGTAGCGGCCGGCACCATCACCCTAGCCGGCGAAGTGGCAGGCTTACTCCGTTAACCCATCCCCTCATCAGTTGCGGTGAAATAGGGACTGTTTTATGGGCTAGAAGCCTTAAACAGTCCCTATT
>JAXJMO010000090.1:0-6773 GCA_036313175.1 Collinsella sp. | reverse complement strand
GCCTAGTCGAAGCGCTCCGAACAGATTGGAGCCCATCGGCCGAAAGGCCTGGCGTTAGCATGTCGCGATTCAATCTCGAAAACAGCATTGCCCAGTTGACAAAACTATAGGAACACCCCCTTGTGGTGGTTTGAGGGCTACAGCCTAAAGAAGCTAAGAATCTGATCGCGGCTTACGGGCTTGTAATCGTTGGCATCGAGACCGACATCGTAGCGAAAGATAGGGCGCTCGCGATCGCGGTTGCGTGCGTTGGTGCGGTCACCCCTGCTGTGGATATGCCCATGCAGCATAATGGCGCCACGTGCCTTGCCGTTCCAGCTGAGCATGGGGTAGTGGCTCATAACCAGACGATGGCCCTTGGCATAGCCGGGAGCAATCTCCAGGTAATCGCGCACGTCTTCCCAAATTTGCGGGGCGTCGGAATCTTCCCAGTCGCCGTCATGGTTACCGCGGATGAGCGTCGCATTCTTGCATTCGATACGCTCGCGCAGGCGCACCGCCTCCGCCATGGGCAAGCGATACGTAAAGTCTCCCAGGATATAGAGGCGGTCGTCCGCAGCCACGCACTCATTGATGGCATCGATGACCTTGCGGTTCATCTCCTCGACCGAATCAAACGGTCGATCCATGTCGTGCAAGATATTCGTATCGCCCAGGTGCAGGTCGGCGGTAAACCACATCATCGTCTATGCCCTCATTTCGCAATGCATCCAACTCGTGCTAAGTATACAGACACAGCGATGCGGCGGTTAGCCAAAGAGCCCGCCGAACAGTCCGCGGCGGCGCTTGTCTTGCTTTTTCGAAGCGTCACCCTGAGTTTTCTTGTCCTGCCGCATCTTACGGTCCTGTTCCAGCTCATCGTCATCGAGTAGCACATCCCACTCAAACGGATCATCTGCCAGATCAAACAGGTCATCGTCATCAAACATGGCAGCCTCCATTGCCGATTAGCGAGCATCCACCACATAGAGCCCAACGCGCACCTGATGCCACGGGCTGCGCTCGGGGGCAACCTGTTGCACGCGGGCCTCAAATACGTCCTCGTGGCCGTAATACATCATCAAGGACAGTGGGCCAACCTCGTTTCCCGGAACGTAGCCAAGTTTGGTCTTGCCATAGTAGATCGCAACTGCCTCGGGGTCATGGGGATTATCGCGCTCGGCACACAGCGTCAGTTTATCGCCCGCTTTAAGATCGCCCAAGACCAAGGCGCCATCGGTATACTGAAATCCTGCAATGTGAAATGACAGAAGAACACGCGAAGGCTCGTACATAGCAGCTCCTCTAACGGCCGGATAAACCGGTGTGTAACCTTATTGAGAAGTCTACGGTCCCGTGCGGACACAAATACATCCTGTCTGCGTCCTTCAATCGTTTGCCTCAACGCTTGCGCGACAGAACGCTTGCAGATAAGATAGGAACACGGATGGCACCCGTTGCCGCGGGTCTTGCCAACTCCGATACACGTTTTCATCGTGAGAAGTGGCCGTCTTCGCTTACGCGGGGGCGGCTATTTCATTCGGCCGATAAACAGACCGAGTTCGATAGCCGCAATCAACAACGCCAATAACGAAATAACATCGCTTACGTTCATACCAAATCCCTTCTAAAGGGAGTTGGCCCATCCGTGCTCCATAACAGTAGTCTAACGCAAAATGCAGGTAATAGGAACACTTGTTCGTATTACCTGCGCCCTTTTCTAATGCACAAACATGCGCACGAACTTGTGCTTCCAGCTTGCGTAAGGAGCATAGCGGAATGGCACGTCCAGCCACGTTGCCTTGTTCACGATGCTCTTCTTGTGGCTAAACGTATCGAAGCTCTCGCGTCCATGGTACTGCCCCATACCGCTCGCACCCATGCCACCAAAGCCCATATGGCTCGTAGCCAAGTGCATAATCGTGTCGTTGACGCAGCCGCCGCCAAAGGGCACGTAACGCACAAAGCGCTGCTGAACTGCGCGATCCTGGCTAAAGATATACAGAGCCAGCGGCGTCGGACGATCCGTAATAAACGTCTCGGCCTCGTCTAGGCTCTCAAACGTCAGCACCGGCAAGATGGGGCCGAAAATCTCCTCCTGCATCACGGCGTCATCGGGGGTCACGCCGTCCAAAATCGTCGGCTCAATCTTGAGCGATGACTCGCGCGCCGTGCCTCCAAGCACAACCTTATCGGGATCGATCAGCCCACGCACGCGCGCAAAATGCTTGGCGTTGACGATATGCCCATAATCCTCGTTATCGAGCGGATGCTCGCCAAACATACGGCGGGCCTCTTCCCTGATGAGGTCCAGCAGCTCGTCGTGCACGCGCGCATCGACCAGCAGGTAGTCGGGCGCCACGCAGGTCTGCCCCACGTTGAGCCATTTACCAAAGGCGATACGCCGCGCCGCAACCTTCAAGTTTGCCGTCGCATCCACGATGCAGGGGCTCTTTCCGCCCAGCTCAAGCGTCACGGGCGTAAGGTTTTTACTTGCGCGCTCCATGACGAGTTTGCCGACCGGAACGCTACCGGTAAAGAAGATCTTGTCCCAGCACTCATCGAGCAGCGCTTCGTTCTCGGCGCGCCCGCCCTCGACAACCGTCACCAGGCGCGGATCAAATGCCTCTTCACAGATTTGCCTGAGCACCGCGCTCGATGCCGGAGCATAGGCGCTCGGCTTGATGACCACGGTATTGCCCGCGGCAAGGGCGCCAGCGAGCGGCTCGAGCGTCAGCAAAAACGGATAGTTCCAGGGCGCCATGATGAGCGTGACGCCATAGGGCACGGTTTGCGTTTTGCACACGCTCACGGCGTTAGCGAGGTCGCACGGACGCAGGCGCGGACGACTCCATCGAACCACGTGAGCGATCTGATGTCGAATCTCGGAAAGCGATGTGCCAATCTCGCACATATAGGCCTCGTCATGCGACTTTCCCAAATCGGTCTTGAGCGCATGAGCGATATCGGCCTCGTGGGCCCGCACCGCATCGCGTAAACTCGCGAGCGCGCGACGTCGAGCATCAACATCAAACGTAGCGTGCGTCTTAAAGTAGGCGCGCTGATCGCCGACGATGCGCGCAATTTCCTCGGTGTTCATGGGCCCTCCTAATTCTCGCTCTCAAACATACCACCTGCAACGACTTCGTACATATGCTCGAGCTCCAAGCGGTCCATTAGAAGCGGAACGGGGTACAGGGGATTGGCCTCGGCATCGGCATGCGCCGCCATCTCGGAAATGTCGGAGCGGCGAATGCCCGTCACATATTTGGGTATGCCCAAGGCGGCGTTCGTGCGGTCGACCCAATCGATAAAGGCCTCGGCCGCAAGACTATCCTGCGCGGTAGCCGGCGCAATGCCCGCCATGTGAGCAAGATCGGCAAGCTTGGGGGCGGCGGCGTCACCATAAGCGCGAAGCATGTGCGGCAGGATGATCGCGTTGGCCAAACCGTGCGGAATTCCGTATCGGCCGCCCAAACTGTGCGCGATGGCATGCACATATCCGACATAGGAGCGGGTAAACGCAACGCCCGCCTTATACGCCGCCAAAAGCATATTGCGACGAGCGCACATGTCGTCACCATGCTCATAGGCCTCGAGCAAATTGTCGTGGATAAGCTGCACCGCCTGTCGCGCCATCTTGCGCGTATAGGGCGTGGTGCTTCGCCCGATAAAGGCCTCAACGGCATGCGTCAGGGCGTCCATGCCCGTCTGCCCCGTAATGGAAGCGGGCAAGCCGCACGTAAACTCGGGGTCGTGGACTGCAAAACGCGGGATGAGCACAAAGTCGTTAATGGGGTATTTGTAGTGCGTCCCGTCATCGGTAATTACCGCCGCAAGCGTGGCTTCGCTTCCCGTACCGGCGGTAGTGGGAACGGCGATGAGCAGCGGCAGGCGACGATGAATCCGCAGCAGGCCGCGCATCTTGTTGATTGGCTTGTTTGGCTGCGCAATGCGTGCGCCCACGCCCTTGGCACAGTCCATGGCCGAGCCACCGCCAAAGCCGATAATGGCCTGGCAGGCGCTCTCTCGATACAGGGACGCCGCTTCTTCCACGTTTGAAACCGTGGGGTTTGCACGCGTTTCGGCATAGACCGTAACGCCAATCCCCCTGGATGCGAGCGCCGTCTCGAGCGGTGCCGTGAGCCCCAGACGGGCAATGCCGGGATCCGTCACGATAAGGACCTTCTGGATCGAGCGCTTTTGAAGCACCGCGGGCACATCCTCGGCATGCTCTAAAATGCGCGGCTCGGTATAGGGCAGGATCGGCAATGCAATGCGAAAAACCGTCTGATATGTTCGGCACCAGGCACGACGGGCTAGATGCATAAAGGAAACTCCTTCATTTGTTGATAGGTCAACATTTGCTCGCCCGATTGTACTCAGCGGCGGTCAAAGACGGCCTGCCAATCGTTAATCAATCAACATCTTCATATCTCGAAATTGTTTTATTAAAAATCATTCCTAATAGGCTTCACATTTGGTTGCATTTATGGATAATAGAACTCGTCAAGACGCACGTCCGGAGAGGGCCCTTACGGGACCGGACGAGCGCACAATCGCCATCGATCGAAAGGATCGAATCATGAAGTTTGTTTGCCCCGTTTGCGGTTATGTGGAAGAGTTCGACGGCGACCAACTGCCCGAGGACTTCAAGTGCCCCCAGTGCGGCGTTCCCGGTTCTCGTTTCCTGAAGCAGGAGGAGGGTCAGCTCGAGTGGGCTGCCGAGCACGTCGTGGGCGTCGCCAAGATGGAGGGCGTCTCTGAGGACATCGTTGCCGACCTGCGCGCCAACTTTGAGGGCGAGTGCTCCGAGGTCGGTATGTACCTGGCCATGGCTCGCGTCGCTCATCGCGAGGGCTATCCCGAGATCGGCCTGTACTGGGAGAAGGCTGCCCACGAGGAGGCCGAGCACGCCGCCAAGTTCGCTGAGCTCCTGGGCGAGGTCGTGACCGACTCTACCAAGAAGAACCTCGAGATGCGCGTTGAGGCCGAGAACGGCGCCACCGCCGGCAAGACCGATCTTGCTAAGCGCGCCAAGGCCGCTGGCCTCGATGCCATCCACGACACCGTGCACGAGATGGCTCGTGACGAGGCCCGCCACGGCAAAGCTTTTGCCGGCCTGCTTAAGCGCTACTTTGGCTAAGCCAACCGCTTGAGACATAACCTCTAGCTCGATGAGGCCCGGACCGTATTGGTCCGGGCCTTTTTCGTGCCTCACGAACTTGTTAACGCCCTGAAATAGGACCGTCTTCGGCATCGGCTTCTCGTCAAAAACTAAGTGAGTAGACTTTTTGGAACTTGCCGAGCAGACCATCCATATCACTTTATAAAGCCGCAGGTAAATGCCTTGTTGCAAAACGACCTAGTCGCCAAAGTGACAAAAGTCTACTCACTTAGATTCGCAGCCGTCCACGATCGAGCCATTTTGTGTCTAACGGGCATCTTTCCGTCGATTACTCCCAATTTTGTCCAGTCAATGAATAGTTCAGACCGGAGTAATATCTCAGCCCTTTGCTCATCCGAGCTTTTATCACGATATTCAGCATCGAGCATCCTGCATATGGCCTTAACGATCGCGCGGAATCTATCCTCATCCGATATCTGTCTGTGTGTCAGGAGAAGCACATCGTAGCCCATGGCCTGAAGGGCCGTCATGCGGTCAGCGTCACGCAAGCCATCCCCTGCGCGTCCGTGCGAGGCCTTTCCCTGACATTCAATGGCCACCTGTCGCCTACCGTCCGGTGAAGAAAGAAGTAGGTCGATATATACACGGGACTTTCCCACAATCGCTCGAGCACTTGTGCCTAGCATCACTTCAACATTAAGCTCTATGTCGCAAAAACCTTCGCCTCCCAGGGATCGCGGCAGTGCAAGTAGCAAATACGCCTCGACCTCAAAAGGCGACGCGGCACCCAATGGAACGAGTTGCGATACCGCCATAAATCTATTGCCGTAACGCATCCCGCAAACATCTGAACAAAAACGGTCAAGGTCTCCGCCCAAAACCAAAGCGTCTCGACGCCATAAATTTGAGGCGGTGCCGTCCTCGGACGGGCAGCGCACCCAACCGAACGTTGTCGAAATCGCGCCCGAATCAATTGCACGCGAAAGCTCCGCCTCAAGTGCCGCCGGCAGAGCGCACACCGCAAACAAGCCATACATCTCCGCCAATACCAAAAGAAGCTGGAGATCCGTCAGGTGCCGCGACATGATGAATGCCGTCAGTAGAGGAGACGTAATCAAAAACCCATGCTCCGTTTCCAGCACGGATTCCCTGGGAAGCTCACCAAGAAACAGCCGCTGCCTAATGCTGGCTGGACAAGTCCGTTTGCTTCTCGTCCGAACCAATGTATACAACGGAAAACCGAGCGCGACCGCAGCCGTCGGGTTGCGGGCGAGATCATATCGCTGCCGGTCTTCTTCCGGTCGTGGAAGCGGCGGACACAAAGCGCGGACTTGAGGAGGCAAACGCCAGTACCTAAAAGCCGATATGTCACAAAGTAAATCCTTCATAGGCACAGGAAAACACGAATTTCAACCCAGTCAGTCACGCATTGGCGCGAACGCACCAAAAATGGCGCCGAACGGACTGCCAAGTTGGTAGCGCGCAGAGATGTGGTGTAAGAGGCGGGGCATGCCCCGCCTCTTCTCTTTCTTGAAAGGGAGGGGACACCGCCTAGAATTCGTCGTTGGAGTAATGAAGGTGACGAATGGAAGGAAAGGCGATGCCCCAAGAAGAGAGTGTACTGCGCCTCGGCCGCGACGAGGCCCTCGAGGCGGCGAGGCTTTGG
>JAXJMO010000089.1:0-35339 GCA_036313175.1 Collinsella sp. | reverse complement strand
GTCCGGCGGTGGGCCTCATGGACCTCGATGCGTTTTTTGCGAGCGTGGAGATGCTCGACCATCCCGAATGGCGCGGAAAACCGCTCATCGTGGGCGGAGACGCCGATTCGCGTGGCGTCGTGTCCACGTGTTCGTATGAGGCACGTCGCTTTGGCGTGCACTCTGCCATGGCCTCGGCCGAGGCGCGGCGCTTGTGCCCGCAAGCCATTTGGACACACGGGCACTTTGATCGCTACCGCGAGGTGAGCGCGCAGGTCATGGCGATTCTCGCCGACGAGACCCCGCGCGTTGAGCGCGTATCCATCGATGAGGCCTTTATCGATATCACACCGGGTCGCTTTGCGCCCGAAGACCCGCTACTGGTTGCGCAGCGTATAAGCGACCGCGTGGCAGCGCTGGGTGTGACCTGCTCCATTGGCGTGGGCTGCAACAAGACGGTCGCAAAGATCGCAAGCGAGCGGGATAAGCCGTTTGGGCTGACCATCGTGCGCCCCGGAACCGAGCAGCGCTTTTTGGCCGCGCTGCCGGTATCTGCCATGAGCGGCATCGGGCGCTCGGCCGAGGAGCGACTGCGCCGCATGCGCATCTACACCCTCGGCGAGCTATCACGTGCACCGGAAACCACCTTGGCCTCTATTTTTGGCGTCAATGGCGAGCGCATGCGTCAGCGTGCGCTGGGACTCGAAATCTCTGAAGTCACGAGCCTCGATGAGGAGCGCGAGGTCAAGTCGGTCAGCAATGAACGCACCTTTGCTAAAGATTTGACTGAGCGTGGGGATATTGAGGCGGCGATTGCGCTGTTGGGAGAGTCAGTGGGACGCCGTCTGCGCCGTCAGGGGCTGACGGGCGCCACGGTAACGCTCAAGCTTAAGTATTCATATGGCAGCGGGCGTACGGCACAGCGCCGGCTGCCTCATCCGACCGACGATGAGAACATCTTCGCGGCGGTTGCACTCGATCTGCTCGACAACATCTGGCAGGAAGGCATGCATGTGCGCCTGGCGGGCATCGGCATGAGCGACTTCGACCACCAAGGCGGGATCCAAACCGACCTGTTCTGCGAAGTCGATGACCGCGGGGCCCAATCCAGCGACCGACGCGACCTCTCCGTCGCCATCGACGCCGTCCGAGACAAATTCGGCGACACCGCCCTATCCTTCGGCCGCCAATCCCGCTTCAACGATTAGTCCCTGACGCAAAAAGAAAGCCGGGTAGCTGCGGAAAACCGCAACTGCCCGGCGATATGCGTGAGGGTAGCTAAACCCCGTCTCAAATGAGCTACTAGAGGAGATTGAGGGGGAGCTGGGGGGCGTCTCCCCAGAGTTTCTCGAGGCGGTAGAAGTCGCGGGCTTCGGGAGTGAAGACGTGGACGACAACCGAACCGTAGTCCATGAGCATCCAAGTCTTCTGCTCGCGGCCCTCGATGGAGAACGGATGCTCGCCGCAAGCCTCGGCGACCTTCTCCTCGATCTCGTCGACGATAGAATCGACCTGGCGGTTGTTGGTACCGGTGGCAAGCACAAAGTAGTCGCATACGTCGGAAAGCTCGGTCAGGTCGAGCACCTGAACGTCCTCGCCCTTCTTGTCGTAGGCGGCCTGCGCGGCGGCGCGGGCGACATCCTCGGCAGCGACACCGCTCGCGGACAGCGAGGCGGCAGTGCGGTCGGACGTGGCAACGAAACTCTTGTGCTCCACACCTTCAAGAATCTGCTCGCCGGTCATGGTCTCGTCGGCCATGGAATACCTCTTTCTAGACGCACCCGAGCTAGCGTAGCTGGGCGTAATGGTTGTAAATCGTAATAGCCGTGGGATAAAGATAACGCCCGGACTGGATCACATAGACCAAACCCTGCGCAAAACAGGAGAAGAACAACTCATCGAGCGTCGACTCCCCCACCATCTTGCGCAGCGCATGCGCATAGTCGCCGTGGCGGTTGGGCTCGATGGCATCGGCCACAAAGACCACCATATCGAGCGGCGTCATGTCGCAAGCTCCCACGGTGTGACGGTCGACAGCCTGAAAGACCGCCGGCGACAGCCCGGGAAAAAGCTGCGGAAGCTCATAGGCGGCAACTGGGCCATGCAGCAGCGGTGTCGCGGCGGAAGGAGAGCCGGCAATCTTAATGCCGTAATGCAGAGCGCGCGTGACTAGCTCATCGTCGGAGAGCACTTTGTCCCAGTCATGAATCAGGCCGGCAGCAGCGGCATCAAAGCGGTCAACGCCGTAGACCTCGGCCAGATGAAGTGCGGTCTCGGCAACACCCAGCGAATGCACATAGCGCTTGCGCTTATCCTTCATGCGAACATCGAGCAGCTCTTGAATGCGCTTGAGCAGTGCGCGCTCATCGCCCTCAAACTGATCCTCTACCGACAACGTAGACCCCCATCACTCAAAATCTTCTTGGCCCAAATCGGCATATAGCCTGCGTTTGCGAATGTAGCCGAGCACGGACTCGCTCGTAAGATAGCGCACGCTCATGCCGCGGGCAACTCGCTTACGAATGTTCGTCGAGCTGATCGCCAGCGCCGGAATCTGAATATAGCGCACGTCGAACGGCAGCCCCGACTCTTTGATTCGGGCACGCGCTGTATCGATATCAAAGCCCGGTCGTGTCGCCGCAATAAAGGTAGCAAGCTCAGCGATTCGTTCGGCATCATGCCAGGTCACGATATCGATAATCGCATCGGCGCCCGTAATAAAGTAGAGCTTTACCTGCGGCGGGTAAAAGTCGCGAAGGGCATGAAGCGTATCAGCCGTATAGGTTACGCCCGGGCGGTCGATCTCGAACCGGCTCGCCAAAAAGGCCGGGTTCGCGGCGGTGGCGAGGACCGTCATGGCATAACGGTCCTCGGCAGGCGTCACCGGCTTGTCAAGCTTAAAGGCAGGCGTGCCCGCCGGCATAAAGAGCACGGCATCCAAGTCGAGGGACTCACGCGCCTGCTCAGCGGTCACCAGGTGCCCGTAATGGATGGGATCAAAGGTGCCACCCATAATGCCGAGCCTAAACTCCTGCCCGTCCTCTAGAGGAAGCTCGGGCAGACCGATTCCACCGCGCAGCGACATGGCTTACTCGCCCTCCGAGGTCTCGGCATCGTCCTCGGCATCCGCCGCATCGACAACCTCGACGCCCTCATCCGCAGCATCGGCCACGTCAATGGCCTCGACGGCAACGTCCTCGCCAGCATCCTCGAGCTCTTCGTACTCCGAGAAGTCCTCGGCGCCCTCAAAGTCAAAAGCGCGCTGGCAAATGCGGACCTCGTCGCCCGCACGGCAACCGGCCTTCTCGAGCGCGTCGTCAACACCCATACGCGCAAACTTATGCTGCAGGTAAATGACGGCTTCCTCGTTTTCCCAGTCGGTCTGGATGACCATGCGCTCGATGGCACGACCGACCACGCGGAAGGCACCGGGCTCTTCCTGGACAATGCGGAAACGCTTCTCGCGCTGCAGGCGACGGCGCTCCCATTCATCGTCGCGCAGGTCGACCGGCTCATCGGAGACCGCCAGCTCGGCGCGGAGCTTGGCCACCTGCTCACCCACGGCAAGCATCAGCGTGTTGAGGCCGGCGCCCGTCACGGCAGACACGGCAAAGAACATATGGCCATCGTCGAGCGCTGCACGCTTGAGGTCGGCAATCTTATCGGCCGTGCCCGGCGCGTCGCACTTGTTGGCAACGACAATCTGCGGACGCTCCGAAAGCTCGGCGCCATACTGCTCGAGCTCGCGGTTGATGATGCGATAGTCCTCGACCGGATCGCGATCCTCAAAACCACCCGTCATGTCGACGACATGCATGATTAGGGCCGTACGCTCAATGTGGCGCAGGAACTGGTGACCCAGGCCCTTGCCCTCGCTCGCGCCCTCGATGAGACCGGGGACGTCGGCAACGACGTAAGAATATTCGCCGGCACGCACCATGCCGAGATTCGGCACGAGCGTGGTAAACGGGTAGTCAGCAATCTTGGGGCGGGCGGCACTCATGCGCGCGATGAGCGATGACTTACCGACCGAGGGGAAGCCCACGAGCGCGGCATCGGCCATGAGCTTCATCTCTAGCTCAATCCAGTGCTCCTCGGCCGGCTCGCCCAGCTGGGCGAACGCGGGCGCGCGGCGCACCGACGTCACAAAGTGAGTATTGCCCAGACCTCCGGCACCACCGGGCGCCACGACAACGCGCTCGCCATCATGCACCAGATCGGCAATCTCGAACATCGGGGTCTGCGTCTCGGGGTCGAGCTCGCGCACCACGGTACCCATAGGGACCTTGAGAATCAGGTCCTCGCCGCTCTTACCGTTACGACGGGCACCCTGCCCGTGCGTGCCGCGCTCGGCGCGGAAGTGATGCTTAAAGCGGTAATCGATCAGCGAAGACAGCTGAGCATCGGCCTGGATGACGACATTGCCGCCACGACCGCCGTCGCCGCCATCGGGGCCGCCCTTGGGGACAAATGCCTCGCGCCTAAACGACATGCATCCGGCCCCGCCGTCGCCGCCGCAAACGTTAATGCGGCTGATATCGGTGAACTGTGACAACAGAATCGCCTCCTACAAAAAAGAGGGAGACCCTTGAATCCAAAAACTCAAGTGCCTCCCACATATGTGCTCTATGAAGGGTAAATTACGCGTTCGCGAGCGGGCGTACGCTGACCCTGTGCTTGATACCCTTGTGGAACTCAACGGTACCGTCGACCAGCGCGAACAGCGTGTCGTCCTTGCCACGGCCAACGTTCTCACCCGGGTGGATGTGCGTGCCGTGCTGACGGACGAGAATCGTGCCCGTGGTTACCGTCTGGCCGGCATAGCGCTTCGTGCCAAGGCGCTGACCGCGGGAGTCACGGCCATTACGGGAGGAACCGAGTCCTTTTTTGTGTGCCATTGTGTATACCTACTCTTTCGTTACGAGTGTAATCTACTCGGCGACGGGAGCCTCGGCAACAGCCTCAGCCTCTGCCTTGACAGCCTTCTTGGCGCGGGAGGTAGCCTGAACCTTCACGATCTTCAGCTTGGTGAGCTGCTGACGGTGACCCTTCAGACGACGATAGCGCTTGCGCTTGTGGAACTTGAAGACCAGCTGCTTCTCGCCCTTGAACTGCTCAACGATCTGAGCGGTAACCTTGGCCTTGGCCAGCTTGTCGGGATCGGTGACGATCTTCTTACCATCGTTGAGGAAGATAACCGGCAGGGTGACCTTGTCGCCCTCATTGCCCTCGATCTTCTCGACGGTGATGACATCGTCGGTGGCGACCTTGTACTGCTTGCCGCCCGTGTTAACGATTGCGTACATGTTTACTTGCCCTTCATGCATCAGTTAGTGCAACAGCCGAATATAGTAGCAGGCGAAAATACCCCCGTCAACGAGTATGTGGAGCAAATCCACAAGTTCGCACAGGTATGGGGCTGACGAGTCGGCCCTCGTCGTCCTCGCATGCTTGATTCTGACGCTCGACATCGTAGGAGCAGATGGTCACGAGGTCTTGCATACCGGTGGAAACAATAGGTGCATCCACGCCCGGGGTCAAGCCCTGCAACAAAACATCAGCAGCAGAAAGCAAAATCTCCGGACGCATGGAGCCCTCGTTGTCGGCATGGGTGTCGAACATGAGCACCAAATGGTCCGGGCGCTCCCCCGCCGTGAGCTCATAGCCCACGAGCGTGTGGTCCAAATCCAAGCGCTTGCTCTTTTTTCCGCGCGCGTAGTCGATGCCGTGACCCGCGCGCAGCGTGTCGATCGCACGACGCACCTCGTCGGCGCTTACGGGCGCCTCGGAATCCAAGTGCAGGTCGATGCGATACGACAGGCGCGTGAGCTGCGCCGTCAACGCCGGCGTGCGCACGTCGATGTACGCCGCCTCGATGGGCGCCAGATCGGCCGGAGACGCCGCAGCCAGACGTCCAAACGCCTCGTCGAGCGCCACGAACTCGGTCATAAATAGGTCATACCACTCGCAGGTCGACGACGTACCCACCGGTAGCGCCGAAGAGAAGCCCACGCGCATGTGCGGAGAGAAGCCCTGCGTGACGGCATAGGGAAGCCCCGCACGGCGCACGATGCGCTCAATGGTATGGATTACTTCGAGATGGCCCAGGTACTTAAGGCGATCGCGCTTGCCATAGCGAACACGAAGCCTAAAGAGCGAGGGGTTGTCGGTCAGGCGCTCACTCATGCGCGATCACCCATCAATACATTCTTGGCGTGGAGCGTGGGGCAGATCCCGCAGCCGGTGCACGACGTGCGGGTGCAGTCGGGAGTCGTGACGCCCTCGAGCGAGCGACGGTACTCGCGCTCGAGGAAGCCGCGCGTGCAGCCGGGGCTCACGTGCTCCCACGGCAGGCGCCAATCCAACTCGTAGGGCAGGTGCACGAGCTCATTGAGGTCGATGCCGTTTTTGGCAGCAGCTTCCTTCCAGTTATCGAGCGAGAAATGCTCTACCCAGGCGTCAAAGCGAGAGCCCGAGCGCCAAGCGTCGATGATGACGGGCGTCATGTCACGACCGGCGCGGGACAGCGCGGCCTCGATGAGCGAGGTCTCGGCATCGTGGTAATGAACGCGGACGGCACGGTTGCGAACGCTCGTGATGAGCAGCTTCTGGCGACGCTTGACGTCGTCGTAGTCGAGCTGCGGGCACCACTGGAACGGCGTGGCAGCCTTAGGGATAAAGACCGAAACCGAGATCGACACCGAGATCGAGCCGCGACGAGCCTTGGGCACCACGGAACGACCGAGCTCCAGCACGTGATCGGCCAGATTGGCGATGGCCACGATGTCCTCGTCGCGCTCGCCGGGAAGGCCCATCATAAAGTAGAGCTTCATGCGGTTCCAGCCGGCCTCGAAGGCCGCCTTGGCCGCACGGTCCAGGTCCTCCTCGGTCACGTTCTTGTTAATGATGTCGCGCATGCGCTGGCTGCCGGCCTCGGGCGCGAACGTCAGGCCACCTTTCTTTTCGCCGGCGACCGACTCGGCCATATCCACGCCAAACGAATCCAGGCGCTGCGACGGAATAGACACGCGAATACCCGTATCCTCCAGGCGATGGTTGAGCCTGCCGAGCACGTCGCGAATGCAGGAGTGGTCGGTCGTGGAGAGCGAGGTCAGCGACACCTCGTCATAGCCGGTCTTTTCCAGACCCTGAATCACCGACGAGACGATCTGGTCGGCAGAGCGCTCGCGCACCGGGCGATACGTCATGCCGGCCTGGCAAAAACGACAGCCGCGGGCGCAGCCGCGCAGGATCTCGATAGACAGGCGGTCGTGGACCAGCTGCGCATAGGGCACGCACGACTGCGACAGCGGATTCGTGGCGCCGAAATCCTCGACGACGCGCTTGTAGACCACGGTCGGCGCATCCTTGCCCTCACGCGGCACGGTGTAGCCATGCGGCGAGCAGGGCTCGTCGTGACGAACCTCATAGAGCGACGGCACGTAGTTGCCGGCAATGGATGCAAGCTGCTCAACAATCTGCGCGCGCGGGACTCCTTCGTCACGCAGGCGGCGATGCAGCTGACAGGTCTCGAGCAGCGATTCCTCACCCTCACCGATGAGGATGGCATCGAAGAAGGCCGCGTACGGCTCGGGGTTGTACACCGAGGGACCGCCGGCGATGATAATGGGGTCGTCTTCACCTCGGTCGGTCGCCAACAGCGGAATGCCAGCGAGGTCGAGAGCCTCGAGGAAGTTCGTCACCGCCATCTCGTGCGGCACATGCAGACCGACGATATCAAACGAAGCGACCGGCGCTGCACCCTCAAGCGAGAGCAGCGGAATGCCCGCCTCGCGCATAGCGTCACCCATATCGGGCCACGGCACATAGCCACGCTCGCAGGAGATGCCCTCGGCCTGGTTAAGGATGTTGTAGAGGATGGCGATACCCTGGTTGGGCAGACCGACCTCGTACACATCCGGATAGATCAGGCAGCAACGGTAGTCGGCATCGGCCTTGGAAAGCGTGCCCCACTCGTGATCGATATAGCGACTCGGCTTCTCGACCTTGGCGAGCAACGGCTCAATTAAATGAAAACAGTCTTGGTATGCAACGCGCAACGGAAAACCCCTAAGCAGCGAGATCTGATGCGTCCTGATAGGACGCCATAGGACGGGTAGCGCCCGCGACCGTGGTCACCAGATCGCGAACGCGGGAGAACGTGGCAGTGACCACCTCGTTGGCACGGCTGTAGTCGACATCGCGCTCGTAGAGCGAAACGAGCGCACGGCCCATGCCATAGGTGCCCGCGGCAGCAGTGAGCGCCTTGACGGCAAACCCAATATGCGGCGTCTGCTTGACGAGCGCGCGGGTGACCGCGCGGATCACAAGACCGCCGGCAAGCACGCCCGCGACCTCGTAGCCGCGCTCGGGCTTAATGCCGCGTCCAAAGACGGCAGCGAGCTCAAAGAGCATGCCCACCTGCGCCAGCGCCATAACGGGATAATCGGCGCCCGGCAAAAACACCAGCGCGCCGGTCGCCATATTGGTGAGCGCGCACGAGGTGATGATACGATTGGCGGCCGCGATGCGCATGAAGGCAAAGTTCGCCGCAAAAGCCGTTTCCTTGTCGGTGCGATCGAGAATCCAGCGGGCAAGCGTCTCGAGCAGATACGTCTTATCGGTTGCCGCTACCACGCCGAGCATGGGCGTGGACTCCTCGATAAACGGCACCTCCACAGCAGACTCGGCAAGCACGCACACGGGCGCGCCGGCGATCACGAGCTCCTGCACGGCACTCTCCAAGCGGTCGGAACCACACGAGAGCACCAGCACCACATCGGTATCGGTCTTTGGAGCAATTCGCTCCTCCCCGAGACGCTCGACGCGCACAATGCCCGAGGTCGTCTGCGGCACAAAGGCGTCACGCACCGTCTCGGCCAGAAAGCGCGAGGCGGACGAATCCAGATAGACCGAGACGCGCACCGGCGTATCGGAATCCTTCTTAACGGACGCGCCCATCTTAAAAGCGCGGGTCAGCTTATCTACGGGAATTTTCATAGCAAACCCCTCCAGCGGTTACGCGGCGCCCGAACGATGCCGCCATATGGATTGTACGATACCCACCGTCAGCAGCTGAATCATCATCGAAGACGAACCGAAGCTAATAAACGGTAGCGGAATACCGGTAATCGGCATCATGCCGATGCACATGCCGATGTTTTCGAAAGTCTGAAACGCCCACATGCCAACGATGCCCACACACGAAAGACGCAAAAACAGCGACTCACACTTAAAGGCGACGCGAATCGTCGAAAAGATCAGCAGCACGTAGAGGCACAGGAGCAAAAAGGAACCGCAAAAGCCAAAGGTCTCGGACAGGAAGGCGAAGACGAAGTCGGTGTGGAACTCAGGCAGAAAGCCGCCGGCCGACTGCGTCGCATGGCCCAAACCCTTACCAAAGAAGCCGCCCGAGCCAACGGCGATAAGCGACTGCTGCAGGTTGTAGGCATCGTCCGAATCGGCATTATCGGGGTCGATAAAGACCGTCAGACGGTTCATCTGATACTGCTTGATGAGCACATCGTGGCCGAGCAACGAATCAAAAACCGAATCGAGCGCCAGAACGAGGGCCACCAGGCCCACGAGCAGGGCCAGGGTCGACAGCACCCATTCGCGGCGTGCGCCGCTCATACAAATGACGATGGCGCCCGAAACCAACACAACCAGGCCCGAGCCCAGGTCGCCCATGGCAACGACGGCCAAAAACGGAATGGACAGCATGCCGCAGAGCTTGACGTAGTCGCGAACGGTATCGATGCGACCGTTATACTGCGAGCCAAGCGTAGCAATAAAGAAGATGGTGATGAGCTTGGCAAGCTCAACCGGCTGGAACGTCAAACCGATACCGGGAATCTTGATCCAGCCCGTCATGCCCAGACCGCCCGTATAGGACAGGCCCGGAATCTTGGGCGAGAAGATCACGATCAGGTCGATGACGAGCAACGCCGTCGAGAAATTGGAAATACCGCGCAGGTCGGTACGCCAGACCAACACCGCCAGCACCGCTCCGATGCCGATTCCCAGCAGATGGCGTGAGAACGAAGCATCGGCCTTAAACTGCGAAGCCGACCAGATGATGATGGCACCGTAGGCGACGAGCGCCACAGTGGCCACGAGCACACCGATATGCACCTTTTGGCGAAACGTGCCGCGCGAGGCCGAAAGTTGCTTGTTGACGCGGTCCAGGCTGCTGCGAGAGCCGGTCTTGGTTGAACGGAACAGATCAGCCGGAGAAAAATCCATCGCAACCTCCTATCGAACCGAAGAATCGCCCGAGGCCGAAGAGGTATCGGGCTCGTCATAAATCACGCCGAGCACGTCGCGCACGACATGCATCGCGGTATCTGAGCCGCCGCCGCCCTGCTCCAGGACGGTAGCGATGACATACTTGGGATCATCGGCCGGTGCATAGGCGCAGAACCACGCGTATTCGTCCTCGCCACTTTTCTCGCCCGTGCCCGACTTGCCGTATACCTGCGGCGTCAGGGTGCCAAAGTGAGCCGCCAGGGACGTCGATGCCGTGTAAATCACGTCATGCATGCCGTTGCGAACAAGAGCCAAATCCGAATCACTGTTGATCTTGGCCTCCAGGCGCTTCTTCTTGCCCTTGCCGTTGTACTTATAGGCATCACCGTCGCCATCGCGCGACACGGCAGACAAAAACACGTGAGGCACGTACTGTTTGCCGCCGTTGGCAAGACCCATATAGGCGCACGCCATCTGCAGGGGCGTCACCAGGATGTCGCCCTGGCCGATAGCAATGTTAGTCATATCGCCGGCATTCCACTTGCGGTCCTCGGCAGATGCGTCGGTGAAGTACGACTCTTTCCACTCGGCATCGGGAATACGGCCCGCGCCCTCACTCGGCAGATCGATACCGCAGGTCTTGCCTAGGCCCCAGCGACGAAAGACCTCCTGCAGGCCCTCGGAATGTTGCTCGTCATAAAAGAACGCCTTGCCCATGTCATAGAAGACGGGGTCGCACGAGTTGGCGATACCCGACTGCAGCGTCATGGTGCCGTGGCCAGACGTCAGCCAGCAGCGCTTGCCCCAAGCCTTGCCCAGGCCCGTCCAATAGCCCGTGCAGTTGGTTGTCTGCGTTGAAGTGTAGGTTCCAAACTCAAGACCGGCCAGTGCCGAGAGCGGCTTGATGGTCGAGGCCGACATGTACTGTCCGCTAATGGCGCGGTTGAGCAGCGGGTGCGAACCCTTGTCATCATTGAGCTCGGTCCACACGTCATTTGAGACACCGCCGATAAAGACGGACGGATCGAACTTGGGCTCGCTCGCCATGCCCAGGATCTCGCCATTGTTGGGATCGAGACACACCACTGCGCCGTTGCCGGCATTGCTGTAGCCAGTGGTCTTGGCAAGCTCGATAGCGCTCGCCAGCGCCGTCTCACAGGCCTGCTGAATCTTAAGGTCGAGCGTGAGCTTAATGTCGGAGCCGGCCTTCGCGGGCACGGCGCCGGCCTGACCGGTCACATTGCCCGAGGCATCGACCTTGACGGTCTGCTCGCCACGAATGCCCTGCAGCAGGTTTTCGTAGTAGCTCTCAACGCCCGCCTGGCCCACGATATCGCCCGACTGGTACGTAATCTTGCCAGCAGAAGCATCATCATCGCCAGAGGTTTTCTTATTCTGGGCCTCGAGCTGCTCGGAGGTAATGGTGCCGGTATAGCCCAAGATATGGCATGCCGTCTCGCCATACGGATACTGGCGCTCGGTACGCTCGGCAATCTTGACGCCCGGGAACTCGCCGGCGTGCTCCTGAATATAGGCAACCGTGGAGCGGCGGACGTCCGTCGCAATGGTATGCAGGCTCTGGGCGCCCTCTGTATTGTCCTGGATATTGCGCAGAACCGCCACGTAGGGCATACCGAGCACGTTGGCAAGATGGCGAACTAAAACCTCATCCTCGGCAAGGTCGCGGTAGGCCACGACAGCAAGTGAGGGACGGTTCTGGACAAGCGCCACGCCATTGCGGTCGAGGATGCGGCCGCGCACAGCGGGTGTGGTAACGGTACGAGTCTGATTACTATTGGCCTGCTTCTCGTAATAGTCCGACGAGACCATCTGCATGCCCCACAGCTTGATGGCAAGCGCCGCAAACATCGCGCCCACACCCGTGGTGAGGATGGAAAAGCGGCCCTTAAAGGCGGTCGCCGCGGTATTGCCCTCGCCCTCGGTGGCGCGCGGGGCCGTTCCATGCTGCGTATCGTAGGTAAAACGGGAATCGCCACGACGCATGATGACCAGCGCGACCACGATGGCCACAACCAGCACGATACCGGCGATAATAACCGTCATCTGGGAAGACATCTACGGGCCTCCCCTATTTGAGCTTACGGGTCTTGGGCTTAAAGCGCATACCCGTCTGGCGTCCGCCACGTGCGGAGAATCCATAGCCAGACTGTGGCACGACGCCGGACATCAAAAACGGAATAGCAACCAGACCCGTCAGGATCGAGGACGGCAGCGCATGGCCGAAGATCGCCACGACAAAGCTCGTCTCCAAACCCATAAACAGCAAGACGATGCTGTAGATCACATTAATGACGAGCGCAAAGGCGCCCACGGTGATGCCGCGCGCACTCGGGGTACCACCCGTCTGACCGACGGCGCTGTGCACCAGGGCAAAAGAACCCACGGTCAGCAGGAGCGACATAACGCCCACCGGCACGGCAGCGGACAGGTCATAAAACAAGCCGCTGCAAAAACCGCACACGACGGCACGGGTCGGGTCGCCCGAGAACACGCTTAGGCACACCAGGATAATCATGAAGTTGACGCGACCGCCCGCAATGGAGATCTGCGGTGCCAGGCCTGCCTGCAGCAGCACGCACACGATGGCGGCGATTACAAACGTACGGGAGCTCATCCCCTGCTCGTGTAGATCCATGGACATGCCCCCTATTCGCTCGAGCCGGAATCGGTCGTCTCGGACGCGTCGGAACTGTCATCCGAACTCTCGTCCTTCGTCTTGGTCGCAGCGTCGCGCGACGTTCCCTGCGGCGTGCTATTAGCGGTGCTCACGTCCTCATCCGAAGCCGACTGTTCGTCGGTCAGCGAGGTAATGACCAGCACTTCCTCGTTGTTCTCGGCCGTGGTCTGAGCGCGCACCACAATGGTGTAGTACACGTCGTTTGCCGATTTCTCAACCGACGAGACGGTGCCAAGCGGTAGACCCTTGGGGAACACGCCGCCGATACCCGAGGTCACGATGATGTCGCCAACCTTAACATCGGAGTCGACGCTCACGTACTCAAGACGCAGCGTGCCGTCAGCCTGACCCTGCAGCATACCCTGGGCGCGCGTGTCCTGCACCATGGCGGATACACCGGAGTTCTCGTCGCCAATAAGGCGCACGGTAGAGGTCTTGGCCGATACCTCGATAATCTGGCCAATAACACCGGCAGAACTCGTCACGGGCATGTTGATGGTAAGGCCGTCGGCAGAGCCCTTGTCGATGGTAACGGTCGAGGTCCAGGCATCGCCGGAGGCACCAACGATACGAGCTGCGGTCGATTTGAGGTTGTAGGTCGACTGCAGGCCGACCAGCCCCTCCAGACGCTCGGCGGTCTTTTGAGCCTCGGAGAGCTCAGCAACTTTAGAGGTCAGTTCCTCGTTTTGCTTCTTGAGCTCGTCGAGCGTGTCCTGCGACGCCGTAAGGTTAGAGAACACGTTGCCGATCGCATTGAAAGGAGCCGCCACGGCCGAGCCCACGAAGCGCACCGGCGAGGTAATCGTCGTTACGCCCGAACGCACGGCATGAATCGGTCCTGCCTCGCCCTCGCGGATGTAAAACGTGAGCAGCAACACCGAAATCAGGCTGAAAACAATCAACGGGCGCATACCCGTTGATTGTCGCTTGGTATTCAGATTTGTGGAGAAACCCGAAGATCGTGCCAAATGGAATCCACCTTTTGGAAATTAAGCATTGGTCTGGACGAAGCCGCCATCAAACGCATTGGCCTCGAGCACGCGGGCACAGCCGTTAACGACGTTATCGAGCGCCGTGGGGCTGACGTTGACCGAAACGCCGGTCTCATCGCGCAGGCGCACGTCGAGACCGCGCAGCAGCGCGCCGCCACCAGTCAGCAAAATGCCGTAGTACATAAGGTCCGAGGCAAGATCGGGCGGCGTGGCATCGAGGGCGTCCTTAACGGCCTTGGCCATCTCGTCGAGCGGCTTGTTGAGCGCGCGACGAATCTCCTCGCTCTCGATGCGCACGGTCTTGGGCAGACCGGTGATCACGTCGCGGCCGTTGACCTCGACATCGAGCTCGTCCTTGAGCGGCACGGCGGAGCCGACCTTGATCTTGATGTCCTCTGCCGTACGCTCGCCGATGGCCAGGTTATAGGCATCACGAACGTGCGTGAGGATGGCCTGATCGAACTCGTCGCCGGCAATACGGATGGACTGCGAGACGACGATGCCGCCCATAGCGATAACGGCAACCTCGGTGGTACCGCCACCGATGTCGATGACCATGGAGCCGGTGGGTTCCTCGACGGGCAGGTCGGCGCCGATAGCGGCGGCCATAGGCTCTTCGATCAGATAGGCCTGGCGAGCGCCGGCCTGGATCGTAGCCTCAAAGACGGCACGCTTCTCGACCGACGTGACGCCGGAGGGAACGCAGACGACAACGCGCGGACGCGGGGTCCACGGATAGCGCTTCTCGGACGCCTTGTCGATAAAGTAGCGAAGCATGGCCTCGGTAACATCGAAGTCGGCGATGACGCCGTCCTTCAGGGGACGAACGGCCACGATGTTGCCGGGCGTACGGCCGAGCATGCGCTTTGCCTCGATACCGACCGCCAGGATGCGCTCGTCGTTCTTGTCGATGGCGACAACAGAGGGCTCGCGAATGACGATGCCCTTGCCGCGCACGGAGACAAGCGTATTTGCGGTGCCGAGGTCGATGGCAAGATCGCCCGCATAGCTACCGAAGAACATATCCATCAAAGAAAACAACGCAACTCCTGATGTGTTGGATGATTGCTGGAAAACTACTAGCTCATCATACTAGCGCAAGCCCGGCACCTCACTTGCGGTGAAGCGCCGGGCAAAGCTAAATCCCATAAGGTCACTACTGGTTGTCAGCAGCCGAGAAATCCATATCGAGCGAGGAAACGGCCCAGCCGATATGATTGTCGGAGCGCACGAATTTGACGGTGTACTCCTGCTCGCCGCCCTTGGACAGCGAAGCCTTGACCTTGGCGGTCGTCTCGGTCATGGACTGATCCATGCCCTCGACGGACACGGTGGCGCCCTGCGGAATCGAGGAGATGATCATCGACTTGGCGTCCTCGGACAGGCTCGAGGCCAGGCAAGACTCGGCCTTTGCGGTGTCACCGTCGCCGGCAGCCTGGAACAGATCGGTGATAACCGACTCCTGCGAGGGGAAGCCAAAGCCGCGCGTGTAGGCAAAGCCCAGACCGCCCGCAGCAATCAAAATGAGCAGAAGCAGCACGATGAAGACTTTGAGACCCGTGTGGCGATGGCGACGACGGACCTTGGCCTGCTTACGATCCTGACGGTCCTGCTGGACCATCTCGGACTCGGACAGCGTAAAGAAGCCGGTGTCCGAGGGATCGGGCATAAACTGACCGGTCGCGCCCGTAGGATCGAGCGGATCGACGGCAGGAGCGTCCATCGCGGGCGCCGGAGCCGTGGCCATAGCCGTCTGGGCAGACAGCGCGGCAAGCGAATCATGCACGCGGGCAAGCTCATCGGCCTGCTCGGAAGTGAGCTGGTAGATGCCATCGGCAGTAGCGGCGTTAAAGGCGTCGAGTGCGTCGGAGGGACGGCCGGCGGCAGAAAGCGCCTGACCCATGCCGGCGTTGAGCGCACGCGTGTCGTCGCGGGGGCCGGCAAAGTCGATAGCCGTGCGGTAGGTCTCCACGGCATCCGCCGGACGGCCGAGCTTAATGAAGCAACGACCAAGCTCGCCCAGTGCGGCGGCAGGAGCCGGATTGGCGCCGTCGATGGCAGCCTGACGGAAGGCAGTACCCGCGTTGGCATAGTCGCCCGACTGGAACAGCGCGTTACCCAGGCCCAGATAGGCCTTGAACGGCGTGGCATAGGAAGCATCCTGCGTAGCAGCAGAGAACGCCTGGGCGGCCGTCGTGTAGTCGCCCACGGCGGCGAGTGCCTTGCCGCGGTTGGTGAGCAGCGCGCCGCGCTTGCCGTAGGTGCCGTCATTGAGGGCAGCGGCGTAGGCCTCGGCGGCCTCGGCATACATGCCCAAGTGCATCAAGGCGTTGCCACGAAGGTGATCGGCCTCGCCCATAATCTCATCGGGAGTTTTTGCCGCCCCAAGCATCTGGGCTGCAGCGGAAAAATCACCCGCGCGGTAAGCGGCGCGGCCCTGTTGGATCAGCTGGCTATTCAAGGAAGTCCCCTTTACTCGTGAACGATCTCGACATGGACGATCTCGTCGCCGGCACGCAGCTGCGAAATCACATCGAGACCCTCGACCGTGGTACCAAAGACGGTGTAACCGGAATCGAGGTTATGCTGGGCACCCAGGCAGAAGTAGAACTGCGAACCCGCGGAATCGGGGTCCATGGAGCGTGCCATGGCAAGGGCACCATCGACATGGCTGTTGCGCGGATTGGTGGCAAACTCGCCCTTGATGCAGTAGCCGGGACCACCGGTACCGGGCATGCCGTCAGGGCCCTCAAGACCGGCAGCGACGTCGGCGCCGGACATATCGCGGGTATTGGGGTCGCCGCCCTGAATGACAAAGCCGGGCACATAGCGATGGAACTTAAGGCCATCATAGAAACCCATCGTGGAAAGCTCGCAGAAGTTCGCGACATGAATGGGAGCGCCCTCACCGTCAAACTTGACCTTGATGGTACCCTTCGACGTCTCGATAACGGCGCACTCGTCGCCGGCAAGCTGATACTCGGGCGTGTAGAGCTCTTTCTTAAAACCAAACATGTGGTTCCTTCCTCGTGCGTTTAAAGCATATTTGTACGAATTGTAGCAATAAGCATGCGCTTACATCAATTGCGCACGTAGGTTATGCCGACTATGGCGAACTAATTTTAGGAACGCTGCTGCGGCTTCCAGGAGCCCACATTGGCGTCGTACTGGTTCAGCGCGCTGTTGCCGCTCTGCGCGATGGGCGCCAGGATCTCGCTTTGGTGGGAACTCATCGACTCACCATCAGGAATGGCCAGCGAGATATCCCAGCTCTGGCAGATCACGTCGACACGCTCGTACATCCACTCGGCAAGCTGCTTTAAGTGGGCGATGTCGTCCGCATAGACCGTATCGTCCTGATACTTAAGGTTGTTGAGCTCATCTTGCGTCTTTTTGATCTGGTCGCGCAGGGCGTAGGCACTCTGCGACAGCTCCTGACGGGTGGACAGCGGCGTTCGGAGATAACCGTTGTTAAAGGAATCGATGACCTCGCCGATCTGGTCCTCGTCACCGTAGGACACGATGGTCTGATACAGACCGTCGAGCCTGGTATAGAGCCGATCATCGGTCAGCACGGTTTCTTCCTGGACCACCTCGGCAGAATCGTCTTGCTTGGTATCGTCCTCAGTCGCCTCGCCCTTTTGGCGCGTGGGGAAGGTCGTCTGCGCAGCCTGGCCAAACTGGTCGTAGAAGGCAGGCATGACACCCATGGGATCGGCCGTCACGAACCAATAGGCACCGCCGCAAACGACGGCAAGGACCGCGATGACGATGAGCGGCTTGGGGATATGACGCTTGTGCTTGTGATAGGCGTCCTCGTCGGGATGCACCTTGCGCTTGGGTTTTTGAGCATCGTCATGCAGGGAAACGGGCGTGGGAATATCGACCTTGGGGATACCGAAATCCTTATCGAAAGCCGGCAGCACGCAGGTCTCGTTAGGATCGGCGGCGTCCGAAAGAACCGCGGCAGCCGAGGCGGGCGCATGAGGCACCTCGGTATCGATCTGCTCTTGCGTTAGGCGCGGAAAGCCCGCTGTGCGGCCCGCTGCCAGGTCGGATGCGGCCGCGTCCTCGGAGAGGATACCCGGAGCAGGGCGTCCGCATTTTGGGCACGTGCGATCATGCGGAGAAAGACGGGCACCGCAGCCCTCACAGAACACGAACTCGGTGTGCTCGGGACCATCGCCCGGACCCACATAGGCGTTGCAGTAGGGGCAGAACGAGGCGCCGTCCTCGATAGTCTTAAGGCAATGCGGGCAGATCACGGCATCCTCTTTTCGAAGCAATTCAAACAATCGAGGTTAGAGCATAACATCGCCACGGCCCCACAGGAACAAGGCACCAATTCAACATCGCCAGGGCGCGTAGCTACTTCTTCTTTTTGCTTGGCATCGAGACTTTGATGCCTTGGGCGGACTTGGTCACACGAGAGCGCTTAGCTCCGGTACTCTTCTTTTTCTTGGGCTGGGCCTGGGCCACGCCCTCGAGTGCGCGGGCCTCGGCCTCGCGAGCGGTGCGATCTTCGCGGCGCTGCGCCATGTCGGCGGCGACGCGCTTGGCAAAACGTTCGGCCGTCGAGCCCGTCGAGCTCACCTTGCCGCCACCGCGACCCAGGCGGACGCGCACACCGCGGCCAAAACCAGTTGCGGCATGACGACGACGCGGCTTGAGCGAATCCATCATCGTGGCGAGCTTAAAGAACACCGAGCAGGTAAAGACCACGATAACAGCCAAGATAACCATCTGGCCCATCGACAGGTTGGCAATAGACAGCAGCTCCGGGAATCCGATAACGCCCACCAGGATGCCGGCGACTACAAACACAAAGAGCACCACACGTAAGGGCGTGAGAGGCTGCGAGATGCGCCAGATTAGGCTGACGCTCGCCGCGCACGACGTAAGCAGGCACATCGTAGACAGCGTGAGCTGGCTAAAGCCAAACACGCGCGCCACAAAGATATCGAGCGCCGCAGCCAAAATGACCGCAATCGACGCCGGCAGTGCACGCTTGAGTACGTTGCTCAAAAACGCACCCTTCACACGAGCATTGTTGGGCTCCAGGCCCAACACAAAGCCCGGCGCGCCGATGCAGAAGAAGTTAATGAGCGTCATCTGGATGGGCTCGAAGGGGTACGGCGGCAGCGCGATACACAGCGCCGCCAGGCCCATCGAGAACAGCGTCTTGGTCAGGAACAGTGAGGCCGAACGCTGCAGGTTGTTGATGGAGCGACGGCCCTCGGCCACCACGGCGGGCATCGAGGCAAAGTCGTTGTCGACGAGTACGATCTCGGCCACGTTACGCGCGGCATCGGAGCCGGCCGCCATGGCCACGGAGCAGTCGGCCTCCTTGAGCGCCAGCACGTCGTTGACGCCGTCGCCCGTCATGGCCACGGTGTGCTCGCGGCGCTTGAGCGCCTGCACGAGTTCGCGCTTTTGCTGCGGGGTCACACGACCAAAGACGTGATAGCGGTCCACCGCCGCATCAATCTTGGACGGCGTATCAAGCGTCGTGGCGTCGACGTAGGCATCGGCCCCTGGAACGCCCACCACGCGCGCGATCGATGACACCGTGCGCGGGTCGTCGCCGCTGATCACGTTGAGGGTCACACCCTGCTCGTTAAAGTAGCCGATGGTCTCGGCAGCCGAGGTACGGATCTCGTCGCGAATGGTCACAAAGCCGACGGGCTCGGCCTCGCCCGCCATATCGCCGTCGGGCGTAAAGCCGTCCACACGGGCCACAACAAGCACGCGGCAGGTGTCGGCAAGCTCGGCCACACGATTCTCGACCTGCGCAAAGACGCGCTCCGAAAGCACAAATTGCGCTGCGCCCATTACGTAGGAGCCCTGCGCAAAAGAAGCGCCGCTCCATTTTTTAGACGACGAGAATGGAATGACCGACAGCGGCTCGGACACCTCGACCGGGCGATCGGCGTAATAGTTGAGCAGCGCCTGGCAGGTCTCGTTGGCATCGGCCGAAGTCGCACGTGCCACGTTAGCCAGCGCAAAATCGAGCACTGTGGTATCGACGGGAACAGCCGCCTCGTCCGAGTCCACGCCAAAGCCAACACCCTCAACAGGCAGCGGATACGTGCCCTCGACCTCCATACGGCCCGACGTGATGGTGCCCGTCTTGTCCAGGCACAGCACGTCGACGCGAGCGAGTGTCTCGATGCAGTAGAGCTGCTGTGCCAGCACCTTGCGGCGGGCCAGGCGCACCGTGGCGATGGCGAGCACCGACGAAGTCAGCAGCACCAGGCCTTGCGGGATCATACCCAGCAGGGCGCCCACCGTGGACAGCAGCGCCGACGAAGGCACATGACCGGCCAACAGCTCGGAGAAGCACCACGAAAGCGCGCTATCGCCCGGGGTTCCCGCGGCATCCCACAGCTCGCTCACACTCGAGGCAAACAACGCCAAACCGAGCGGGATCATGATGATGCTCGCAAAGCGCACGATGGCGTTCAGCGCGTTCATGATCTCGGAATTAATCTTTTTGACGTACTTGGCCTCGTTATTAATTTTGGCCACGTAGTTGTCGGCGCCGACATGGATCACGCGGGCGCGCAGCAGGCCCGAGTCGATAAAGCTGCCGCTCATGAGCTCAGAGCCTGGCTGTTTCTTAATAAGGTCGCTCTCGCCCGTCAGCAGGCTCTCGTTCACGAGCGCCTCGCCCGACACCACCACGGCGTCGGCGGGAATCTGGTCGCCGCGCCCCAAGCGGATGATGTCGTCGAGCACGATCTGGTCCAGGCCGAGCTCCACCTCGGCGCCGTCGCGCACCGCGATGGCCTTCTTGGAGGTCAGCAGCGTGAGCTTATCGACCATCTTCTTGGAACGCATGGACTGAATGACGCCAATAGCGGTGTTCAAGAACACCACGAACAGGAACGTCAGATTCTTAAACGAACCGGTCAAAATGACCAGGAAAGCCAAGATCACGTTGATCAAATTGAACAGCGTGCAGAGGTTCTCGATGATGAGCTCTTTGACCGACTTGGTCTTGAGTTCCATGTTGCGGTTGATTTTACCGGCGGCGATACGCTCCTCGACCTCGGCGGTTGAGAGTCCGCGCTCGATATCCGTTGCTGCCATACCACGTCCCATCACGTCGCGTCGGTATAAGAAAAACCGCCCGGACCATGCGAGGTTCGGACGGTCTTACGTTCGATGGTGCCCCATGTTGGATTCGAACCAACGGCCTTCTGCTCCGGAGGCAGACGCTCTAATCCCCTGAGCTAATAGGGCCAACGTTTGGCATTATACCCAAGTGCACCACGGGCTATCAAAATAAAAGAAAAAGCTTTGCAATTCCGAGGAAGACGCGGCGCAACGACCCACTTTAGAAGGCAAAAGCGAGTCAGATAGTATAAACTCTCATGCACCATATATACACGGCTCGCGATGCGGGCCGTTTTTGCAAAAGTTATCCATCGAGGTGAGAGGCACACCATGATTGCAATTTTAAAGCAGAGCGCCAGCGACGAGGCCGTCAGCCATATCGTCAGCTGGATTGAGAAAAAGGGTCTGAAGACCGATGTCTCGCGCGGCGAGAATGAGACGATCATCGGCCTGGTGGGCGATACGACCAAGATCGACCCGTTCCTGCTCGAGTCCATGGATGTCGTCGAGCGCGTGCAGCGCGTCTCCGAGCCGTTCAAGCGCGCCAACCGTAAATTCCACCCCGAGGACTCCGTCATCGACTGCGGCCACGGCGTCAAGATCGGCGGCGACCAGTTCCAGGTCATCGCCGGCCCGTGCTCCGTCGAGGGCGAGAACCTTATCCACATCGCCCGCCGCGTGAAGGCCGCCGGTGCCACGATGCTGCGCGGCGGTGCCTACAAGCCCCGCACCTCCCCCTACGCCTACCAGGGCATGGGCCCCGCCGGCCTCGACCTGCTGTGCGAGGCGTCTGCCGAGCTCGACATGCCGATCGTCACCGAGATCATGGATCCACGCGACGTGCAGGTCTTCTTGGACAAGAAGATTGACGTCATGCAGATCGGCGCCCGCAACGCCCAGAACTTCCCCCTGCTCAAGGAGGTCGGCAAGACCCAGACCCCGATTCTGCTCAAGCGCGGTATGTCCGGCACGATCGACGAGCTGCTTATGGCAGCCGAGTACATCATGAGCGAGGGCAACGACAACGTCATCCTGTGCGAGCGCGGCATCCGCACCTTCGAGACCCGCACCCGTAACACCTTCGACCTTAACGCCGTGCCGGTGCTGCACCACCTGTCGCACCTGCCCGTCGTTGCCGACCCCAGCCACGCCACCGGCTACACCCGCTACGTCGAACCCATGGCGCTCGCCGCGACCGCCTGCGGTGCCAACGGCCTGGAGATCGAGGTCCACGACGAGCCGAGCCGCGCCTGGTCCGACGGCGCCCAGGCCCTCACCCCCGATCAGTTCGACGACACCATGCGCCGCATCCGAGCCATCCGCGAGGTTGTCTGCCAAGAGACCATGGAGTAGCCCATGGGTACGGTGAGAAACGCGCGCGTTAACCAGGGCGGCCCTAAGTGCGCCGGCATCGTCGGCCTTGGCCTCATCGGCGGCAGTTTTGCCCGCGGCTATGCGCAGGCGGGCGTCCGCGTGCTGGCCTGGGACCCCGATGACGATGTCATGACGGCCGCCAGCATGGGCACTGTCGCCGGAGAGCTCAACGACAAGACACTCGGCGAATGCGACATCATCGTCCTTGCCTGCTATCCCGAGGCATGCATCGAGTGGCTCGAGGCGCACGCCCAGGCGCTCGCCGACGCCACCGACACCGAGGCCATCATGGGCCCCGTGGTGATCGACACGGTGGGCGTCAAGGGCATCGTGTGCGAGCGCGCCTTTGAGCTTGCCCGTGAGCACGGCTTTTACTTTGTGGGCGCGCACCCCATGGCGGGCACGCAGTACTCGGGCTATGCGCACTCCCGCGCCGATCTGTTCCAGGGCGCGCCACTCGTGCTCGTGCCGCCCGCGGTGGACGATGCGCTCAAACTGGAGCTTTTGGGCCAGGTGCGCGAGATGGTGCGCCCCTTGGGCTTTGGCAAGTTCAGCGTGACCAGCGCCGCCGAGCACGACCGCGTCATCGCCTTCACGAGCCAGCTTGCGCACGTGGTGTCCAACGCCTACGTCAAAAGCCCCACCGCCCAGGTCCACCACGGCTTTTCGGCCGGTAGCTACCGCGATCTCACCCGCGTGGCGCACCTCAACCCGCAAATGTGGTCCGAGCTCATGATCGACGACGCCGACGCGCTCGCCTACGAGATCGACCATCTGATCGAATCGCTCGGCGCCTACAGCCGTGCGCTCAAGGACCGCGACCAGCGCTATCTGGAGAATCTCCTTGCCGAGGGCGACCACATTAAGCGCGCGCTCGACGACGAGGCCTCCCACTAGACCACCTATCACGCCAGGTCGAAAGGACCGAAGCTTATGGCGATTACCATCGATATCGACACTGCACGCCCCTACCAAGTGCATGTTGGCACGTTTTTGCTGGAGCAGGCGGGACCACTCGTGCGCGCCACTGCCGGCGGTACCAAGGCCGTCATCGTGACGGACACCAACGTGGGCCCGCTCTACCAGATGCCCGTTAAGCAGAGCCTGGAGGCGTCAGGCTACGAGGTGAGCATCTGCACCTTCGAGGCCGGCGAGGCCCATAAGCGCGCCGAAACCTATGTTGCCATTTTGGAGTTTGTGGCCGAGCACGAGCTTTCACGCTCCGACGTGATCGTTGCACTCGGCGGCGGTGTCGTGGGCGACGTGGCCGGCTTTGTGGCCGCCACCTACATGCGCGGCTGCAAGTTTGTGCAGATCCCCACGAGTCTGCTCGCCATGGTGGATTCGTCGGTGGGCGGCAAGACGGCCATCGACCTGGCTGCCGGCAAGAACTTGGCCGGCGCCTTTTGGCAGCCGAGCGTGGTTATCGCCGACGTGGGGTGCCTGGCCACCCTCACGCCCGAGCAGTTCGCCGACGGCTGCGGCGAGGTCGTCAAGCACGCCGTGATCGCCGACCCGGAGCTTTTCGCCGAGCTGGAGAAGACCCCGCTCACGCTGGAGCTGCTCAACCGCGATGTGGCCCGCGTAGCACTCATCATCGCCCGCAACATCGACATCAAGCGCGCCGTGGTCGTTGCCGACGAGCGCGAGACCAACCAACGCAAGCTGCTCAACTTTGGACACAGCGCCGGACACGCCGTCGAGGCCTGCGAGCACTTTGAGCTCGGGCACGGCAACTGCGTGTCGATCGGCATGGGCATCATCACGCGCGCCGCAGCCCTGCACGGCGTCTGCGACGCCGAACTTCCCGGCCACATCGAGGAACTCTGCGCCCGCCATGGCCTCAAGACCCGCTGCGACCTAGATGCCGATGCCGTTTTTGCCGAGGCGCTCCACGACAAGAAGCGCGCGGGCGACACCATCGACCTGGTGATTCCGCACGGCATTGGCCGCTGCAGCATCGACCGCACGCCGCTTTCCACTTTCCACGAACTCATTGCCGAGGGCCTCGGCCAGAAGGGAGACGCATCCGCATGCTAGCCCGCATCACCCCGTCCCCACTCAAGGGCACCGTTCCCGCTATCGCGTCCAAGTCGATGGCGCATCGCCTGATCATCTGCGCTGCGCTTGCCAACGGCGAGACGCACGTTACCTGCAACACCACCTGCGCCGACATCGAGGCTACGGTGCGTTGCCTTACGGCCCTGGGTGCTCGCATCGAGACCGTCGAGGACGGCTTCCAGGTCCACCCCACCATGAAGAGTATTGAGTTTGGCCTGCTCAAGGCCCTTGCCGGCGGCACGCTTGACTGCGGCGAAAGCGGCTCCACGCTCCGCTTTATGTTGCCCGTCGCCTGCGCGCTGGGCGCAGAAGCAACTTTTGTGGGTCAGGGACGCTTGGGCGCCCGCCCGCTGTCCCCGCTCTCGGACGAGATCATCGCCGCCGGCTGCGACCTGCAGGGTCTGGGCGGTTTTCCGCTCAAGACAAGCGGCCGCATGCGCCCGGGCACCTTTGTGCTGCCGGGCAACGTGAGCTCGCAGTATATCTCGGGCCTGCTGCTGGCGGCCCCGCTGCTGGCCAAGCCCTCCTGCGTGCAGGTGACCGGCCTCATCGAGAGCCGCCCCTACATCAACCTGACGATCCAGGCCATGAAGGCCTTCGGTGTCGAGGTCAACGTCGAGCGTATTCCGGCCAAGGACGGCCAGCCCGAGGTCACGAACTTCCGTGTGAGCAGCGGCTCGTACCGCACGCCCGGCAGCGTGGCCGTCGAGGGCGACTGGTCCAACGCCGCCTTTTGGCTGTGTGCCGGTGCCATCGGCACCGACCCCATCACCGTCGAGGGTGTGTCCCTGAGCTCCGCACAGGGCGACCGCAACGTGCTTGCCGCGCTTTCGCGCTTTGGCGCCCGCATCGTGCGCTCCACCAACGCCGCCACCGTGCAGTCCGACAAGCTCGCCGGCTTTGAGATGAGCGCCCACGACATTCCCGACCTGGTACCCGTTATCTCGGCCGTGGCCTCGCTGGCTCAGGGCCGCACGTTCATCCGTGACTGTGCGCGCCTGCGCATCAAGGAATCTGACCGTCTGGTCACCACCACCCGCGAGCTCACCGCGCTGGGCGCACAGGTGCGCATCGCCGGTGACGACCTCATCATCAAGGGTGTCGATGCCTTCACCGGCGGCGAGGTCGATTCGCACAACGACCACCGCATCGCCATGATGGCCGCCATCGCTGCGAGCCGTGCCACCGGCGAGGTCGTGATCCACGGCGCCGAGGCCGTCAACAAGTCCTATCCCGATTTCTTCGACCACTACCGCCTGCTGGGCGGCAAGGTCACACTCGAGGAGGAATAGCATGTCCTCGACCTTTGGCAACATTTTGCATCTGAGCATCTTTGGCCAGTCGCACTCCCCCGCTATCGGCTGCTCGCTTGACGGCATTCCCGCCGGTATCGCCGTTGACCAGGAGCTGCTGCAGGCCTTTTTGGACCGTCGCGCCCCCGGTCGCGACGAGACCGCGACCAAGCGCCACGAGGCCGACGCCGTGCATATCATTGCCGGTGTGGTCGATGGACACACCACCGGCGCACCCATCGCCGCGATCATTGAGAATACCAACACGCGCTCCAAGGACTATTCCGAGCTGCGCCGCAAGCCCCGTCCCGGGCACGCAGACTTTCCGGCGCGCGTGAAGTACCACAACATGCACGATGTCGCTGGTGGCGGGCATTTCTCCGGCCGCCTAACGGCACCCTTATGCATCGCCGGCGGCATTGCGTTGCAGGCACTCGAGGCCCGCGGCATTCAGGTCATGGCGCACGTCGCGCAGATCGGCGGCATCTCCGACCTGCCGATGGACGATATGGTCTATCGCGAGGCCGACCGCAAGGCAATTCTTACGAACGACCTGCCCTGCATTGACGCCGCCGCTGCCGGTCGCATGCGCGAGGAGATTCTTGCCGCGCGCGACGAGCTCGACAGCATCGGCGGCATCGTGGAGTGCGGCATTTACGGGCTTCCCGCGGGCATCGGCGACCCCATGTTCGACGGCATCGAGAACCGCATCGCGCAAATCGCGTTTGGCATTCCCGCCGTAAAGGGCGTGGAGTTTGGCATGGGCTTTGCCGTGGCCGCCATGCGCGGCAGCGAGAACAACGATCCGTATCGCATCGACGCCGAGACCGGCGAGATCGAGGTTGAGTCCAACAACGCCGGCGGCATCCTGGGCGGTATTTCGACCGGCGCGCCCGTCATGTGGCGCATGGCCGTAAAGCCAACGCCCTCGATTGGCCGCGAGCAGCAGACCGTAGACATGGACGCCATGGAAAATGCCGAGCTCTCGATCCACGGCCGCCACGATCCCTGCATCGTCCCCCGAGCCGTCCCCGTAGCCGAAGCAGCCGCCGCCCTCGCCATCTGGGACGCTCTCCTCGAGGACGCCGCCCAGCTCTAACCCGACTCACCTGGGTTGCCTGCCAACTCAGCCGTTACGTGAAAGGGGCCTCCATGGACCTTGCTGACATCCGCCAGGCCATCGATGGCATCGACACCACGCTCCTCAACAGCTTTGTCGAGCGAATGGACATTGCCACCGAGGTAGCCAAGTCAAAAATCGAGATGGGCAAGGCCGTCTTCGACCCCGCCCGTGAGCGCTCCAAGCTCAACAACCTCGCCAGCCGCGCGCCCGAGCGCTACAAGGCGCAGACCATCACCCTGTTCCGTCTCCTCATGAGCATGAGCAAGGCCGAGCAGCAGCGCTACATCAACGAGCTCAAGGGCATCACGGTGTCGCAAAAGGCCCATGCCATGGCCGCAGCCTTTGACACACCCTTCCCCCAGACGGCAACCGTCGCCTGCCAGGGCGTCGAAGGTGCCTACAGCCAAATCGCCGCGTGCAAACTCTTCGACGTGCCCGACATCGCGTTTTTCGAGACCTTCGAAGGCGTTATGCGCGCTGTGCGCGACGGCTTCTGCGAGTTTGGCGTGCTGCCCATCGAGAACTCCACCGCCGGCTCGGTCAACGCCGTCTACGACCTGCTCGCCCAGTTCGACTTCCACATCGTGCGCTCGCTTCGCCTCAAGATCGACCACAACTTGCTCGTCAAGCCCGGCACTAAGCTCGCCGACGTGCGCGAGGTCTACAGCCACGGCCAAGCCATTGCCCAGTGTGCCGGCTTTATCGAGTCCCACGACCTGCACGCCACCAAGTACCCCAACACCGCCATGTCGGCCGAGATGGTCGCCAGCTCCGGGCGCACCGATGTTGCCGCCATCGCATCGCGCAGCTGCGCGACACTCTATGGCCTGGAGGTGCTGGAGTCCAACATCCAGGACTCGGACAACAACTACACACGCTTTGTCGTCATCAGCCGCGAGCCACGCGTCTATCCCGGTGCCAACCGTACCTCGCTCATGATCACCACGGCCAATGAGCCGGGTGCCCTCTATCGCGTGCTCGAGCGCTTCTACGCGCTCAACATCAACCTCATCAAACTCGAGAGCCGCCCCATCCCCGGCCACGACTTTGAGTTTATGTTCTACTTTGATCTGGACTGCCCCTTTGGCAGCAAGGCCCTCGACGACCTGCTCGATTCCATCGACGAGGTGTGCGAGAGCTTCACCTACTTTGGCAGCTACACGGAGGTGCTCTAGATGACTGACGTCGCCGCAACCCGCCCCTACGGCGTGCTGGGCCGCGTGCTGGGCCACAGCTACACCCCGACCATCTACAAAGAGCTCGCTGGGCTCGAGTACGTGCGATTTGAGCGCGAGCCTGAGGTCCTCGCGGCCTTTATGACGGGCGAAGAGTGGGAGGGCACCAACGTGACTATCCCTTACAAGCGCGCCGTCATGGAGTACCTGGACGAGCTGAGCCCGCTCGCTGAGCGTATGGGCAACGTCAACACCATCACGCGCCTGCCCGACGGCCGCCTGCGCGGCGACAACACCGACTACTTTGGCTTCCAATACCTGGTTGAGGAGTTGGGTGTGGAGGTTGCCGGCAAGAAGGCCCTCGTGCTCGGAGCCACCGGTGGCGCCGGCACCACGGCAACGATGGTGCTGGGAGACCTGGGCGCCATCGTTGTGCCCGTGGGTCGCACGAGCGAGGTCAACTACGGCAACATCGTGCAGCAGTCCGACGCCGCCCTACTCGTCAACTGCACGCCCGCCGGCATGTTCCCCCATTGCCCCGACGCGCCTTGCACGCTCGAAGGGCTCAATGCGCTCGAAGGCGTTATCGACATTGTCTACAACCCCGCCCGCACGGGACTCATGCTCGAGGCCGAGCGCCGCGGTATCCCCTGCATCGGCGGCCTGCTGATGCTCGTGGCCCAAGCGGCACAGGCCGTCGAGCGCTATACCGGCCAGGTCACCCCGCGCGAGCGCATCCTGGACGTAACGGAGCGCTTGTCACGCCGCGAACAGAACATCGCGCTGATCGGCATGCCGGGCTCGGGCAAGACCCGCGTGGGTGAGCAGATTGCCCTGCTCACGGGGCGAGAGCACATCGACCTGGATCGCGCGCTTGAGGAACGCCTGGGGATGCCCTGCGCCGACTATATCGTCGAGCGCGGCGAGGCGGCCTTCCGCGAGCAGGAAACGGCGGCGCTCTCCGACATCTCCAAGCGCAGCGGCCTGGTGCTTTCCACCGGCGGTGGCGTGGTCACGCGAGACGAGAACTATCCGCTGCTGCACCAGAACAGCAAAATTGTGATGCTCAACCGCAAGCTCGAAGAGCTCGCCCACAAGGGCCGCCCCATCACCGCACGCGACGGCATCGATAAGCTCGCGGAACAACGTATGCCACGCTACCGCGCCTGGGCCGACCACATCATCGACTCACGCGACTGCGCCGCCAATACCGCCCGCGCCCTCCTCGACACCCTCCCACCCGCTCTCTAACAAAAACCACCACAAAAGGGACAGGCACCTTTGTGGTGGTTTTTCATTCCGCCTCACCGCCCGCCAAACTACAAAGGAAGCAACCATGAAAGCACTCGTCATCAATGGCCCCAACCTCAACATGCTCGGCATTCGTGAGCCGGGCATCTACGGCAGCGACAACTACGACCGCTTGGTACAGATCTGCCAGGAGGCAGGCGCCGCGCAGGGCTTTGACGAGGTCGAGGTCTTCCAGTCCAACCACGAGGGCAGCATCGTCGACAAGATCCAGGAGGCCTACGGCAAGGTCGACGGAATCGTCATCAACCCGGCAGCCTACACGCACACCAGTGTGGCCATCCTGGACGCTCTCAAAGCCGTCGCCATCCCCGCCGTCGAGGTCCACATCAGCGCCGTCGAGACCCGCGAGGACTTCCGCCAGGTGAGCTATGCACGCCTAGCCTGCTTCGCCACCATCACCGGCGAGGGCCTCCAAGGCTACGCCCACGCACTGGAGCTGCTGAAAGAGCATCTGGAAAAGTAAAATGCCAACCGCAACAAACAGCAGCGGCTTGCTCGTGCTCGGCTCCAGCAGCACACAAGATGAAAAAAGCCCAGACCACCAAGCGGTCTGGGCTTAATAAACGATGGCGCTCCATGGCGGATTCGAACCGTCGACCTTGGGATTAGAAGTCCCCTGCTCTATCCAACTGAGCTAATGGAGCAAATAACCGCACGCCCAGCCAAACAATTCGGCCAAGCGTAAGTAATTATAACCTAGTTGAACTGCTCACGGTACGCCTTGCAGACCTCACTGACCGGGCCGTCCATGCGAAGGTCACCCTTCTCAATCCAAACGGCACGCTGGCAGATGCGCTCAACCTGCTCCATGGAGTGCGAAACGAACAAAACCGTCACTTCGCCGCTCTGGATAAAGTGCTGGATGCGGGCCTCGCACTTCTGCTGGAAGAACACATCACCGACGGACAACGTCTCGTCAACGATCAGAATATCGGGCTCGGTAATCGTCGCGATTGCAAAGGCAATACGCGCCACCATGCCCGAGGAGAAGTTCTTGAGCGGCATATCGACAAAGTTCTGCAGCTCAGCGAATTCGATAATGCCATCAAAGTTGGCATCGATGAACTCCTTGGTATAGCCGAGTAGGGCGCCGTTCAGATAGATGTTCTCGCGGGCGGTCAGCTCGGGGTCAAAGCCAGCACCAAGCTCAATCAGCGGCGCGATGTTACCGTGCACCTTAACGCTGCCCTCGCTTGGCTCAAGCACGCCAGCGATAATCTTGAGCATCGTAGACTTGCCGGAGCCATTGGTGCCGACCAGACCCACGACCTCGCCACGATGAATATCAAACGAGATATGCTTAAGCGCCCTAAACTCCTCAAAGAACAACTCATGCTTGGCAAGCTTGATGAAGTACTCCTTGAGGTTGGTCAGCGACTCGGACGCCATGTTAAAGATCATGGTGACGTCGTCGACCTCGACAGCCAGAGGCTGCTCGCTGTAATCAACAACAGATTCAGTCATCACAGCACTCCTTAGATGTAGAGGATGAACTTGCGCTCGGACTTATGGAACACGGTGTAGCCAATAACAAGCGCAAGAACCGCCCAAGCGACGCACATACCAAACGTCATAAGCGAGGGCGTAGTCTGGAACAGGAAGATATCACGCATAAACTGCAGGTAGTTATACATGGGGTTCGCATAGACCAGAATGCGCACGAGATGCGGCATTTGCGCAACGAAGTCGGTCGTCCAGAAGATGGGCGTAATGTAGGTCCAAGCCGTAATGACGACGCTCCACAGATGCATGACATCGCGGAAGAAAACCGTGAGGGCGGAGAGCATCATGCCCAGGCCCATGCAGAAGCACATAAGCAGCAGTAGGCAGACAGGCAGCAGAATAAGGTGCCAAGAGGGCATAACACGGAACCACAGCATAACAATAGCTACGGCGACCAGAGAGAAGGCAAAGTTAACCAGCGAGAAGAGCACCTTCTGCACCGGGAAGACCCAGCGGTGCACCTTAACCTTCTTGAGCAGCGGGGCAGCACCCACGATCGACGTCAGAGCCTGGTTCGTAGACTCGGACATGACGGCAAAGGTGACGTTACCCACGATCAAATACAGCGGGTACATCTCGGGCGTAATCGAGCCATTGCGGCCCTGGGCAAAAATCGTCGAGAACACGATGGCCATGACAATCATCATCAGCAACGGATTGAGCACCGACCATGCGACGCCCAGAACGCTACGGCGATACTTGATCTTAAAATCCTTGGTAACCAGCTGACGAAGGATAAACGCGTCCTTCTCAAATTCGTTCTTAGCAAACGTCGCAGGCAGACTGCGAGTTTCTTGTTGCTTTGTCTGATCCGACACGGATGCAACTCCTTTACTCGTAATCGTTGACAAACGAACAGTATAGACCCGCTCCTAGCACCGGAAGGCGGCATTGCGAAACTGGAAAACTATCCCACAACATCGTTTTCGGGACTTCTTCCATCAGACAGCATGCCGCGAGCGACCACCACAAGCACGGCAGGAAGACCAAATTGAGCAGCCACGATATAACGAGGCCAGTACCAAATAGGACTGGCAATAAAGAGCGTCCCGTACAACAACAAAAATGGCAAAAGCGGCAAAGCAAACCTTGCGCGACCACAAGACACCAACAGTGCTGTCGAAAACATGAGCAACCAAAAGACAACGGCGCCAGGAATAGACCAAGCGCTCAGTCCAATCGCCACATCAACATCATCGCCGAGGGGCGCAAGCAAGTTGCGAAATGTAACTCCCGTAGAAGCCTTTGCGTCGGCCACAAGGTTATACGGAACGCCCATGAGAAAGTTTTCAGGCAGACCGTCAGCACCCTTTACATTTGGGGCCCAAAAACCAAACGTCTGCAGTTCCCATGCCTCAAAGTATATCGAAGGGTTACGCGAAAGCATCGAGGCCCAATGAGCCCAGAATCCATCCTTTAAATGGTCCGAATTAAAGTCATCGTTCCATTTAAGCGGATCGATAATACTGGGGTGGTAAACCTCCTTGTAACGATCAAGCGGCAGCAACTCGTTCATATAAGAACGGTCGGACTTGGACGTACCGCCATCGAGCGCGGCAACGCGAGCCATCTGAGCAAGCGGAATACCCACTGACTCAACATCCTCCGATGGAACAACGCCCAGAGCCGAGTACACGGGCCCCGCAATAACCAAGCATGTGACAAGCGCAAATCCAAGAGATACGGCCAAACGAGAGGCAGGTTTCATCGGGGCAATGCAGCCGAGTCGGCCCAAAGCTACAACTATCGCAAGCACCACGAATAGCGCAGCGCAAATATACAAACCGTTATTCCGTAGAAGCATAACGCCCAACGCCAGGGCACCAAAAACGAGCAAACGCAACGCGCTCGACCGGGAATCCTTTCCCGTGACGGCATCGGCAAGCATGGTCACCATCAAGACAAGACAGCAGGAAAACAACGGGTCTTTCCAAAGCGCCACAGAATAAAGAGCGCAATACCGTGACAAGCCAAAATAGACTACGAGCAGCCAAGACCAGCGAGAGGAGACCCCCAAGCGGGAAGTCACCCAAATTGAAAGATAGCCAAACGTGCTGGCAACACAGGCCATCTGAAGCACCGTTAGCAAGGCAACGCCCACCGAAGGGCTCATCCCCATGAGGCCTGCAATTTTGATACAAGCAGCCATCATCATGGTGAATGCAACCGGATGATGGTTGCTCAAAGGGTTCCACCCCATAATCTGAGCAAACGACGAGAAGGTATCCCCAAAAAACAGGCCGGGACAATACCTCAGGAAGAACGGGAGATACAAAAGAAATATCACTAGAGCACGGACCGTAACGGATAGGAGTCGAATGGACGAGTCACCATCATTAGTCCGCAGCGAGTCATTGCAGAAAACACAGCAGCGGCAACGACAAGACAGCTGAACAAGCACCGACAAGACCCAAAAGACCAGCGCCGACATCACCCAAAAAGCAACAAAATCAATCGCGGAATACGGCTCAATATAGTTCTCGTAAATCCCGCCGGCAATCACCGGTTCAGTCACACGAATATGCGCTCCCAGCACAAGAACGAGCGAAAATACAAGGGAAATCACTAAGCAGCAAGCTCTACCAACAACCGACGGAAATGCAAAATCCCTGCACGCAAACTTATTGAAATTAACCAATGATGCGATTATCGCAACACATGCCAAGACTGATGGAAACAGGTCGAAGGAACCACTACAATACGTCACCGTAGCGATGCTTGCTGCAAACAGCAAAACAGCACGTGTCACATCTAATAACCTGAACTCTCGAATCAATGCGCCCATCCTAACCACGAAACAAACGATTCGATTGTACGCGACCAAAGGAACCTTCATGGCCGAGCAAACGATTGCCGTTATTATCCCCTGTTACAACGAGGCAGTCACCATCGGAAAAGTCATCGACGACTTTCGCCGCGAACTTCCGCAAGCGACGATCTACGTATACGACAACAACTCGTCAGACAACACCTCTCACATTGCTGCAGAGCACGGTGCCACGGTGCGTTTTGAGCCGCGTCAGGGAAAAGGCAACGTCTGCCGTCAGATGTTTCGCGACATTGACGCCGATTGTTACCTGATGGTCGACGGCGACGACACCTACCCCGCCGAAGCGGCAAAGGCCCTCTGCGAGCCCATCCTTAACGGCACGGCCGATATGACCGTAGGCGACCGCCTTTCCAACGGCACCTATGCCGAGGAGAACAAGCGTGCCTTCCACGGCTTTGGCAACAATCTGGTCCGCGCCATGATCAAGTGGATCTATGGCTACAGCTTCGATGACGTCATGACCGGCTACCGTGCCATGAGCCGCCCGTTCGTTAAAACCTTCCCTGTGCTTTCCGAGGGCTTCCAGATCGAAACCGAGCTCTCGATCCACGCCGTCGACCACCGCTGGCGCATCAAAGATGTGCCCATCGAGTACCGCGACCGTCCGGAAGGTTCCGAGTCCAAGCTCAATACCGTGAGCGACGGCATTAAAGTCGTTGCGATGATCGGCACGCTGTTCAAGGACTACCGCCCGCTGAAGTTCTTCAGCCTCGTCGCGCTTCTGTTTGCGGTGACTGGTCTCGCCCTGGGCATGCCCATCGTTGTCGAGTATTTCCAGACCGGCCTCGTTCCGTGCTTCCCCACCGCCGTGCTCGCCGCCTCGTTTATGTTCCTGTGCGGCCTAAGCCTTGCGACCGGATTCATCCTCGATTCCGTGGCAAAGGTCGAAAAAAAGCAGTGGGAGGTAAACGTGTACAGCAAATACGCCTACGATGACCAGCCCGGCAGGTCCGCCACCACGCCAAGCGAGTGAAAGATCTTCCGCAAAATACTATTGGCACCACTGCGCAGATAGCCATCAACAAGAAAAGCCGCCGTTAAAGAACGGCGGCTTTTACTCTCGAAAAGTTGATAGCGGCTAGAGCGTCTTGAGGTACTCCCCAAGCTCTTCCTCCCAGTCGGGCATGTGGAACCCGACCGACTCGAGCCTGGAAAGGTCGAGCGCGGAGTGGACCGGGCGCGGGGCGACGGGTCCCTCGGCGCCGCCGTAGTAGTCGGCGGTGCTGACCGGCACGACCTTGTCCCCGTTGCCGTTGGCGGCCTCGAAGACGGCGCGGGCGATGTCCGCCCAGGACTTCACGGCACCGGAGCCCGTGCAGTCGTAGGTTCCGTAGGGGGCGTGCGTCCCCAGCACGTGGAAGATGGCCTCGGCCATGTCGCGCGTGAAGGTCAGGCGGCCCAGCTGGTCGTCAACGACGGTGACCTGCTCCAGGGCGTCGTCCGGGTCGGCGACGCGGTCGGAGAGCGCCTTCATCGTCTTGACGAAGTTGTGCCCCTCGCCGATGACCCAGGAGCTGCGCATGATGTAGTGGCGGGGGCAGCCGGCCACGGCGATGTCGCCGGCCGCCTTGGTCTGGCCGTAGACGGAAAGCGGGCTGAGGGGCTCGTCCTCGGTATGGACCTCGGCGGTGCCG
>JAXJMO010000088.1:0-2088 GCA_036313175.1 Collinsella sp. | reverse complement strand
TCTACGCCCGCAACACCGTCACCAACGACGTGCTGTACAAGGAGGGCCTGGACCTTCTCGTCGTGCCCTCCGCCGAGCTCTCCCGCGGCCGCGGCGGCCCGCGCTGCATGAGCATGCCCTTCTGGCGCGAGGACCTCTAAGGTCTTCAAGGACCCGTACAGGTCTTAATACATACATCTAGCTGCAATTAGATGTCTCCCAATGGGGCGGTGCGGGTTTTCGCACCGCCCCATTCTTGTATGAGGAACGTCAACACGATTGGATGACTGCTTTTGTAAGGAGCTTGGCCATGGATATCAAGACAATCGGCGTCGAAGAGTGGCTCAACGTTTGGGAGAAGAGCGCCACGTGGGATATCGCCCAGTCGACGATCTCCTCGCTTACCATGGGCGAGCTGCGCGCGCTCGACGAGCAGGACGGCGCCACGTTCTATGAACGCCTGGACCGCGAGAAGATGAACTACGGCTGGATCGAGGGTTCGCCGGAGTTTAAGGCCGAGGTTGCCAAGCTGTATCGTCGCGAGGTCAATCCCGATCACATCCTGCAGACCAATGGCTGCACGGGCGCCAATCTCAACGCCATCATGGCTGTAGTCGAGCCCGGCGACCACGTTATCGCCGAGTGGCCTACCTATGCGCCGCTCTATGAGATCCCGCGTACGCTCGGCGCCGAGGTCGAGTATTGGGAGCTTCGCGAGGAGCTCGGATGGAAACCCGATATCGAGGAGCTCAAGCGCTCGGTGCGCCCCAACACGAAGCTCATCTGCATCAACAACGCATCGAACCCCATCGGTACGGTGCTTGATGCCGATACGCTCGGCCAGATTGCCGAGATCGCCCGCTCGGTTGGCGCCTATGTGCTGTGCGACGAGGTGTACCTGCCGCTTGAGAACACTAAGGACTTTTTGTCGATGGCCGATGTGTACGAGAAGGCCATCGTCACCAACTCGGTGTCCAAGACCTATTCGACGCCTGCGGCCCGCGTGGGCTGGGTTGTGGCAGACGAAGAGGTATCTAACCGCATTCGCACGTACCGCGACTACACCATGATTTGCGGCGGCGTGTTCAACGACGCCCTGGCGACCTATGTGCTCAAGCACAAGGACAAGATCCTCGAGCGCAACCGCAAGATCGTGTTTGGAAACCGCGATATCGCGCAGGCTTGGATTGATACGCAGCATCGCGTTTCCTGGACGGCCCCGCAGGGCGTGTCTACCTCGTTTATCAAGCTTGATATTCCCGAGGACGACGAGGAGTTCTGCAAGCGCCTGCTGGCCGAGAGGGGAGTGCTGTTGGTTCCCGGTAGCCGCTTTGAGCTTCCCTGCGGCGCACGCCTGGGCTACTGCGCGAGCGAGGACGTTCTGCGCGAGGGTCTGAGGCTTTTGGGCGAGGCACTGGCGGAGTTCGATCGCTAGGATCACGATTCCCTTCGAAGGCCGTATTCAAATTGGCCGGCAATAATCGAAAACGGACCTGTTTCCCTAGGGGATCGGGTCCGTTTTTCTATACCGAGAAGTCAAGTTGTTACAAATGGAGACGCAAGATCGATCAGGTATTCGACCAGCCTTATACTGAGCTTCCGGTGAACGGTATCAAGCGTCTGGTAAACGGTAATTTATTTATCAGAAATGAATAGGACAAACTTTTTTCTGAATAAAAATGAAAATGGTTGAGACGCGGTGTGAACCGCTAATTCTATTCATAGCTTTATTGGAAATATGCAATTTGAGGATGGTTTAACAAAGTTTAGTTCCATTTGATTTTAGGATTAAAACGCGTTTAAGCACGTAAATACGCTTTAGTAAGATGAAGCGTGCCATGCGTGAAGTATATGTGTATGCCGTTCACCCCCTATAAAAAACCGTTCGGGGGCAAGGTGGAAGTATGAGCTGATTTTGGATATAAATATGTCGTCAGCAATAACGCCTCACACGGAGGGGCGCTAACGAATCGGCCCTGACAAGGGCCCGAAAGAAAGGTAGGAGGCCATGACGAAAGGTCTGCACGTGCCTTCCGAGATCGGCAAGCTCAGGAAGGTCTGCCTGCACCGTCCCGGCGACGAGCTCCTCAACCTGCCGCCCGACGAGCT